>JAFLEA010000008.1 GCA_017302035.1 Lysobacterales bacterium
CGGCGGGCCAGCCCGGGCGGGAACTGGACCTGCTGCTGGTGGAGGACGACCCGACCGTGGCCGAAGTGTTGTCCAGCCTGCTGCGCGCGCAGGGCCACCGGGTGGCGCATGCCGCGCACGGACTCGCGGCGCTGGCCGACGTGTCGGTGGCGCGCTTCGACCTGGGCCTGCTCGACCTGGACCTGCCCGGCATGGACGGCCTGGCGCTGGCCCGGCAGCTGCGCGCGCAAGGCTTCGCCCAGCCGTTGCTGGCGGTGACCGCGCGCACCGATGCCGAGGCCGAGCAGCAGGCGCGCGAGGCCGGTTTCGATGGCTTCCTGCGCAAGCCGGTCACCGGCGAACTGCTGGCGGCGGCGATCGAAACGGTGTTGCCGAAGGCCGACCCCGCCTGACGACACGTACCGACCCGCGGCCGGGGCCCACGGGATGGTCCGAGCGCCGGGCTCGCGGGGGTCAGCGCGCGCTGTGCGCGTGCACGGCCTCCACCAGCGCCGCGACGTGCTCGGGATCCATGTCCGGCGACATCCCATGGCCCAGGTTGAACACGTGGCCTTCGCGCGAGCCACCGTTGCCGGCGGCATAGTCGTCGAGCACCCGCGCGACCTCGCCAGCGATGGCCTGCGGGCTGGCGTACAGGGTGGCCGGATCGAGGTTGCCCTGCAGCGCCACCCGGCCGCCGGTGCGGCGCGCGGCTTCGTCCATGCCGACCAGCCAGTCCACCCCGACCGCGTCGGTGCCGGTGGCCGCCAGCGCTTCCAGGTGCGGGGCGTTGCCCTTGCCGAACAGGATCAGCGGCGCGCGTCCGGCGCCTTCGCCGCGATCCAGCTCGCGGGCGATGCGCTCCAGGTAGGGCAGCGAGAACTCGCGGTACAGCGCCGGCGACAGCACCCCACCCCAGGTGTCGAACACCTGCAGCGCCTGCGCCCCGGCGGCGCGCTGCGCGGCCAGGTAGGCGATCACCGCATCGGTGACCGTACCGAGCATGCGGTGCAGCAACTCGGGGCGGTTGAAGGCCATCGCCTTGATCCTGGCGTAGTTGTCGCTGCCGCCGCCCTCGACCATGTAGCAGGCCAGGGTCCACGGACTGCCGGAGAAGCCGATCAGCGGCACGCGGCCGTCCAGTTCGCGGCGGATCGTGCGCACTGCGTCCATCACGTAGCGCAGTTCGGTCTCCATGTCCGGCACCGCCAGCCGGGCCACGTCGGCTTCGTCGCGCACCGGGCGCTCGAACTTCGGGCCTTCGCCCTCGACGAAGTACAGGCCCAGGCCCATCGCATCGGGCACGGTGAGGATGTCGGAGAACAGGATCGCCGCGTCCAGCGGGAAGCGCCGCAGCGGCTGCAGGGTGACCTCGCAGGCGAGGTCCGGATTCTTGGCCATGCCCAGGAAGCTGCCGGCCGCGGCGCGGGTGGCGCGGTACTCGGGCAGGTAGCGGCCGGCCTGGCGCATCAGCCACACGGGGGTGCGGTCCACGGGCTGCCGGCGCAGGGCGCGCAGCAGGCGGTCGTTGGCGGGGGCGTGGGTCAAGGGGAAACCTCGGAAGCGGGAACGGGGGGTGCGCCGGACGCGCCGGCGGCGGGGGGCGGTTACTTCGGCGGTTCGGCGCCGGCCACGAACATCAGCTGGTAGCCGCGCTTGAGCTGGCTGTCGCGGGCCTTCTCGAAGGCGCTGGTGGCCTCGGCCTGGAGCAGGTACTGCTCGCGCCGCAGTTGCGACTTGCCGCCGACCTGGCCGCTCTCGCGCAGCAACTCCCAGCCGCCGAACAGGTCCGGGTGCAGGGTCAGTTGCAGGTAGCGGGGGGCTTCGCCCGGGGCCGGGCGCTGCTGGAGCAGGATGCGCATGGGGCGTGATTGTAGCCGGTGGCGCCGTGGCTCAGGCGTCGCGGAGGAGATCGAGGACCCGGGATTCGTCGGCGTCGGGGACGATTTCGGCCTGGCCGATGCCGCGCCACAGGACCAGGCGCAGGCGGCCGGCGAGGTTCTTCTTGTCCAGGCGCATGCGCGCGAGCAGGGCCTCGGGGTCCAGGCCCGCGGGGATCCGGGTGGGCAGGTCGAAGGCGTGCAGCAGGCGCTCCAGGCGCGCGGTGTCCGCTGCGGGAGCCAGGCCCAGGGTGGTGGACAAACGCGCGGCCAGGACCATGCCCACCGCGACCGCTTCGCCGTGGACGAGGGCATCGCGGCCGTCGCCGGCGTAGCCCTGCTCGGCCTCGATGGCGTGGCCGAAGGTGTGGCCGAGGTTGAGCAGGGCGCGCTCGCCCTGTTCCAGCGGGTCGCGCCCGACGATCGCGGCCTTGTGCTCGCAGCTGCGGGCGATGGCCTCGGCCAGGGCGCGGTCTTCGCCGGCCAGCAGGGCGTCGCGTTCGGCTTCCAGCCAGGCGAAGAACAGCGGGTCGCCGAGCGCGCCGTACTTGACCACCTCGGCCAGGCCGGCACGCAGTTCGCGCGCGGGCAGGGTGTGCAGGGTGGTGGTATCGGCGATCACCGCGCGCGGCGGATGGAAGGCGCCGACCAGGTTCTTGCCCCGGGGGATGTCCACCGCGGTCTTGCCGCCGACCGAGGAATCGACCATCGCCAGCAGGGTGGTGGGCAACTGCACGCAGTCGATGCCGCGCATCCAGCAGGCCGCGGCGAAACCGGCCAGGTCGCCGACCACGCCGCCGCCGAGCGCGTACACGGTGGCGTCGCGGGTGGCGCCCAGTGCGGCCAACGCGTCGATCGCCGCGGCGAAGCTGGCCAGGGTCTTGTGCGATTCGCCCGCGGGCATCACGTGGACGGCCAGGCGCAGGTCGGGGCGTGCCTCGCGCAGCGCTGCGGCCACGGCTTCGGCATACAGCGGGGCGACGTGGTCGTCGCTGAGCAGCAGCGCGTGGCGTCCGCGCGCATGGCCTGCCAGCCGCGCGCCGTCGCGCAGCAGGCCCGGGCCGATGTCGATCGGGTAGGGCGGGTCGCCGGCGACCCTGACCGTGCGCATCGCGTTCACGCCGCCACTCCCTTCATCGACCAGCGATCGGCCAGCTGCAGGCCCAGGCGGCCGGCCGCTTCGGCCGCGGTCAGGCCATCGGTGTCCAGGACCAGGTCGGCGACCTCGCGGTACAGCGGCTCGCGCACCCGCGCCAGCTCGCGCAGCACCTGCTCGCGGTCGGGGCGCTGCAGCAGCGGCCGGGCGCGGTCGCGCTGCAGGCGCTTGAGTTGCGATTCCAGTCCGGCGCGCAGGTAGACCACGAAGCCGCGCGCGTGCATGAGCCGGCGGTTGGCCTCGCCCAGCACCGCGCCGCCGCCGGTGGCGAGCAGCAGGCCTTCGCCGGCCAGCAGCTCGGCCAGCGCCGCCGCTTCGCGCTCGCGGAACCCGGCCTCGCCCACGTGTTCGAAGATCGCGGCGATGCTGGCGCCGGTGCGGCGCTCGACGTGATGGTCGGCATCGACGAAGCGCAGGCCGAAGCGGTCGGCGAGGCGTCGTCCGATCGAGGTCTTGCCGGCGCCCATCGGGCCGACCAGGACGAGGTTCGGGGCGGGATTCATGGCTGGCGATGCTAGCACCACGGCACGGGCCGCCGCGGCCACGGACATGCCCGTGCCGCGGCGTTAACGCGGCGGCGGCCACACTGCGGGCTCCCGGCGCGCGTGCGCCATGCAGCAGGAGAAGGCCATGTCGGTCGCCAAGGTCATCGAGGTCAGCGCTTCGTCCAAGGGCAGCGTCGAGGATGCGGTCAAGAGCGGATTGAAGAAGGTCGCCGAAACCGTGCAGGGGATCCAGGGCGCCTGGGTCAACGACATCAAGGTCGATACCGACGGCGAGGGCAACGTGGTCGAGTGGCGGGTCAACATGCGGGTGACCTTCATCGTCCAGTAGCCGGCCGGTCCGGCGTCGGCGGGGATGCCGTCGGGGGCGCGCCATCGCCGCCGCAAACGGGAAACCGTGGCCGTTGCGATGGCTTGCCGCCGTTGGGAAAGGCAGGGCGGCCGGGGATGTCGGGCTGCCCAGGTACAGCTTTCCGCAGCACGGACCTCCCCAGGAGACATGCCCATGCACAGAACCTTCCCGGTCATGCTGGCACTGGCCGCCCTTGCCTCGCTCGGCGGTGCCGCCCCCGCGGGGGCGGTGTCGCTCACGGACATGAAGGGCCTCGAATCGCTCCACGGCCGCTATGCGCCCAAGGGCGATTGCACGACATACCCGCAGGTGGTGATCGATGCCGCCGGTTTCGCCCTGGACCAGGGCCAGGGCCGGATCGAGCGCGCCAACCGGCCCGAGTACGCGATCAGCTTTTTCGGGCCGGAGTACGAGGGCAGCGCCCATGCGTTCTTCCCGTATTGGGACGATGCCAACGGCGCGGCCCCGTTCCTGCTGATCGTCGATCCGGGCCAGAAGCCGGGCACGCTGGTGGTGGAAGGGCACGACTACGGCTGGAAGGGCGGACCGCCGATGCCGGCCCGCTACCAGCCCTGGCTGCAGGGCTCGCCCTATTCCCGGTGCGCCGGCTGAAGCCGGGCGCCGCGATGGCGCGCGGCCGGCATCAGCGTCGGTCGCGCGCGAACACGGCCAGCGGCGTGCGCCGGGCGTCCAGCGGCACCCGGGCGTCGGCGATCCCCGGCAGGATGCGCAGGGCCTGGCGGCTGATCCGTTCGTAGTGCTGGATGAAGCGTTCCAGGGTCGCGCGGTCCATTCCCGCGCGTCCGGGTTCGGCGGCCTGCAGCGCGCGCTCCTGCTCGGCGCGCCAGTCGCGCACGGTTTCGAAGCCGGACGGCTGCAGGAACCAGAGCACGTCGATCCGTGCCCACAACGGCGGGTAGCCGCGCGCCAGGGCGGCGTTGCACCGGCGTCGCCAGCGACCGTCGCGGTCCTCCTCGCGTTCCAGCGCGTTGAGCGGTTCGCGCACGGCATCCTCCGTTTCCGCCGGTACCCCCAGGCACCAGCCTTCGAACACCAGCAGGTCGAGCGGCCCGGCGGGACGCGTCCAGAGTTCCGGCGCGAGGCGGTCGTCGCCCAGCTTGTCGAAGCGCGGCAGCGGCGGCGTGCCGCCGTGGCGCAGGGCGTCGAGGGTCGCCAGGGCCAGGGCCAGGTCGTGGGTGCCGGGCGGACCGCGTGTGGCCAGCAGCGGATGCACGTCCCGGGCCAGCGCCCGGCGCTGGGCGGCGGTCAGATAGAAGTCGTCGAGCGATGCGCAGGCGGCGGCCAACCCCGCTGCGCGCGCCGCGGCGGCCAGCTGCGCGGCCAGGGTGCTCTTGCCGCTGCCCTGCAGGCCGGAGATGCCGAACACGCGCAGGCCGCCACCGCTGCGGGCGCCGGCGGCGGCCAGCGCCGCGTGCACCAGCCATGGCGGGAAACCGGCGTGCGCCTGCTTCGACATCGGGCCACAATACGTGTCCCCGCCGCGCCTGTGGAGACCGCGATGATCGACCCGCTGCACGCCGAGGCACTGGATACCTTCGGCAGGCTGCTCGCCGAGGCCACGGCCAGCGGCATGGCCGACCCGAATGCGATGGCGCTGGCGACCGCCGATGCCGATGGCATGCCGGCGGTGCGCACGGTGCTGCTGAAGTCGTTCGACGCGCACGGCTTCGTGTTCTACACCCACCTGGACAGTGCCAAGGGCCGCGACCTGCGCGCCAACCCGCGCGCGGCGCTGCTGTTCCTGTGGCGGCAGCTGGGCGAGGCGGGCATCCAGGTGCGCGTTTCCGGCGATGTCGAGCAGGTGGACGACGTGGAGGCCGACGCCTACTTCGCCAGCCGTGCGCGCATGAGCCAGGTGGGCGCGTGGGCGTCGCGGCAGTCGCAGACGCTGCAGTCGCGCGAGGCGTTCGAGGCGCGGCTGGCGCAGGCCGAAGCCGAATATGCCGGGCGCGAGGTGCCGCGGCCCGCCGGCTGGAGCGGATTCCGGGTGGTGCCGTCCGCGTTCGAGTTCTGGTACGGCGCCGGTTTCCGCCTGCACGAGCGCTGGCGCTACGATCGCGCCGACGATGGCGGCTGGAGCAAGCGGATGCTGTACCCGTGAGCCTGCCGGCACGGCAGCGATGAGCGGTCCGCGGCGCATCGTCTGCCTCACCGAGGAGCCGACCGAGACCCTGTATGCACTCGGCGAGCAGGACCGCATCGTCGGCATCAGCGGCTTCACCGTGCGTCCGCCGCAGGCGCGGCGCGAGAAGCCCAAGGTCAGTGCGTTCACCAGCGCGAAGATCGAGGCGATCCTGGCGCTCGAACCCGACCTGGCGATCGGCTTCTCCGACATCCAGGCCGACATCGCCGCCGAACTGGTGCGACGCGGGGTGGAGGTGTGGATCGCCAACCACCGCAGCGTGGAAGGCATCCTCGACTACGTGCGCCGGCTGGGGGCGCTGGTCGGCGCCGCGCAGCGGGCGTCGGATTACGCCGATGTGCTGCGGCGCGGACTCGATGCCATCGAGCGCCGTGCGGCCTTGCTGCCGGTGCGGCCGAAGGTCTATTTCGAGGAGTGGGACGAGCCGATCATCACCGGGATCCGCTGGGTGGGGGAACTGGTGCGGATCGCCGGGGGCGAGGATGTGTTCCCGGAGCTGTCGGCGCAACCGCTGGCGAAGGCGCGGATCCTGGCCGATGGTGATGCGGTGGTGGCGCGCGCGCCGGACATCATTCTCGGTTCCTGGTGCGGCAAGAAGTTCCGGCCGGAGCAGGTGGCCGCCCGCCCGGGCTGGGAGGCGATCCCGGCGGTACGCGACGGCGAGCTGCACGAGATCAAGTCGCCGCTGATCCTGCAGCCGGGGCCGGCGGCGCTGACCGACGGGGTGCAGGCGATCGCCAGCGTGATCCACGGCTGGGCGGCGCGGCATGAGGTGTTGCGGTAGCGGTAGCCGCAACCGCAACTTCAACCGCAGCGTGGTTTCCCGGCTTCGGTGCGGTGGGGGCGCGTGCAGCCAACCGCCCCCGCAAGCGCTTTCCCCCTGGAGCCTGGCGATGCGCCAGACCCCCAAGGCCCGGCGGCCCTGTCCGGAGCCCAAGTCGCCGCCGGCCTGCGGCAGGGAATTCCTGCCGGCCTACAGGCGCTCCAGGGCGGAGGCACTGGCGGAGAGGGCCGGGCCGAGCCAGCAATGCGAGCCGACGGCGGTGAAGCCTTCGGCTTCGAGATGGCGCCGGTACCACGCGGCCTTGCGCGGCTGGAAGCCTTCGGTGTCGCCTTCGAACGCGTCCTCGGCGGCGAAGGTTTCGAGGAAGGCCACGCCGTCGCACAGTTCGGCCAGGCCGGGCAGGCCGCGCAGCAGTTCGCGGGCGGGCAGATAGTGCATGACGTCGGCGCACACCAGCAGGTCCACCGGTGCGCACGGGCGCAGCCATTCGAAGTCGCCGAAGCGGGCCGGATGCAGGTTGCGGCGCGCGCCGTGGCGGGCGATCGCGTATTCGCTGGAGTCGAAGCCGAGATAGCGCAGCTTCGGCCGCAGCTTCAGCAGCGGCGCACGCCAGGCGCCCTCGCCGCAGCCGATGTCCAGCACGCTGCGCAGCGGGCGCTCCAGGTAGTGCTCGGCCACCGCGACCGCCAGTGCGACCTTGCGCGCCAGCCGCTTCGGGTCGCGGATGGCGCGGTCGCGGTACCAGTGCTCGAAATAGCGGCGGTCGTAGGTCTTGGTCATCGATGCGGGAGGCGGAGGGACGGGACTGCCGCGGCCGGCGCCGGGTTCGACAGTGCGGGGGGCGATGGCCGAGAATCGGCACATCCTACTAGCCGCGGGCGCCACCCATGCATGCCACCTATCTCTGGGTGAAGACCGCCCACCTGTTGTTCGTCATTTCCTGGATGGCGGCGGTGTTCTACCTGCCGCGGATCCTGGTGAACCTGGCCGAGACCGAAGGGCAGGTGGAGGTGGCGGCGCGGCTGAAGCTGATGGGGCGCCGCCTGTACCGGTTCGGGCACGTGATGTTCGGCGCGGCGTTCGTGCTCGGCCTGGTGCTGTGGCTGGGGTACCGGGTCATCGACGGATTCCCGACCATGGTCGGTCCCGGCAGCGGCTGGATGCACGCCAAGCTGGCGCTGGTCGCGTTGATGTTCGCCCACTACATCGTCGGCGGGCGCTGGCTCAAGCGCCTGGACCGGGGGGGCACGCTGCCGTCCGGATTCAGGCTGCGCCTGTTCAACGAGTTGCCGCTGCTGGCGCTGGTGCCGGTGATCTGGCTGGTGCTGGCCAAGCCGTTCTGATCCCGGCCGCGCCGGCTGCCGGGCGGGCGCCGCATCCGCGGCACGGGCCCGGCGGAGTTCAATGCGCCGGCTGGAAATCCTCCGGTTGCGGCAGTTCCACCGGCACGCCGTTGCCGTCGCAGGTGCGGGCGGCGCACAGGCGCTGGCGCAGCCTCGGGGTGGCCTGCACGATCACGTGGTAGATCGCGTTCTGCTCCAGGGTGCCGCGCACCGCGGCGCTGCCCGGGCCGCGCGCCCAGATGCCGACATCCTCGCCGCCGTGGGTCTCGCTCTTCAGCGGCACCAGGGCTTCCTGCATGTAGTCCGGTGTCTCGGTGTCGATCGCGGTCAGGTCGGGGCGGCCCTGGACCGGCTCCATCTTGCGCGGCGCATGCGGGAAGCGCTTGGGACCGGCCGGTTGCCGATCGCTGGCGCCGGTGTTGCCGGGACCGTTGGCGTAGCTCAGGGTGGTGTAGGGCAGGCCGGTCAGGTCGCGGGAGAGATCGCCGGTGCCGCCGTCCAGGCCACCGCCGCGCACCTTGCCCAGGATCGGGTTGCCGCGCACCGGGTAGCCGATGAAGTTGAGCGTGTGCGAGTGGTCGGCGGTGACCAGGATCAGGGTGTCCTCCGCGGAGGTCAGCTCCGCCGCGACGCGCACCGCTTCGGACAGGGACACGGTCTCGTCGAGCGCGCGGAATGCGTTGCCGTCGTGGTTGGCGTGATCGATGCGGCCGCCTTCGACCATCAGCACGAAGCCGTTGGGATCCTGCGACAGGCGCCGGATCGCCTCGGCGGTCAGTTCGGCCAGGGAGGGTTCGGCGGCAGGGTCGCGGTCGTGCTCGTACTGCATGTGGTCGGGCTCGAACAGGCCCAGCACCGCCGGCGCATCCTTCGCCGCCTGCAGCTGTTCGCGGTTCCAGACGTAGGCGCCGTCCGGGTGCGCGGATTCCCACTGTGCGATCAGGTCGCGTCCGTCGCGGCGCTGGCCGGTCCTGCCGGGGTACTCGGGATCGGCCTGCGTCTCGGGCATGAACTTGGCCCGACCGCCTCCGAACATCACCCGCGGCCCGCGGCCATAGGGGGTGGCGACCATTTGCCGGGCGATGTCGATGCAGCCCTGGGCGACGGCTTGCTGCGGCAGGTTGCCGTCGTGTTCCCAGTTGCGGTCGGGCACATGGGTCCAGGTCGCCGCCGGGGTGGCATGGGTGAGCCGGGCGGTGCTGACGATGCCGGTGGCCATGCCGGCGCTGTCGGCCAGTTGCAGCCAGGTCAGGCGGTGCTTGCCGAGGCTGTCGGCGCAGTCGCGGCGGTTCCCGGCGGACACGCCGATCGCACCCATGTGGGTCTTCACCCCGGTGGTGATCGCGCTCATGGTGCCGGCCGAGTCGGGGGTCTGCGAATCGGTGTTGTAGGTCTTGCTGAAGCCGGTGTGCGGGAAGCGCTCCCAGCTCAGCAGGTTCTCCTCGCCGGCGCCGCCGCGGCGCTGGCCGTCGAGGATCCGCGCGGCGGCCACGGTGGTCAGGCTCATGCCGTCGCCGAGGAACAGGATCACGTTCTTCGCACGCCCGGACATCGCCCCGCGGGCGGCAGCCTGGGAGGCGCCGCTGCGGTACCACCAGGTCGCCGTCTCGCCGGCCGGGTGCGCGACCGCGGGCACGTCCACCGCCACGGCCGGTGCGTCCGTCGCCGTCGCCACGGTTGCCGGTGCGGCACCGCCACCGGTGGTGGCGCAGGCACCCAGCAACAGGGCCAAGGAGGCGGTCAGGGCGAGCGGCAGGCGGGAACGGGTCATCATCCGGAATCCGGTGGCGGGCGCGCACCGGCTGCAGGCATCGCGGACCGCATGGCGGTGCCGCACCCGCGCCGGGCGACGCGATGGGGGCGGCCATTATGCCGGCAGCCGATGGCGTGCCGGTGACATGCCGGCGTTCCATCCCCGGCGTCGCCAGTGCCGGCGCCTTGGGCTATCGTGCCGGTTCCCACGATCCGCGGATTGCCTCCCCGATGAAACTGGTCTCGGCCTGGCTGGCCATTCCCTTCTGGCAGCGCGTGCTGGCCGGCTTCGTCCTCGGCGCGCTGGCCGGCTGGCTGATGGGACCGGCGGCGCAGACCTGGTTCGGGCCGCTGGGCACGGTCTACGTCACCCTGATCCGGATGATCGCGGTGCCGCTGGTGCTGTTCGCGGTGATCAACGCGGTGGCGTCGCTGCACGGGCAGAAGTCGATGGCCGAGCTGGGCGGGCGAACCTTCCTGTGGTTCGCCGTCACCGCCGCGCTGGCGGTGTGCGTGGGCCTGGTGGTCGGGCTGGTGCTCAAGCCGGGCCAGGGGCTGACCGGGCTCGACATGGCCGCCGACTACACTCCGCGCGAGGTGCCCACTCCGGTGCAGGTGCTGCTGGACGTGGTCCCGGCCAATCCGTTCGCCGCGCTGGCCGAGGGCAAGATCCTGCAGGTGATCTTCTTTGCCGGCCTGGTCGGCTTCGCCCTGGTCAGGCTCGGCGAGCGCACCGCGCGGTTGCGCGCGCTGGCCGGCGAGGCCAGCGAGATGATGATCCAGGTCACCCGCTTCGTGCTGGAGATGACCCCGCTGGGAACCTTCGGCCTGATCGCCGGGCTGGTCGGCAGCTACGGCTTCGAGAAGCTGCTGCCGCTGGGCAGCTTCGTGTTCGCCCTGTACCTGGCCTGCGCCCTGCACATCGTGTTCGTGTACGGCAGCCTGCTGCTGGCGCACGGGCTCAACCCGCTGCGCTTCTTCCGCGGCGCGGCGCCGGGCATGCAGGTGGCGTTCGTCAGTTCCTCGAGCTTCGCCTCGATGCCTGTGGCATTGCGCGCGGTCACCCACAACCTGGGGGTGGACAAGGACTACGCCGCATTCGCGGTGCCGCTGGGGGCGAGCATCAAGATGGATGGCTGCGGCGCGATCTACCCGGCGCTCACCAGTGTGTTCGTGGCCCAGTACTTCGGCATCGACCTGTCGCTGAACCAGTACTTCGTGATCCTGCTGGCCTCGGTGCTGGGCAGCTTCGGCACCGCCGGGGTGCCGGGCACGGCGATCGTGATGGTGACCCTGGTGCTGAGCGCGGCCAAGCTGCCGCTGGAAGGCATCGCCCTGCTGGTGGCGATCGACCGCATCCTCGACATGATGCGGACCATGACGAATGTGACCGGGCAGATGCTGGTGCCGGTGCTGGTGGCCAAGGAAACCGGGCTGCTGGACCGGGGAGCCTACGAACGGGCCTCCAGCAACGTCGGCCTGGAGGAAGCGGACGCCGGCGACTGAGGCCGCGTCCCGGCGCGCGCCCTGTGCGGCACGCAAGCGAAAAGGCCGCCCCGGGGGCGGCCGCGTACGTCCATTCGTGCGCCGTCCCGCGGGGGGGTCAGATCTCGACCCGGCGCGCCTGCATGAAGCGGTTGCTCCAGTAGCCGGAGTCCAGGCGGTCCACGCGCACGTCCTTGCCGCGGCTGGGGGCGTGCAGGAACTGGCCGTCGCCGACATAGATGCCGACGTGGTTGACCCGGCCGCGCAGGCCGAAGAACACCAGGTCGCCGGGGCTGAGGTCGTCGCGGTTGCGGATCAGCTTGGCGTCGGACTTGGCCGCCATTTCGCGGGAGACGCGCGGCAACTCGATGCCCAGGGCATTGCGGAACACGTAGCCGACCAGGCCGCTGCAGTCGAAGCCGTCGGTGGAGGTGCCGCCCCAGCGGTACGGCGTGCCGACCAGCGACATGGCTGCCTTGAGCACCTGTTGCACGCCGCCGCCCTGGGGCTTGGCCGGCTCCTGCTGGGGGACGGCCCGGGTCAGGTCGTAGGCGGCGAGCAGGCGGCTGATGTCGCCGGCGAACATCGCCGAGCGGTCCAGCAGCGGCAGGCTGTCATTGCCGGCCAGATGCGGCAGCAGCGCCGCCAGGGTGGCGTCGGCGGCGGCATCGGCCTTCTGGCGCAGGCTGCCGGTGGTCGGCGCCGGCTTGGCGGCGGCGCTGGCCTTGGCCATGGTGCGGGTGGGGACCGGGGGGGCGGGCACGGCCACCGCGGGTTCCGGTCGTTCCAGTTCGGGTGCGATCGTGGCCGGGGCGGCCGGGGCGATGGCTTCGGGTTCGATCGTGGCCGGCTCGGGCCGGGGCGACGCCAGCACCGGCAGGGCCGGTACGACCAGGACCAGGAAGAGGAATGGACGCAGCGCCCGGCGCACGCGGGCGGCGGGAGTGGCGGCAGGCTGGCCTGGAGGCAGGTCGTCGGTCGTCACGCGGCGGTCATGGAAGCGGGCAGAGTCGCGATGATGCCGGCTTCACCGTGAAGCGGTGTTCACAAATAGTTAAATTTCCGTAAAGTCCGTGTGCCGCGTGTCCCGTTTTCAGTCCAGGACCCGTTTCGCCCCGCTGTAGTGGTCGCGCCAGTACGGGCCGTCCAGGCGGTCCAGGCGTACCGTGCCGCCGCTGCTGGGGGCATGCACGAAACGGCCTTCGCCGACGTAGATGCCGACGTGGCTGACCTCGCGGCCGCTGCCGAAGAACACCAGGTCGCCGCTGGCCAGCCGTTCCTGGGCCAGCCGCGGACCCTGCACCTGGGCCAGTTCGCGCGAGCTGCGCGGCAGCCGCAGGTCGAGCATGTCGCGGTAGACGTAGTTGACTAGGCCGCTGCAGTCGAAGCCCGAGTCAGGCGTGTTGCCGCCGTAGCGATAGGGCGTGCCGACCAGACTCAGGGCGCGCAGGGTGACCGCGTTGGCCCGCGCCGGGTCGGCCGGGGCCACCTGCGGCCAGTGGCCGGTGGCCGGGGCGGTGGGTCGGGTGGCCGGGTGTCCGCAGGCGGCCAGCAACAGCGCGGCGACGGCGGCCAGGAGCGTGGCGCGGCCGGCGGTGGCGCTCGGCGCTGGCATGGCCGGGAGCGGGGCAGGATAATGCCGGTCTTTCCTCACGGCGGCCATCATGGCCGCATTCCCCCGCGGCCGACAAGCCGCCCATCCGCTGCCGCCGCAGGCAGCCAGACCGAGTTGCGCATGAAGATCGAAAAAGACCGCGTCGTCCGTTTCCATTACACCGTGTCCGAGGTCGGCCAGGAGCCGCTGGAGAGTTCGAAGGACCGCGAGCCGATCGCGATCCTGATCGGCCACGGCAACATCATCCCGGGTCTGGAGTCGGCGATGCAGGACAGGCAGGCGGGCGAGAGCTTCGGCGTCGACGTGCCGGCGGCGCAGGCCTACGGCGAGCGCCGCGAGGGCCTGGGCCAGCGCGTCCCGAAGAAGCATTTCGGCAACGCGCGGCTGCAGCCGGGCATGCAGGTGGTGCTGCAGACCAACTTCGGCCCGCGCGCGGTCACGGTGGAGAAGGTCGGCCACAGCGTGGTCGACGTGGACCTGAACCACCCGATGGCCGGCAAGGACCTGCACTTCGACGTGGAGATCGTCGAGGTCCGCGAGGCCAGCGCCGAGGAGATCGAGCACGGCCACGTGCACGGCGACGGCGGGCACCATCACTGACACCGACGCCTGGCCGGCTGCTCGGCCGGTCCGCTGCATTGCCGCGACGGCCCGCTTCGGCGGGCCGTTCGCTTTCCCGCGCTTGTCGTCGTTGCGGTCGAGGTTCGCGCCTAGCCGGCGAGCCCGAACTGCGCGGCAGCCTCGCGCACCGGGGCGAAGCTGCGGCGGTGATGGGGGCAGGGACCGTGCTGCGCCAGCGCGGCCAGGTGCGATGGCGTGGGATAACCCTTGTGCAGGTCGAAGCCGTACTGCGGGTGCCGGGCATGCAGTTCGACCATCAGGCGGTCGCGGGACACCTTGGCCAGGATCGAGGCGGCCATGATCGCCGGCTCCAGCGCGTCGCCGCCGACGATCGCCTCGGCCATGCACGGCATCCCCTTGGGCACCGCGTTGCCGTCGATCCGCGCCAGCTCCACCCGCGGGCCCAGCGCGGCCACGCAGCGGCGCATGCCTTCCAGGGTCGCGTGCAGGATGTTGAGCCGGTCGATTTCCTCCACCGCCACCATCTCCACGTGCCAGGCCAGCGCGCGTTCCACGATCAGCGGGTACAGCGCTTCGCGCCTGGCGGGGCTGAGTTTCTTGGAGTCGTCCAGGCCCTGGACCGGGCGTGCCGGGTCCAGGATCACCGCGGCCACCGCCACCGGCCCGGCCAGCGGGCCGCGACCGGCCTCGTCCACCCCGGCCACGCGCAGCAGGACGCGGTCGATCGCGAACAGGTCCGGGCCGCTCGCCAGCGCCCGGCGCGACGCCCGCCGGCTCACGGCTGCGGCTGGCCTGTGCCGGCCAGTCCGGGCAGGGTGGCGATCGCCTCGGCCGCCGAGGCCGAAGCGTCGCGGCGCAGGCTCTCGTGCAGCGCCAGGTACTCGGGCTGCAGCGCCGCCACTGCGCGCGGCGACTGGAACCAGCGCAGCACCGCCTCGGCCAACTGGCCGGGAGTACAGTCATCCTGGATCAGCTCCGGGGCCAGGTCCCTGCCGGCGAGCACGTTGGGCAAGGCATAACGGTCCACCTTGATCAGGCCCAGCATGCGCACGATGCGGTAGGTCAGCGGCGAGATCCGGTAGCCGACCACCATCGGCCGCTTCGACAGCATCGCCTCCAGGGTGGCGGTGCCGGAGGCCAGCAGGACCACGTCGGCGGCGGCCAGCGCGGCGCGCGCCTGGCCATCGAACACATGCGTCTGCGCCGCGGGCAACGCCGCCCCCGCGAGTTGCGCCTCCAGCAGCGCGCGGCAGCGTGCATTGGCCGCCGGTACCGCCACGTGCAGGGTCGGCATCGCCTCGGACACGCGCCAGGCGGCCTCGAAGAACACCTCGCCCAGGCGCTCGACCTCGCCCAGCCGGCTGCCGGGCAGCACGGCCAGCACCGGCGCGCCCGCGGGCAGGCCCAGCTGCGCGCGCGCGGCCGCGCGGTCCGGATCCAGCGGCATCGCATCGGCCATCGGATGGCCGACGAAGCGCGCGTCCACGCCATGGCGGGCGTAGATCCCCGGCTCCATCGGGAACAGGCACAGCACCCGGTCCGCGCTGGCGCCGATCTTCTCGGCCCGCTTCTCGCGCCAGGCCCATACCGAGGGGCTGACGTAATGCACCGTGGCCACCCCGCGCCGCTTGAACCAGCGCTCCACCCCGAGGTTGAAGTCCGGTGCGTCGATGCCGACCAGCACGTCCGGCGCCCAGGCCAGCGCGCGCTCGCGGAACTCGCGGCGCAGCCGCAGCAGCCGCGGCAAGTGGCGCAGCACTTCGAACAGGCCCATCACCGCCAGTTCGCTGGCGTCGTGCCAGGTCTCCACCCCGGCGCTGCGCATGGCATCGCCGCCGATCCCGGCGAAGCGCGCCTTGGGGAAGCGCTTGCGCAACTCCTCCACCAGGCCGGCGCCGAGCGCATCGCCCGACGCCTCGCCGGCCACCAGCACGAAGCGTGGCCAGCCCTCCCCGCTGCGGCGTGCGGCTTCGTGGCCGCGGACCTGTTCGTTCACCGCGGCAAGGTCCCTGCGGTCAACGCAACAGCGGCCGCTCGCCGCTGTCGATGAAGTCCAGGAACAGGCGCACGTCGTCGTTGCCCTCGGCCTGGCGGGCCAGCTCCTCGCGCGCCTCGGCCAGCGGCATCCCGGACACGAACAGGGTGCGGTAGGCGCGCTTGATCGCCGTGATCCGCTCGGGGCTGAAGCCGCGACGCTTGAGGCCCTCGCTGTTGATCCCGCGCGGGCGGCCGATCGAGTTGCCGCCGATGGTGGTGTAGGGGGTCACGTCGCCGTTGGCCAGCGCGCCCATCGCGATGAAGGCGTGGTCGCCGATCCGGCAGAACTGGTGCGAGCCGGCGAAGCCGCTGATGATCACCCAGTCGCCCACGGTCACGTGCCCGGCCAGGGTGGTGTTGTTGGAGAAGATGCAGTGGTTGCCGACCACGCAGTCGTGGGCGACGTGGGTGTAGGCCAGCATCCAGTTGTCGTCGCCGATGCGGGTCACGCCGCCGCCGCCGCCGGTGCCGCGGTTGAGGGTGACGAATTCGCGGAACACGTTGCGGTCGCCGATCACCAGTTCGGTGCGTTCGCCGGCGAACTTCTTGTCCTGCGGCTCGCCGCCGACGGCGGCATGGCCGATGAAGCGGTTGCCGCGCCCGATCCGGGTCGGGCCGTGGACGCTGCAGTGCGGCCCGATCTCGCAATCGTCGCCGATCTCCACCTCGGGCCCGATCAGGGTGAAGGCGCCCACGCTCACGTTCGTGCCCAGGCGGGCGCGCGGGTCGACGACGGCGGTGGGGTGGATGCGGGCGGTATCGGTCATCGGTATCCCCGGCGGTCGGGTATTGGCTCGGGTGGGATGGGGGCTTACTCGCGGGTGCCGGCGCACAGCACCTCGGCGCTGGCGACGATCTCGCCACCGACCTTGGCCTCGCCGTAGTACACCGCCATGTTGCGGATCACGCGCTTGATCTGCACGTGCAGTTCCAGCACGTCGCCCGGCACCACCTGGCGGTTGAAGCGGGCGTTGTCGACCTTGACCATGTAGAAGAGCTTGGATTGCGCGTCGCGGCCGAGCGAAAGCTGGGTCAGCACGCCGCCGGCCTGCGCCAGCGCCTCGATGATCAGCACCCCGGGCATGATCGGCGCGCCCGGGAAGTGGCCCTGGAAGAACGGCTCGTTGAAGGTCACGTTCTTGACCCCGACGATGCGCTTGGCCTCGATGTCCACCTCGACGATCCTGTCGACCAGCAGGAACGGGTAGCGGTGCGGGATCAGCGACTGGATGGTGCGGACGTCGACGGGCAGGGTGACGGTTTCGTTCATTCGCTGGGTTCCTGGGAGGAAGCGTTGACGCGACGCGCCAGTGCATCCAGTTGCTTGAACCGGGCGGCGTTCTTCCGCCAGGTGCGATTGTCGGTGAGCGGGGTGCCGGAAGAATACTCGCCCGGCTCGCGGATCGAATGGGTGACCAGCGACATCGCGGTGATCAGCACCTTGTCGCAGACTTCCAGGTGGCCGAGCACGCCGGCGCCGCCGCCGACCAGGCAATAGCGGCCGATCCTGGCGCTGCCGGCAGCGGCCGAGCAGCCGGCCATGGCGGTGTGCGCGCCGATGCGCACGTTGTGGCCGATCTGGACCAGGTTGTCGATCCGCACGTCCTCTTCCAGCACGGTGTCGTCCAGCGCGCCACGGTCGATGCAACTGTTGGCGCCGATCTCGCAGTCGTCGCCGACCGCCACCCCGCCCAGCTGCGGCACGTTGACCCAGCGCCCGGCGTCCATCGCCAGGCCGAAGCCGGCCGCGCCCAGTACCGCGCCGGGCAGGATCCGAACCCGCTTGCCCAGGCGCACCCGCGCCACCAGGGTCACCCGCGCCTGCAGTTCGCAGCCGGCGCCGAGTTCGCAGTCCTCGCCGATCACGCAGCCGGGGCCGATCACGCAGCCGGGGCCGATCCGGGAGCGTGCGCCGATGCTGACGAACGGGCCGACGTGGGCGTCGGCCGAGACCTCGGCCGACGGGTCGATCGCGGCGCTGGGGTGGATCCCGGGGTCGCGCGCCGGCAGCCGTTCGAACAGCGCCGAGATCCGGGCGAAGGCGACGTAGGGGTCCTTGGCCACCAGGGCCGTGCCCGGCGCGGCTTCGGCGTCGCCGGTGCGCAGCACCACCACGCCGGCACCGGACTCGGCCAGTTGCGCGCGGTAGCGCGGGTTGGCCAGGAACGCCAGCTGTTCCGGTCCGGCATTGGCCAGGGTGGCCACCCCGCGCACGCGGACAGTGCCGTCGCCGTGCAGCTGCAAGGCGAAGCGCTCGGCCAGTTCGGCGGCGGTGAAGGCGGGAGTGTCCATCCGGCGCATTCTAGCCGGACCGGCCCCCGGGACCGTCACCCGCCGGCCTCAGCGCCGGGCGAGCAGGACCAGCAACGCCCCGGTGCCGCCCTGGGCCGGCGGGGCAGTATGGAAGGCGAGCACTTCGCCGCGCTGGCGCAGCAGGCGGTCGACCAGATTCTTCAGCACCGGCACGCCCTCGCCGGTGGCGCCGCCCTTGCCGTGGACGATGCGCACGCAGCCCAGGCCCGCGCCGGTGGCCTCGGCCAGGAAGCGGGCGAGCAGGGTCTCGGCCTGCAGCGCGTTGGCGCCGTGCAGGTCCAGTTCGTCCTGGGCGGAGAACTGGCCGCGGCGCAGGCGCTGCCAGTCGCGCGCGGTCACCCGCTCGCGGCGGAACGCGCTGGCGTCACCGCGCAGCAGCACCGCGTCCGGATCGTCGGCGCAGCGGGCGCGCGGGCCGGCATCACGGGTATCCGGCTGCGGACGCCTGGCCGGCCGCGGTCGCGCTGCCGCCGGCGGGTCCTGCGCCGGCTTGCGCAGCGGCGCGACCTTGCCCACGGCGGCGCGGAACAGGGCGGCGGGATCTTCCTCGTCCTCGTGCATGGGCGCAGGTTAGCGCAACCGCGGCGAGGGCTTCCGGTATCATGCCGGTGTTTTCGAGGAAGCCCATGCGCGTACTGGTAAGCAACGACGATGGCGTGGACGCGCCCGGCATCCATGCCCTGGCCCAGGGCCTGCGCGACGCCGGCCACGAGGTCTACGTGGTGGCCCCCGACCGCGACCGCTCCGGTGCCAGCAACTCGCTGACCCTGGACCTGCCGATCCGGGTCAAGCGCCTGGACCACTACACCTGCTCGGTCGCCGGCACGCCCACCGACTGCGTGCACCTGGCCCTGACCGGCATGTTCGAGTTCGAGCCGGACATCGTCGTGTCCGGGATCAACACCACCGCCAACCTCGGCGACGACGTGATCTATTCGGGCACGGTGTCGGCGGCGATGGAGGGACGTTTCCTCGGCCTGCCGGCGGTGGCGATGTCGCTGGCGACCCGCAACCACGACGCCAGGCACTACGACACGGCCGCGCGCGCGGCGGTGGAGATCGTGGCGCGGCTGCTCACCGACCCGCTGCCGGCCGACACCATCCTCAACGTCAACGTGCCGGACCTGGCCTGGGGCGAGGTCCGCGGTTTCGAGGTCACCCGCCTGGGCAACCGCCATCGGGCCGAGCCCTGCGTGGCGCAGGAGGATCCGCGCGGCCGCACCGTGTACTGGATCGGCCCGGCCGGCCCGGAACAGGATGCCGGCCCGGGAACCGATTTCCACGCCGTGCGCACCGGTCACATCTCGATCACCCCGATCCACGTCGACCTGACCCGCTACCAGGCGCTGGAGAAGGTCGCCGGCTGGGTGGGCGGCCTGAGCGAGGCGCTGGCCAACGGCAACGGCGCCACTGCACCCGGCAAGGGAGCGGCCGCGTGACCCCGCGGATGCGCCTGCAGCCGGAGGCGGTGGGCCTGGGCATGACGTCGCAGCGCGTGCGCGACCGCCTGGTCGAGCGCCTGCGCGAAGGCTCGGCCACCGGCCAGGGCATCGCCGACGAACGCGTGCTCAACGTGATCCGCACCCTGCCGCGGCACCTGTTCGTGGACGAGGTGCTGGCCAGCCGCGCCTACGAGGACACCGCGTTGCCGATCGGCCACGGCCAGACCATCTCCCAGCCCTGGGTGGTGGCGCGGATGACCGAAGTGCTGCTGGAGGACGCACCGTCGAGGGTGCTGGAGATCGGCACCGGCTCCGGCTACCAGGCCGCGGTGCTGGCCGCGCTGGGCCTGGAGGTGTACACGGTCGAGCGCATCGGCGAACTGCTGCGCCAGGCGCGCAAGCGCTTGCGCACCCTGGGCATGAACGTCCGCAGCAAGCACGACGACGGCCGCATCGGTTGGCCCGAGCACGGTCCCTACGACGCGATCATCGTCACCGCCGCCGCACCCGCGCTGGTGCCGGCGCTGGTGGAGCAGTTGCGCGTGGGCGGGGTGCTGGTGGCCCCGGTCGGCGGCAGCGCCACCCAGGCGCTGGTGCGCCTGGTCCGGCGCGAGGACGGCGGCGTGGACGAGACCCGGCTGGCTGCGGTGGCCTTCGTGCCGCTGCTGTCGGGGACGATGGACTGAGGGCGCGCGGATGAAGGTCTTCGGCCCGCTCTACGATCGCGCCCTGCGCTGGGCCGGCCATCCGCATGCGCCGGCGTACCTGACCGGGCTGAGTTTCGCCGAGGCAATCATCTTCCCGGTGATGCCGGAGGTGATGCTCGCGCCGATGTGCGTGGCCCAGCCGAAGCGGGGCTGGCGGTTCGCCACCCTGAGCCTGCTCGGTTCCATGGTCGGGGCGATGGTGGGATATGCCCTGGGCCACTACGCCTTCCAGGCGGTGAAGCCGCTGCTGGCGACCATCGGCATGCTGCCGGGCATCGAGGCGGGCATCGCCACCGTGCAGGCGAAGATGGCGCAATCGCCATGGGCCGTGTTCTGGTTCCTGGTGGTGGGCGGCTTCATGCCGATCCCGATGAAGGTGTTCACCTGGGCTTCGGGTATCGTGGGCGTGCCTCTGCTTCCCTATGCGTTGAGCATGTTGGTCGGTCGCGCCAAGCGCGTGTTCCTGCTGGCCGGGGCGATCCGGTTCGGCGGGCCGCGCGCCGCGGCGGTGTTGCGGCGCTGGATCGAACCGCTGGGCTGGATCGCCACCGTGCTGGTGGCCGGGTTGGTGGCGTGGCTGGTATGGAGGGCTACAAGCGCATGAGAGCCGATGGGTGGCGCGGCAACGCGAGGATCGTCTTCCTGCTGCTGGCCGTCGCCGCGCTGGCGGCGTGCCGGAGCAACGTGGTGCGCACGCAGCAGCCAGAGGCCGGCAAGTCCGCCTCCGTCACCGGCGGCCGCAGCGGTGCCAGCGTGGTGGTGCAGAAGGGCGATACCCTGTACTCGATCGCCCGCCGCAACAACGTGGCGGTGGGCGAGCTGGCGCGCTGGAACAACCTGCCCGAGCCCTACACCATCTATCCCGGGCAGCGCCTGTGGCTGGGCCAGTCCGGCGCCGGCCGCGGTACCGCCACCGCGCCGACCCGGACCGTGGTCGCGCCCAAGTCGTCGACCGGCACCCCGGCGCCGGCACCGGCGCAGAAGGCCCCCGTCAGCAGTGGCTTCAGCTGGCGCTGGCCGGCGCAGGGCGTGCTGCTGAGCAGCTACGTGGACGGCAACGCCACCCGCCAGGGCATCGACATCGGCGGCAGCAGCGGCCAGCCGGTGGTCGCCGCGGCCGACGGGGTGGTGGTGTATTCGGGCGCAGGCCTGGTCGGCTATGGCGAGCTGATCATCGTCAAGCACAACGAACAGTGGCTGTCGGCCTATGGCCACAACCGCACGCGCCTGGTTGTCGAGGGCCAGAAGGTGAAGGCCGGCCAGCAGATCGCCGAGATGGGCCGCAGCGGCACCGACCGCGAGAAGCTGCACTTCGAAATCCGCTACAACGGCAAGCCGGTGGATCCGCTGCTGTACCTGCCGAAGCGGTAGGGACTCTGTGCAAAGAGCATGAGGCCGGCTTCGGCCGGGGGGGCGCCGCTGCGCGGGTGGGCGAGACGCCAGAGGCAAGGCCCCCTCAATTCCGCTGCTGGCCGCTCAGCCCAGCAGCAGGGCGACGACGACCTTGCGGCCTTCGCCGGCCAGCACGTTGTAGGTGCGCGCGGCGGCGGCGTTGTCCATGACTTCGATGCCGATGCCGCGGGTCAGGCAGGCGGCCATCGCCGCCGGGGACGGGAACACTTGGCGTTCGCCGGTGCCGAGCACGACCAGCTCCGGGGCCAGCGCCAGCAGCGGCTCCAGGTGGGCGGGTTCCAGCGCGACGGCGGCGGCCGGCGCGTCCCAGTCCTCCAGCAGCCGGTCCGGGGCCAGGGCAAAGCTGCGTTCGAGCACCCGGTCGTTGACCCGTGCGCGGTGGCCGTCGGCGCCGCGCAGCACCCAGGCGTAGTCGGGACGTTCGTGGCTCAGTTGCATCCGTGCCCCGCTGGCCCGCTCAGGACCGGGGCAGGACGATCTGCGGCCGTTCCCGGGCCGGGCGGTACAGGGTGGCGGTATGGCCGATCCGCTGCACCAGGGCCGCGCCGGTCTGCGCGGCGATTTCGGCGATCATCGCGTCCCGGGCCTCGCGGTCCTCGGCGCCGACCTTGACCTTGACCAGTTCGTGGCGCTCCAGCACCGCGTCCAGCTCGGCCAGCAGGGCGGGGGTGACGCCCTTGCCGCCGACCTGGATCAAGGCCTTGAGCCCGTGTGCCTGGCCGCGGAGGAATCGGTTCTGGGCGGCGGTCAGGACGGGCGGCATCGGGCGGCGGTGCGGGGTCGGGGAGTGGTTCAGGGTATCATGGCGGCCCATGTCGCCGCGGGCATCTGCCCGGCCTTCCCCGCATGTCCCGCAGCAAGAGCAGCCAGCGCTGGCTGCGCGAGCACTTCTCCGATCCCTACGTGAAGAAGGCCCAGGCCGAGGGCCTGCGCTCGCGCGCCGCCTATAAACTGGAGGAGCTGATCGAGCGCGACCGCCTGCTCAAGCCGGGCATGGTCGTGGTCGATCTGGGCGCCGCCCCCGGCGGCTGGTCGCAGTACGTGCGCCAGGCCATGGGCGACGGCGGCCGGGTGCTGGCCCTGGACATCCTGGAGATGCCGCCGCTGGCCGGGGTCGAATTCCTTCATGGCGACTTCAGGGAAGAAGCGGTCTTATCGCAGATGGAGACGCTGCTGGACGGCCAGCGCGTGGACCTTGTGTTGTCGGACATGGCCCCCAACTTCAGTGGTGTGGATGCGGTGGACCTGCCGCGCGCCATGCACCTGGCGGAGTTGGCGATGGAGTTCGCCGACGGCCACCTGCGTCCCGGCGGGGCCTTCCTGATCAAGCTGTTCCAAGGGGTGGGCTTCGACGATTACGTGCGCCAGCTGCGCCGCCGCTACGAGAAGGTGGCGATCCGGAAGCCGGCGGCCTCGCGCAAGCGTTCGCCGGAAGTCTATGCCCTGGCGCAGGGAAAGCGCGCCGCGATCAAGTAAGCTCGACCTGCAAGCCAACCCGCCCCATCCCCCCAGCCGCCAGCGCGACACGCCCTACAGGAACCGCGGAGCCGATGAAGATGAACGACCTGACCAAGAACCTGCTGCTCTGGGTGGTCGTCGCCGTGGTGCTGATGGTCGTGTTCCAGAGCTTCTCGCCCCGCGACGGCGGCCCCGGCGCCACCGTTGCCGAAAGCCCCAGCTACACCCGCTTCCTGCAGGACGTGGACGCCGGCAAGATCCGCTCGGTGGTGTTCACCGACGAGAGCACCTTCACCGCCAATGCGATCCGCTACCGCCGTGCCGACGGCACCGAGGGTCAGGTGGTCGGGCCGATGGACGGCAAGCTGATCGACCAGCTGGTCAGCAAGAACGTGGACGTGGTCCGCGAGAAACCCAGGACCAGCCCCGGCTTCTGGAACATCGTGCTGACCTTCCTGCCGATCCTGCTGATCATCGGCTTCTGGATCTTCATCATGCGCCAGATGCAGGGTGGCGGCGGCGGCGCCAAGGGCGCGATGTCGTTCGGCAAGTCGCGCGCCAAGCTGCAGGGCGAGGACCAGATCAAGGTCACCTTCGCCGACGTGGCCGGCTGCGAGGAGGCCAAGGAGGAGGTCGGCGAACTGGTCGACTTCCTGCGCGATCCGTCCAAGTTCACCAAGCTCGGCGGCAAGATCCCGCGCGGCGTGCTGATGGTCGGCCCGCCCGGCACCGGCAAGACCCTGCTGGCCCGCGCCATCGCCGGCGAGGCCAAGGTGCCGTTCTTCTCGATCTCCGGCTCGGATTTCGTGGAGATGTTCGTCGGCGTGGGCGCCAGCCGCGTGCGCGACATGTTCGAGCAGGCCAAGAAGCACGCGCCGTGCATCATCTTCATCGACGAGATCGACGCGGTCGGCCGCCATCGCGGCGCCGGCCTGGGCGGCGGCCACGACGAGCGCGAGCAGACCCTCAACCAGCTGCTGGTGGAGATGGACGGCTTCGAGGGCGGCGAGGGCGTGATCGTGATCGCCGCGACCAACCGCCCGGACGTGCTCGACCCGGCACTGCTGCGCCCCGGCCGCTTCGACCGCCAGGTGGTGGTCGGCCTGCCCGACGTGAAGGGCCGCGAGCAGATCCTCAAGGTGCACATGCGCAAGTTGCCGCTGGCCGACGACGTCGAGCCGATGGTGATCGCGCGCGGCACCCCGGGCTTCTCCGGCGCCGACCTGGCCAACCTGGCCAACGAGGCCGCGCTGTTCGCCGCGCGCGAGAACGCGAAGGAGGTCCGCATGGACCACTTCGACCGCGCCCGCGACAAGATCCTGATGGGCGCCGAGCGCCGCTCGATGGCGATGAGCGAGGACGAGAAGACGCTCACTGCCTACCACGAGGCCGGCCACGCCATCGTCGGTCGCCTGGTGCCGGAGCACGATCCGGTCTACAAGGTCACCATCATTCCCAGAGGCAGGGCCCTGGGCGTGACCATGTACCTGCCCGAGGGCGACAAGTACAGTTACAACCGCACCGCGATCGAATCGCAGCTGTGTTCGCTGTATGGCGGGCGCGTGGCCGAGGAGCTGATCTTCGGCGAGGACAAGGTCACCACCGGCGCGTCCAACGACATCGAGCGCGCGACCAAGATGGCGCGCAACATGGTCACCAAGTGGGGCCTGAGCGACGAGATGGGCCCGATCGCCTACGGCGAGGAGGAGGACGAGGTGTTCCTCGGCCGTTCGGTGACCCAGCACAAGAACGTCTCCAACGAGACCGCGCGCCGGATCGACGAAGTGGTGCGTTCGATCCTGGACAAGGCCTATGCCAAGACCAAGGCCCTGCTGACCGAGAACATCGACAAGCTGCATGCGATGTCGCAGCTGCTGCTGCAGTACGAGACCATCGACGCGCCGCAGATCGACGCGATCATGGAGGGCCGCGAGCCGCCGCCGCCGATGGGCTGGGGCAAGTCCGGCCGGGGCGACGACAAGGGTGGCGATGCGCGTCCGCTGCCGCCCGTGGGCGGTCCGGCCACGCAGACCTGACCGGGGCGGGCACCGCATCGGCATGGACAGGCAGGTACCCGGGACGTCCTCCGGGCAGGAGCCGGACCGGCAGGACGGCACCGCGCCGCGATCGAGCTATTACGTCCGCAACCCGTGGCGCCCGTGGGTTTCGGGCGCCTTCGCTGGTGCCTCGAGCATATTGACCGCGACCGCGGTGTTCTACGCGCTGGGCAGGCTGCCGCTGCCGCTGGTGGGCATCTCGGTGTTGCTGGCCGCCGCCGCATTCGCCTTCGGCCTCTACGCCCGCCGCCGCGCCGAGCGCTTCGACGCCGGTACTGCCTAGGCGTTCCGTCGTTCCCGCGCCGGCGCGAGTCCGGCGGCTACGCCGGGATTGTCTGCCGCACCCCGCAGCGGTCAGACTGGCTGCGACTCCTTCCGGGCGCCTCGCCGATGTTCGACATCACCCCCACGCTCGATTGCGCCGGTCGCCCGCTCAAGCTGGACCGCACCCGGGTCATGGGCATCGTCAACGTCACCCCAGACTCGTTCTCCGATGGCGGCGACCACGCCACCACCGACGCGGCGGTGGCGCACGCGCTGAAGCTGGCGGAGGAGGGCGCCGACGTCCTCGACGTCGGCGGCGAGTCCACCCGCCCGGGGGCCGGGGAAGTGCCGCTGGAGGAGGAGCTGCGCCGCGTGATTCCGGTGATCGAGCGCCTGGCGCGGGAAACCGCGCTGCCGATCAGCGTGGACACCTGCAAGCCCGGGGTCATGCGCGCGGCGGTGGAAGCCGGCGCCGGCATGGTCAACGACGTCTGCGCCCTGCGCCGCGAAGGCGCACTGGAAACCGCCGCGGCGCTCGGCGTGCCGGTGGTGCTGATGCACATGCTCGGCGATCCGCGCTCGATGCAGGACGACCCGCGCTACGACGACGTGGTGGCCGAAGTGCACCGCTTCCTGGCCGAGCGCATCTTCGCCGCCGAACTGGCCGGCATCCCCAAGAAGAACCTCGTTGCCGATCCCGGCTTCGGCTTCGGCAAGACCACCGTGCACAATGTCGAACTGCTCGCCCGCCTGGAACGCTTTGTCGAACTGGGCGTGCCGGTGCTGGCCGGCCTGTCGCGCAAGCGCAGCATCGGCGAGCTGACCGGGCGCCGGGATCCGGCCGAGCGCGCCGCCGGTTCGGTCGCCGCGCATCTCGTCGCCGCCCAGCGCGGCGCGCGCATCGTGCGCGTGCACGACGTGGCCGCCACGGTCGATGCGCTGAAGGTGTGGGAAGCGGTGGCCGCGGTGCCGGCACCGCGCAAGGATGCCGCGCCGGCGATCCGCTGGCCGGACGAGGATTGACCCCGGCATCCGGCGCGGCCCGGAAGCGGGCGATGTGATTATCCCGCCGCTGGTGCGAATCACTCTCCCGACCCCACACTCGGGACCGCACCCCGGATGGAACTCGCCGCCGCCATGCAAGCCGATACGCAACGGCAATTCTCCCTGCTGCTGGAGCGGCACCGGGGCATCGTGCTCAAGGTGGTGCACAGCTACGCCTGGACTCCGGACGACCGCGCCGACCTGGCGCAGGAAATCGCCGCCCAGGCCTGGCGTGCCTTCCCCGCCTACGATCCCGATCGCCGTTTCTCCACCTGGTTGTACCGGGTCGCGCTGAACGTTTCCATTTCCTTCGCTCGCGGCGACGGCCTGCGCCGCCGCCACGCCGTGCCGCTGGACGAGACCGTGCACGACCTGGCCGATGCCGGCGCCGCCGATCCCGGCCTGCAGCTCCAGGTCAGGGCGCTGCAGGCGTTCATCGCCGCGCTCAAGCCCCTGGATCGTGCGCTGATGCTGCTCTACCTGGAAGACCACGCTTACCGCGAGATCGCCGACATCCTGGGCATCAGCGAAACCAACGTCGCCACCAAGATCGGCCGGCTCAAGCAACGCATCCGCAACGAACTCTGATCCATCGACACGCACCCACGGACTCGACGCAATGGAACACACCATGGAATCCGACGACCTCAAGCACGCCTGGCAGGCCCTGGGCCGGCAACTGGAACGGCACGACGTCATCAACCTGCAACTGTTCCGCGACCGGAAGCTGGAGCGCGCGCGCGCCAGCCTGCGCCCGCTGTTCTGGGGGCAGTTGGCGCAGATCCTGTTCGGCCTGCCGTTCCTGGCGCTGGCGACCCTGCTCTGGAGCGTCGGCCCGCATCCGGCCCACGCGGTCGCGGCCGGCGTGTTCGTGCACGCCTACGGCATTGCCGTCATCGTGCTGGCCGGCATGACCTTGGCTGCCATCGGCAGGATCGACTACACCGCCCCGGTCGTCACCATCCAGAAACAACTGGCCTCGCTGCGCCGGCTGTATCTGGTCAACGGCATGATCTGCGGCCTGCCGTGGTGGTTGATGTGGGTCGCAGTACTGGTAGTGCTGGCCGCCCTGGGCGGAAACGACCTGATGGCGCAGGCACCGCAGATGGTCTGGGGCGGGCTGGCCGTCGGCATCGCGGGCCTGTTCGGCACCTGGGTCTTCCACCGCTGGTCGCGCAGTCCGGCGCGTGCCGACCTGGGTCGCCGGCTGGACGATGGCGCAGCCGGCGGCAGCATCCGCAAGATGCAGCAGGTGCTCGACGAGATCGCCCGGTTCGAGCGGGAGTGAGGCCGTCGGTCCACGGGCCTGGCCGCGCGGCCGGCATCAACCACGCATCAGTACTTGTAGCCCCCGGCCAGCGCGGACTTGCCGGTGGCACCGGCATTGCGCAGTGAAAGCAAGTTGCCTTAGCAGTACAGGTTGAAGGCCTTGATGCCCGTGGCGAGGTTGCGCGTGCCGGAGATCCCGATGTTGCGGATCCGCTTGTATTCCCAGTCCGGACCCGCGTCCACGGGTGCGGTGGCGATCAGTACCTTGACGCGGCTGCTGACCTACGCCGCCACCTGTGTCGCGCTGCCGGTGCTGCGACGGCGCCCGGACGCGCCGCCGGCGCTGTTCCACGCACCCGGCGGCATGCTTACCGTCGCGGTGGCGCTGGTCGTGATCGCATGGCTGCTCGCCAGCGTCAATGCCCGCGAATTGCGCGATGTCGGCATTGCCATGGTATTGGGTTTCGTGCTGCTGGCCTTCGGCCGGCTCGGCGCGCGCCGACGCTAGAGCGTTTCCGTTTCAGGTATTCGCGTTTTCGTCGTCCCCGTCTCAACGCGACTCTGACAGATCTCCGAGATACGGGGCCTGGATCAGGCCGGTCGCACGTGCAACTCGACGCCGAGCGCCGCCAGGACGCGCTGGATCGTATCGAAGCGGGGATGTGCGTCGGCGCGCAGGGCGTTGTAGAGGTTTTCGCGACCCAGGCCGGAAGCCCGGGCGATCTCGGTCATGCCGCGTGCGCGCGCCACGACACTGAGAGCGTCCTGGAATTCGGCGGCACTGCCGGATGCCAGCGCGTCCCCCAAGTAGGTGGCGATGGCCTCCGGCGTGTCCATGTACTCTGCCGAATCGAAGGGAAGGGTCTTGGTCTTGGCCATGATGGATTTCCGTGCATGTTGGGCATCGCATGATGTGTGCGGGGCCGACGAGGCTCAGAGGTCGGATGCGAGTTGGCGGGCTTTTCTGGTGTCCCTTTCCTGAGTGGACCTGTCGCCTCTGCAAAGCAGCATGACGGAGGCGTCCCCATGACTTGCGAAGTAGATCTGGCAGCCAGGGCCATGGTCCATGCGCAACTCGCCGATGCCGTCGAAATACTTCACGTCGCCGAACAGGCCACTGCGCATGCGGTCGATCCGGCGCAGGACGATACCGGCGGCAATCTTGTCGTGCAGACCGATGATCCACTTCAGGAAAGCTTCGGTTTGCCGTACTTCGGCGATCGTGAAGCGTATCGAAAACGATACATAAATCAAGACAGGTCGAGGCTACGGGAACGAATTCCCTGGAGCACCGTGCCATCAACGTCGTGGAATGTAAGAAAGCCCTGATATTCAGGCATGGGAACGCTGCAGGGGCCAGGGCATGCCATCGCTCAAGTAAGCTTTCCGCTTTCGTGCCGCGAAGCGCACGGCAACCAATCCCGACATGCCCGTCGACACCCGCCCCCTCGCCATCGCCGTCATGGGCCCGACCGCCTCGGGCAAGACTGCCTTCGCCATCGAGCTGGCACAGCGATGCGGCGGCGAGATCGTCAGCGTCGATTCGGCGCTGGTCTATCGCGGGCTGGACATCGGTGCGGCCAAGCCGGATGCGACCGAGCGGGCCGGGGTGCCGCACCACCTGATCGACGTGCGCGAGCCGTGGCAGCCATATTCGGCCGCCGAGTTCGCGCAGGATGCGCGCAGCGTCATCGCCGGCATCCTCGCCCGCGGCCGCCTGCCGGTGCTGGCCGGCGGCACCGGGCTGTATTTCCGCGCGCTGCTGCACGGGTTGGCGCCGATGCCGGAGGCCGATCCGGCCTTGCGCGAGGTCATCGCCGCCGAGGCCGCCGCACGCGGATGGCCGGTGTTGCACGCCGAACTGGCACGGGTCGATCCAGCCGCCGCCGCGCGCATCCGCCCCGGCGACGCGCAGCGGATCCAGCGCGCGCTGGAGGTGTTCCGGCTCAGCGGCCGGCCGATCAGCGAATGGCAGCGTGATCCGCGGCCGCCGCGGTTGCCGCTGCGTGTGCTCAAGCTGGTGTTGGCACCGGCCGGTCGCGCGACGCTGCACGCACGCATCGCCCTGCGCTTCGAACGCATGCTCGAAGCCGGTTTCCTCGACGAGGTCCGTGGCCTGCGCGCATTGCCGCGGTTGCGCGACCATCCCGCGCCGCTGGACCTGCCGGCGTTGCGCGCGGTCGGCTATCGCCAGGCCTGGGAACACCTGGATGGTGCCACCTCGGCCGAGGAGTTCCGCGACCGCGGCATCTTCGCCACCCGCCAGCTGGCCAAGCGCCAGCTCACCTGGTTGCGCGGCGAACTGGACGGGTGCTGGTTCGACCCGGAACGTGACGGCGGTCAACTTCGGGAGGCGGTTTCGCGCTTCCTGGGCCGCTGACGGGCCTCGCCACGGCGGCCGGCTTGTGTAACATGCCCGGACGGGCCGGGGAGGCCCGTGCAACACCCACATAAGAAGAACGCTCGCACGAAGAGCTGAGGGGAGTCGCCAATGTCCAAGGGGCAATCGCTGCAGGACCCGTTCCTGAACGCACTGCGGCGCGAACGCGTGCCGGTATCGGTGTACCTGGTGAACGGGATCAAGCTGCAGGGTACCATCGAGTCCTTCGACCAGTTCGTGGTGCTGCTGCGCAGCACCGTCAGCCAGATGGTCTACAAGCACGCCATTTCCACCGTCGTGCCGTCGCGCAACGTCAAGGTCGGGCCGGGCGGCGGCTACGTGCAGCAACCGGGTGATTCCGGGGACGAGGAAGGCGGCGACGAGGCCGAGTAGTTCTTCCCGGAGTTCCCATTGTTCGAAAGATCCCGCAAGGGCGAGCATGCGCTGTTGATCCAGCCCCACGCCGGCGGCGCCGTGGCCGGGGACGTGCTGGAGGAGTTCGCCGACCTGGCCCGGTCGGCCGGTGCCAGCGTGGCCGCCACCCTCACCGCGCGCATCGACCGGCCCAGTCCGGCCACCCTGATCGGCAGCGGCAAGCTGGAGGAGGTGCTGGCGGCGGCCGACGCCACCGGCGCCGACCTGGTCCTGGTCAACCATCCGCTCAGTCCGGTGCAGGAGCGCAACCTGGAGAAGGCGCTGCAGCGGCGCGTGGTCGACCGCACCGGCCTGATCCTGGACATCTTCGCCCAGCGCGCGCGCAGCCACGAGGGCAAGCTGCAGGTCGAACTGGCCCAGCTCAAGCACATGGCCACCCGCCTGGTGCGCGGCTGGACCCACCTGGAGCGCCAGCGCGGCGGCGCCATCGGCCTGCGAGGGCCCGGCGAGACCCAGCTGGAAACCGACCGCCGACTGCTGCAGAAGCGCCTGGAGCAATTGCAGCGGCGGTTGGACAAGGTGGAAGTGCAGCATGCGCAAATGCGCCGGGCGCGGGTGCGCAGCGAGCTGCCGCGGGTGGCGCTGGTGGGTTACACCAATGCCGGCAAGTCGACCCTGTTCAATGCGCTCACCGGCGCCGACGCCTACGCCGCCGACCAGTTGTTCGCGACCCTGGACCCGACCGTGCGCAGGGTGACGCTGCCCGGCGGCAGCGTGGTCCTGGCCGATACGGTCGGCTTCGTCCGCGACTTGCCGCACGAACTGGTGGCCGCGTTTCGCTCCACCCTGAGCGAAGCGCGCGAGGCCGATCTGCTGCTGCACGTGATCGACGCGGCCGATCCGCATCGCGAGGAGCGCATCGCCCAGGTCGACGCAGTGCTGGCCGAGATCGGCGCCGGCGACCTGCCGCAGCTGCTGGTGTTCAACAAGATCGACCGGATCGAGGGCGCGCAGCCGCGCCACGACCATAGCGGCGGCGAGGCCGACGACCCCGGCCACCGCGAGCGGGTGTGGCTGTCGGCGCGCGACGGCCGCGGCATGGAACTGCTGCAGGCCGCCCTGGCGCGGCGCCTGGACCTGCAGCGCGTGTTCGGCGAACTGCGACTGCCGCCGCAGGCCGGGCGCTTGCGCGCGCGCCTGCACCAGCTCGAGGCGGTACGCTCGGAGCAGGCCGACGAGCAGGGCTGGCTGCTGCAGGTGGACTTGCCGCGGTCCGAGGCCGAGCGCCTGGCTGCACGCGCCGACGGCGAACCGTTGCGGGCGCTGTTGCCCCCGCGCGACGGGGATTGAGGCCGGATGGCCTTCGCGGGCGCGTGCGCGGGCCGTTGGTGGCGCGGACGGGCCCAGCCGATCGTCGCGTCCTCCCCGGGAACCCGGGCCCGTCCCCGCGGTCTTGCTAGAATCGTCCCCAGACCCACCGTGGCCTCAGCGCCGCCGGGACCCTCGATTTGGAGTTTGCATGGTCTGGAACACCCCAGGTAAAGGCGGCGACTCGCCCGACAACCGCCAGAACCCGTGGCCGCCGCGCCGCCCCGACCGCGGCAACGGGGGGGGCGGCCTGGATGGTTTGATGGACCAGTTGCGCGGGTTCTTCGGCGGCAACGGCGGCGGCCTTGGCCGCTGGATCCTGCTGGGCGTGGCCCTGCTGGTGCTGCTGAGCAGCTTCCAGCTGATCGGCGAGCAACAGCGCGGCGTGGTCCTGCGCTTCGGCCAGTTCTCGCGGGTGATGCAGCCGGGCCCGAACCTGAAGTGGCCGTGGCCGGTGGAGCGGGTGGTCAAGGTCAACGCCACCCAGATCAAGACCTTCAGCAATACCGTGCCGGTCCTCACCCGCGACGAGAACATCGTCAACGTGGCGATGAACGTGCAGTACCGGGTCGGCGACCCGCGCATGTACCTGTTCGGTTCGCGCGACCCGGACCGGATGCTCGAGCAGGTGGCGCAGAGCGTGGTCCGCGAACAGGTCGGCCGCTCCGACCTGGACACCGTGCTCGGTGCGCGCGGCCCGTTGTCGGTCAGCGCCTCGCAGCAACTGCAGGCCTCGCTGGACGCCTACCGCACCGGCCTGGTGGTGACCGAACTCAACCTGCAGGACGCGCGTCCTCCGGAGGAGGTCAAGCCGGCCTTCGACGAGGTCAACAGCGCCCAGCAGATCAAGGACCAGCTGGTCAACGAAGCGCGCGCCTACGCCGCCCGGGTGGTGCCCGAGGCGCGCGGCGAGGCGGCGCGCCGGCGCACCGAGGCCGAGGGCTACAAGGTGTCCAAGATCGCCCGCGCCGAGGGCGACACCGCCCGCTTCTCCCTGCTGCGCGACGAATACCGCAACGCGCCGGAGGTCACCCGCAAGCGCCTGTGGCTGGAGACGCTTCAGGACGTGCTCGCGCGCAACCGCAAGGTGATCGGCGCCGACAGCCGCCAGCTGATCTACGTGCCGATGCCCGGCGCCGCGGCCGGTGCCGCCCAGGCCGTGCCGCCCGCGGTCGGTGCCGAGGCGGTGCTGCCGGCGATCGAGAGCGTGCCCGAGCCGCTGCGCAGCGGTACCCGCGATCCGCAGCGCGGCGGTCGCCAGGAGCCTGACCGATGAAGTATTCCCTCTGGATCGCCCTGGTGGCGGCTGCCGTGCTGGGCCTGCTCGGCTCGGTGTACGTGGTCCGCGAGGGCCAGGTCGCACTGGTCCTGAACCTGGGCCGGGTGGCCCGCACCGATATCGGCCCAGGCCTGCATTTCAAGGTGCCGCTGGTGGAGAGCGTGCGTACCTTCGACAGCCGCTTCACCCTGGTCGACTTCTCGCCCGAGCGCTACCTGACCTCCGAGCGCAAGGACGTGAGCGTGGACTTCGTGGCGATCGGCTACATCAACGACGCGCGCGCCTTCTACCGCGCCACCGGCGGCGACGAGTCGGCCGCGGCCGACCGCCTGGCCCCCATCATCAAGGACTCGCTGCGCAACGAGATCAACTCGCGCACCCTGACCCAGCTGGTGTCCGGCGACCGCAGCGAGGTGATCGCCAAGCAGCTCGACGGCATCAACAAGGGTGCCGAGACCCTGGGCATGCGCATCGTCGACATCCGCCTCAAGCAGATCGACCTGCCCACCGACAGCGACGTGATCAAGCAGGTCTACGACCGCATGCGTGCCGAGCGCAAGCAGGTGGCCAGCGCGTTGCGCGCCGAGGGCGAGGAGCAGGCGCGCACCATCCGCGCCCAGGCCGACCGCGACCAGGCGGTGATCGTGGCCGAGGCCGAGCGCGACGCCCAGCGCTTGCGCGGCGAGGGCGATGCCCAGGCGGCGCGGCTGTTCGCCGAGGCGGCCAACCAGGACCAGGCGTTCTTCTCGTTCCACCGCAGCCTGGAGGCCTACCGTGGGGCCTTCGCCGACGGCCAGGGCGTGATCGTCCTCGACAAGGACGATCCGTTCATGCAGTACTTCAAGAACGAGCGCTGAGCCCCACTCCCGCACGAAGCCAACGGCCCGCCCCGGCGGGCCGTTGGCTTTTGCATCCGTGGGAGTTCGGGTGCTTGGAAGGCGCAGGACCGTTGGCCGCCTGCGCCCCGGCACGCTGCCTGCCGCCACGCATGTCCCCCGGCCCTGGCCTGCGGCCAGGACCTCCTCCTTGACTTCCCGTCGGCAGGCAGCGCACCAGGTCGCCCCGTGCAGCAGCGGCTCCAAGCCGAAACGCTTCACCGCAGCCGTATGGCTGCCCGCCCGCGCTTTCCCCACAGGTCAAGGCCAGTCGATGGTCCCGTGGATCACGCTGACCACCCGGCCGCCGGACCAGACCTCGCCGTCGGCATCCACGGCCATCTCCAGCAGCGCATCATGGCCGACCTCGCGGCCCTGGCTGACGCGATAGCGGCCATCCGTGCCCGGCAGCGCACCGCGCAGCGCCAGCCATGCCGCCAACGCCGCATTCGCCGCCCCGGAGGCGGCGTCCTCGAACATCGCCGGCCCGCCGACGAAGGCGCGCGCCGCCACCTGGTAGTCCTCGCCATGGCAGCGCGCGAACGCCAGCACGCCCATGCTGTCGGTCGCGTGCGCCAGCGCCGCGATCGCGTCCCAATCGGGCCGGGCGTCGCGCAGGCTGGCTTCGTCGCGCGCCTCGGCCAGCCACCAGCGGCGTCCGCCGTCCATCAGCGCCGGCGGCAGCTCGCCCGACGGCAGCCAGTCCAGCGCCTCGGCCATGCGTGCACCGCGCGCATCGGCGGTCTCGACCAGCCGCGCGCGCGGGGTGCGGATCGCGATCCGGCGCGCTCCTCCTGTTCCGTCCACCCGCAGCGGCAGCAGGCCGGCCACGCCTTCCTGCAGCAACAGGCCGTCGCGTGGCTCGGCCAACCCGGCCTCGAGCGCCACGTGCGCAGTGCCGACGCTGGGATGGCCGGCGAACGGCACTTCCTTCTTCGGGCTGAACATCCGGATCGCGTAGCTGGCGCCGGGCCGGGTCGGCGCCAGCACGAAGGTGGTCTCCGGCAGCCGGGTCCAGCGGGCGATGGCCTGCATCGCCGCGTCGTCCAGGCCGCCGGCGTCGAGTACTACAGCCAGCGGGTTGCCGGCACCGGGGCGGTCGGCGAAGACGTCGGCCTGGACGAAGGGGCGAAGGGCCATGGCGGCGATCCTGCTGCGGTCGGGGACGTGGCCGAGGTTACCAGCGGTCCGTTTCCGGCGTGACCATCCGCGCGCCACCGCCGAGCGGCCGGATTCCCGCATTGGGGTGGCGCGATTCGGCTTAGAATCGGCCGCTCATGCCCGATGGTCGGGTGGTTCCCCCGAATACGCCCATGCCCGCAGTCCCGCACGCGCAAGACGCCCCCCACGGCGACTGGATCGTCCTCAAGTTCGGCGGCACCTCGGTGTCGCAGCGCCACCGTTGGGACACGATCGGCAAACTGTCCAGGCAGCGCGCCGGGCAGACGGGCGGGCGCGTCCTGATCGTGGTGTCCGCGCTGTCGGGCACTACCGACCGGCTGACCGCGATCGCCAACGGCGAATCCATCGACGCAGCCGCGATCGAGCGGCGGCACCGCGATTTCGCCGCCGAACTGGGCCTGGATGCCGAGGCGGTGCTGGGCGAGCGCCTGGCCGCGCTGCGCGGCCTGCTCGCCGACGCACGCGCCGCCGCCCGGCCGCTGGACTGGCGGGCCGAAGTGCTGGCGCAGGGCGAGTTGCTCGCGTCCACGCTCGGCGCCGCCTACCTGCGCATGCAGGGCCTGGACATCGGCTGGCTAGACGCGCGCGACTGGCTCGATGCGTCGCCGCCGAGGCCCAACCAGAGCGAATGGTCGCAGCGATTGTCGGTGAACTGCCAGTGGCAGGCCGACGATGCCTGGCGCGCGCGCTTCGCCGCCCAGCCCGGGCAGGCGCTCATCACCCAGGGCTTCATCGCCCGCCATGCCGATGGCGGCACTGCCGTCCTCGGCCGCGGCGGTTCCGACACCTCGGCCGCGTATTTCGGGGCGCTGCTGGGTGCCTCGAAGGTGGAGATCTGGACCGACGTGCCGGGCATGTTCAGCGCCAATCCGCGCGAAGTGCCCGAAGCGCGCCTGCTCAACCGCCTCGGCTACGCCGAGGCGCAGGAAATCACCACCACCGGCGCCAAGGTCCTGCACCCGCGCTCGATCAAACCCTGCCGCGACGCCGGAGTACCCATGGCCATCCTCGATACCGAACGCCCCGACGAACACGGGACCCTGATCGACCGCAGCGCCGCGACGGTGGAGGGGGTGAAGGCGATCAGCCGCCGCAACGGCGTGGTGCTGGTGTCGGTGGAGGACATCGGCATGTGGCAGCAGGTCGGCTACCTGGCCGAGGTGTTCGCGCTGTTCCGCAAGCACGGCCTGTCGGTGGACATGATCGGTACCTCGCAGACCAACGTGACCGTGTCGCTGGATCCCAGCGAGAACCTGCTCGCGCCGGACGTGCTGGCCGCACTGGCTGCCGACCTGGAGAAGGTCGGCCGGGTCAAGGTGATCGTGCCCTGCGCGGCGATCACCCTGGTCGGGCGCGGCATGCGTTCGCTGCTGCACAAGCTGTCGGAGGTGTTCTCGAGCTTCGGCCACGAGCGCGTGCACATGATCTCGCAGTCGTCCAACGACCTGAACCTGACTTTCGTGATCGACGAGGCCGATGCCGATGGCTTGCTGCCTGACCTGCACGCGGCGCTGATCGACAGCGGCGCGATGCCGGTGGGCGAGAAGGACGTATTCGGGCCCGGCTGGCGCGAGATCAACGGCACGGTACGCCCGCGCGAGGTGCCGTGGTGGCGCGGGGAGCGCAACCGCCTGCTGGCGCTCGCCGAACAGGGCACGCCGCGCTATGTCTACCACCTGCCGACGGTGCGCGAGCGTGCGCGCCGGCTCAAGGCGGTCAAGGCGGTGGACCGGCGCTTCTTCGCGATCAAGGCCAACCCGCATCCGGCGATCCTGCGCACCCTGGCCGCGGAGGGCTTCGGCCTGGAGTGCGTGTCGCTGGGCGAGTTGCGCCACATCTTCGCCTCGGTGCCGGGTATTGCCCCGGCGCGGGTGCAGTTCACCCCCAGCTTCGCCCCGGTGAACGAATACGAGCAGGCCTTCGCCCTGGGCGCCAACGTGACCGTGGACAACGTCGAGGTGCTGCGCCGCTGGCCGGAGGTGTTCCGTGGCCGCAAGGTGTGGCTGCGACTGGACCTGGGTCATGGCGCCGGCCACCACCAGAAGGTCACCACCGGGGGCAAGGATTCCAAGTTCGGACTGTCGTTGCGGCGCTTCGACGAGTTCGTCGATGTTGCGCACGCGCTGGGCATGGTCATCACCGGCCTGCATTCGCACATGGGTTCCGGCGTGGACGACACCGGCCACTGGCGGCTGATGTGCGACGAGATGGCCGGCTTCGCCCGCCGCATCGGCACCGTGGCCTCGCTGGACATCGGTGGCGGCCTGCCGATCCCCTACAGCGCAGACGACGAGCCGTTCGACCTGGACGCCTGGGCGGCCAGCCTGGACGAGGTCCGCGCGGTGCACCCGGAGTTCGAGCTGGTGATCGAGCCGGGCCGTTACATGGTCGCCGAATGCGGCGTGCTGCTGGCCCGTGCCACCCAGGTGGTGGAGAAGGACGGGGTGCTGCGGGTGGGCCTGGATGCGGGCATGCACACCCTGGCGCGGCCGGCGCTGTACGACGCCTGGCACGACGTGGTCAACCTGCAGCGACTGGAGGAGGAGGCCGATGGCTCGTTCGACGTGGTCGGCCCGATCTGCGAGTCCAGCGACGTGCTCGGCCGCGGTCGCCCGCTGCCGTCCACCACCGCGCCGGGTGATGTGATGCTGGTCGCCGACGCCGGCGCCTACGGCTACGCGATGGCCAGCCACTACAACCTGCGCGGCATGCCCGCCGAGGATGTGATCGATGACGCCGCGCGCTGAGTTCGTGCTGCTGGCGACCCTGGCCGGGGGCCTGCTGTCGGTGCTGGGTTTCCTGCTGGTACTCGGTTACCTGTCCGGATCGGCTCCGGGCGCAGACGAGATGCGCTCGGCCCTGCTGTGGAGCCCCGGCGGCGTGCTGGCCGCATTCGCCGCCTCGTGGATCGCCAGTGGCTGGCACCGGCGCGCCGTCGGCAACGGCCGTCGCTGGGGCGCGGCCGGCCTGGCGTTGCGCACCACCGTGCTGGCAGTGCTGGTCTACCCCCTGGCGATCGGGGCCTGGCTGTTGTTCACCGCCTGGCTCGACCAGCGCTTCGCCGCCGCCGGGATGCCGCTGCGGGAGTTCGTGAACTGGCTGCCGTCCATGGTCCTCGTCGCCTCGGTGTCGGCGCTGGTGGTCGGCGCGCTGCCGGCGTTCGCCATCGTGTTCGCGCTCGGCCGCCGCTACCTGCGCCGGTCGGGTGGCCCGGTCGCGGGGATCGCATGAGCATTTTCGACCGCGACGCCATCCGCACGTTCCGCTTCGTGCGCTGCCGCTTCAGCGCCGCCACCGGCGTGGCCGAACTGGTCTACGCCTTCGACGACGGCCCCGAGCTGGTGGAGACCGTCACCGTGCCCGGCGCGCCGTTCGACCTGGAACCGGCGCGTGCCGCCGCGGTCGAGCGCGCGCTGCGCCTGCTGCACCTGATCGCCGGGGTGAGCTACTACAAGGCCGCGGTGCCGGGCGAGATCCGGATCGACGGCTACGCCATCGACGCGGGCACCGCGGCGATGCTGGAACAGGTCTATCTCAACGGGCTGGGCGAGTTCGCCTACCGCAACGGGCTGGACCTGCGCGGGCGGATCCGGTTCCCGTTCGATGCTTCCGCGCCCGAGGCCGATGCGCCCGCGCTGGGCCTGCCGGAACGCGCGCTGGTGGCGATCGGCGGCGGCAAGGACTCGCTGGTCAGCATCGAGGCGTTGCGCGCGGCGGGCGTGGAGCAGGTCGTGACCTGGATCGGGAATTCGCAGCTGATCCGCACCTGCGCCGAACACACCGGCCTGGCCACCCTCAACATCGGCCGCGCCCTGGCGCCTGAACTGTTCGAGATCAACCGCCAGGGCGCCTACAACGGCCATATCCCGGTGACCGCGGTGAACTCGGCGATCCTGGTGCTGGCCGCGCTGCTCACCGGCGCCGGCCAGGTGGTGTTCTCCAACGAGCGCTCGGCCAGCTACGGCAGCCTGATCCCGGGTGCCGGCGAGGTCAACCACCAATGGTCCAAGGGCTGGGCCTTTGAGCACATGTTCGGCGAACAGGTCGAGCGCACGGTGGCCGCCGACCTGCACTACTGCTCGTTGCTGCGGCCGCTGTCGGAACTGGCGGTGGCCCGGCAGTTCGCGAAGAGCGACCACTACGACGAGCACTTCTCCAGCTGCAACCGCAACTTCCACATCCTCGGCGAGAAGCCGGCGCAGCGCTGGTGCGGGCTGTGCCCGAAGTGCCACTTCGTGTTCCTGGCGCTGGCGCCGTTCATGTCCAAGGCGCGGCTGGTGCGGATCTTCGGCCGCAACCTGCTGGACGAGGATGCGCAGGCGCCGGGTTTCGACGCGCTGCTGGAGTACCGGGACCACAAGCCGTTCGAGTGCGTGGGCGAGGGCCGCGAATCGCGCGCGGCGCTGGCCGCGCTGGCCGCACGCGCGGACTGGCGCGAGGATGCGTTGGTGGCACGCTTCGCCCGCGAGATCCTGCCGCAGCTGGATCCGGCGGAATTGCGGATCGAGCCGCTGCTCGAAATCGCCGGCGAGCACCGGGTGCCGGCAGCGGTGTGGGAGCGGCTGCGTGCGCGTTTCGCAGCTTGAAGGCAAGCGGGTCGCGCTGTGGGGCTGGGGTCGCGAGGGCCGTGCGGCCTGGCGCGCGCTGCGCGCGCAGGCGCCGGCGCTGCCGCTGACCCTGTTCTGCAACGAGGCCGAGGCGGCGGAGGCCGCCGCCCTGGGCGACGCGCTGCTGCAGGCCCGCACCGACCCCAGCGCCGAGGCGCTGGCGAACTTCGACGTGGTGGTGAAGTCGCCCGGCATCAGCCCGTACCGGCCCGAAGCCCAGGCCGCGGCCGCGCGCGGCACCCGCTTCGTCGGCGGCACTGCGCTGTGGTTCGCCGCGCATCCGCAGGCGCGCACTCTGTGCGTGACCGGGACCAAGGGCAAGAGCACCACAACCGCGCTGCTGGCGCACCTGCTGCGCGCCGGCGGCCACTGCACCGCACTGGCCGGCAACATCGGCCTGCCGCTGCTGGAGTTGCCGGAGGCCGCGGCGGATGGGCGGCTCCCCGAGTTCTTCGCGATCGAGTTGTCCAGTTACCAGACCGGAGACGTGGCCGCCAGCGGCGTACGCCCGGAAGTGGCGTTGGTGCTGAACCTGTTTCCCGAGCACCTGGACTGGCACGGCAGCGAGACACGCTACGTCGAGGACAAGCTGGCACTGGCGACGGCGGCACGACCGCGCACGGCGGTGCTCAATGCGGCCGACCCGCGGCTGGCGCAGTTGCAGTTGCCGGACAGCCGCGTGGTCTGGTTCAACCGCGAGGACGGCTGGCACCTGCGCGGCGACGTGTTGTACCGCGGCGACGAGTGCGTGTTCGATACCGCGCCGGTGCCGCTGCCGGGCCGGCACAACCGCGGCAACCTGTGCGCGGTGCTGGCGGCGATCGAAGCGGCAGGCGTGGACGCCGCACCGCTGGCACCGGCGGCGCTGGACTTCCGGCCATTGCCGCACCGGCTGCAATGGCTGGGCGAGCGCGATGGCATCGGCTGGGTCAACGACTCGATCAGCACCACGCCGCACGCGAGCCTGGCCGCGCTGGATTGCCACCGGGGCAGGCGCGTGGCGATCCTGCTCGGCGGGCATGATCGCGGCCTGGACTGGACGGACTTCGCCGCGCACCTGCGCGGGGAAACGCCGGTGGCGGTGGTGACCCTGGGCGGCAATGGTCCGCGCATCCATGCCTTGCTGGAGCCGTTGGCGCGGCGGGCAGGATTCGCCCTGGAAGCGGCGGTCGACCTGCCCGATGCGGTGGCGCGCGCGCGCCGCCTGCTCGGCACTGCCGGTGGCATCGTCCTGCTTTCACCGGGTGCTCCCAGTTTCGGCGCGTATCGCGATTACACCGAGCGCGGCCGTCATTTCGCCGCGCTCGCCGGCTTCGATCCGGATTCGATCAGCACGATCCCGGGGCTGGGCATCGCGTAGCCGGGATGGATCGGAAGCCCTTCCGCGTTTGCCGCGGCCGGGGATTGCCATTGCGAGGTATGGAGGGCCAGGGCGCCGAGCGAGCAGTCAAGCAGCGGCTGTCGTGAAGCGCCTTTTTCGGCTTGGGGCCGCTGCTGCCTGGGCGGAGATCAAAAAGCGTCGATTTCGGTGTGGGAAGGGAAAGCCAGAAAGGTACGGAGAACCCGTCCTGAGCCTGCGCTTCCCACGGCCTTGTCTGCAGAAGGCGCTTCTCGTGGTCCCATCCGAAGAAGAGGCTTCCCGCAGCACCATCCCGAGCCAGCGCTTTGGGCTTTGAGCCAGGAACCACGCCACCGGCGCCCGGCGCTCGCCGGGACGACGGCTCCATGCGGGTTCAGGGACTACACTCGCGTCCTCACACCCAGGAGGACTCGCCATGCGTACTTCCCTGATCGCCATCGGCGGCCTGATCGCCGTCGCCCTGGCCGCTGCACCCGCCGCCGCCAAGCAACGCGCCGACAAGGTGGAATGGACCATCGGCCAGGACCGCTTCAGCGGCGTGCTCGTCTATGACGATGAAGGCGGCAAGCGTCCGGGCCTGGTGATGGTGCCCAACTGGATGGGCGTGACCGAGGCCGCGGTCGAGAACGCGAAGCGGATCGCCGGCGACGACTACGTGGTGCTGGTGGCCGACGTCTACGGCAGCGACAACCGGCCGACCGGTCCGGCCGAAGCCGGCAAGATCGCCGGAGCCCTGCGCGACGATCCGGCCTTGCTGCGCCAGCGCGCGCTCAAGGCGATGGAAGTGTTGCGGGCCCGGGCCGGACAGGCCCCGGTGGACCCGGCGAAGATCGGCGCACTCGGCTTCTGCTTCGGTGGCACCACGGTGCTGGAGATGGCGCGCAGCGGCGCGGACCTGGCCGGCGTGGTCAGCCTGCATGGCGGCCTGGGCACGCCGATGCCCGTTGCTGCCGGCACCACGGTCAAGGCGCCGGTCCTGGTACTCAATGGCGCGGCCGACAAGGCGGTGAGCAACGCGGACATCGTCGGTTTCGCCGCCGAGATGGACGCGGCCGGCGCCGACTGGCAGTTCGTGAACTTCAGCGGCGCGGTGCACTGCTTCGCCGAGGCCGGTGCCGGCAACGACCCGGCCAGCAACTGCCGCTACGACGAGCGCGCCGCGCGCCGCGCCTATCGCATGCTCGGCAACTTCTTCGAGGAGCGCTTCGGGGGCTGAAGCCGGCGCACCGCGCGCTCAGTACGTGCGCTCCACCGCGTACCGGGCCAGTCCGCGCAGCGCGGCCAGGGCCTCGGACTCGGGCAATCCTGCCAGCGCCGCCTCGGCGGCGACGGCGTAGTCCAGTGCCCGGCGGCGGCTGTAGTCCAGCCCGCCGGTGGCGCGGATCGCCGCCAGCACCTCGGGCATCGCCGCGCCGTCGCCTTGCTGCACGATCGCGCGCAGGCGCTGGCGGGTGGTCTCGTCGGAATGCGCGATGGCGTGGATCAGCGGCAGGGTGGCCTTGCCTTCGGCCAGGTCGTCGCCCAGGTTCTTGCCCAGGTCGGCGGCGTCGGCGGCGTAGTCGAGCACGTCGTCGGCGATCTGGAAGGCGTAGCCCAGGGCCATGCCGTAGGCGTGCAGCGCCTGCTGGGTGGCCGCGTCGGCGCCGGAGGCCAGCGCGCCCAGGTGGGTGCCGGCGGCGAACAGCACCGCGGTCTTGCGCTCGATCACGCGCAGGTAGGCGGCCTCGTCGGTATCCGGGTTGCGCACGTGCAGCAGTTGCAGCACCTCGCCCTCGGCGATCCGGTTGGTGGTGTCGGCCAGGATCCGCATCACTTCCATCCGGTCCAGCTCGACCATCAGCTGGAAACTGCGCGAATACAGGAAGTCGCCGACCAGCACGCTGGCGGCGTTGCCCCAGATCGCGTTGGCGGTGCTGCGGCCGCGACGCAGGTCGGATTCGTCCACCACATCGTCGTGGAGCAGGGTGGAGGTGTGGATGAACTCGACGATCGCCGCCAGCTGGTGATGGTCCGCACCGGCGGCACCGGCGGTGGCTTGTCCGGCCAGCACTACCAGCATCGGCCGCAGGCGTTTGCCTCCGGCCGAGACGATGTGCTCGGCGACCTGGTTGATCAGGACCACGTCCGAGGCCAGGCGGGTGCGGATCAGTGCATCGACCGCGGCCATGTCGGCGGCGGCCAGGGCCTGAATCCGCGGCAGGCCGGCATGGGTGGGGGGGGCGGGGAGGTCGGCCATGCGTGTCGCCTGGGAAAGTCACTGAATTATAAGGCGAACCCGCGTGGTTTCCCTACATCGCCACGGGAGTCCGGGGACTGGCGCGGGGCGGGGCGGCTATACTGCAATGGATTGCGTCCGGGCTGGGCCGGGGCAGAACTACGGAATCCACAACTATGGCGCGCGGCATCAACAAGGTGATCCTGGTCGGCAACCTCGGCAACGACCCGGACGTGAAATACACCCAGGGCGGCATGGCCGTGACCCGCATCAGCCTGGCCACCACCAGCGTGCGCAAGGACCGCGACGGCAACAGCCAGGAGCGCACCGAATGGCACCGGGTGGTGTTCTTCGGCAAGCTCGGTGAGATCGCCGGCGAGTACCTGCGCAAGGGTTCGCAGGTGTACGTCGAGGGCGAAATCCGCTACGACAAGTACACCGGCCAGGACGGGGTGGAGAAATACACCACCGACATCGTCGCCAACGAGATGCAGATGCTCGGCGGGCGTGCCGGCGGCAGCGGCGAGGGTGGCGGCTATGCCGAGCGGGGCGAGCGCCCGCAGCGCAGCGCGCCGCCGCGGCGCGAGTCCGCTCCGGCCCAGCGTGCCCCGGCTCCGGCCGCCTCGCAGGCCGGCGGTGGCTTCGACGACTTCGCCGACGACGACATCCCGTTCTAATACGCCCCTTTTGGGGCCCGACCGGCGGCCCTGAATCCGCGATGGACTGCATGGCCAGGGTGGTCGTACTCCGCTAGTCTTCCGGGGGTCCGCCTGGGGCGGACGCTCCGATCCATCCAGACGGGAGGATGCAGATGCTCCGGAACCGGGGTTTGGGCGCAGCACTGGCATTGTGCGCGGCACTGGCTTGCGAGGCGGGCGTTGCCCACGCGGCGACGGTTCCGGCGGAGGTCGAGCAGTTCGTCCGGCGCGAGCAGTTCCGCGACGTGAAGCTCTCGCCCAGTGGTGCCTATCTGGCGGCCACGCTGCCGATGGAGGACCGCACCGGCCTGGTGATCCTGCGCCTGTCCGACCACGCGGTCACCGCCAAGTTCTCGCTCGGGCGCAACACCGACATCGCCTGGTTCGAATGGGTCAACGACCAGCGGGTGCTTCTGGGCGTTGCGGACAAGTACGGCATGCTCGCGCGGCCGCAGTCCACCGGCGAGGTCGTCGGTCTCGACGCCGACGGCCGCGGTGCGGAAGTGCTGGTCGGACAGCGCGTGCAGGATGGCGGCGCCGGCACCCGGATCAAGCCCAAGCAGGCCGAGCAGGTCTGGGCGCTGCTGACCGACCCGCTGCCGGAGGACGACCGCAACGTGATCCTCACCGTCGCCAACTTCGGCGAGGATGCGTATACCCGCGCCGAGCGCATGGACGTGCGCAGCGGCCGACGCGTCGTGGCCGCGAAGGTTCCGGTGCGCAACGCGCGCTTCACCACCGACCACCAGGGCGTGGTCCGGCTGGCGGTGGGCGCCGACGGTGACAACCTCAGCCGGGTCTACTATCGCGATGGCGACGGCGCCGACTGGCGGGTGATCAACGACGAAGGCCAGACCAAGCGCCGCGAGGTGCCGCTGGGCTTCTCCGCCGACGCCACGACCGTCTACCTGCAAAGCAGCGCCCCGGAGGGGCCGGACGCCATCATCGCCTGGGACGTGGCCAGCGGAGGACGGCGCGAGGTCCTGCGCGACGACCAGGCCGATCCGCATGAAATCATCTATGCCACCCGCGGACCGCGCGAACCGATCGGCGCGCTGTTCATGGACGGCAAGCCGCGCACCGCGTTCTTCAAGCCCGATCACCCCGATGCCCGCCTGCAGCGCAGCCTCGAGGCCGCCTTCGAGGAGGAGACGGTCCGGATCGTCTCGCGCACCACGGACGGCCGCCATGCCTTGCTGCTGGTCACCTCGGATCGCAACAGCGGCGACTATTTCAGCTTCGACACGGAGACCAAAAAGGCCGAACACCTGATCAGCCGCCGCAACTGGCTGGATCCGCTGCAGATGGCCGAGATGCGCCCCGTGGCGCTGAAGGCGCGCGATGGCACGCCGCTGCACGGATACCTGACCGTGCCCAGGGGAGCCGCCGCCAAGGGCCTGCCGATGGTGCTGTTGCCGCATGGCGGTCCCTACGGCGTGCAGGACACCTGGGAATTCGGCGAGGAAGCGCAGATGCTGGCCGCCGCCGGTTACGCGGTGCTGCAGGTCAACTACCGGGGTTCGGGCGGCTACGGCCATGCATTCCAGGCCGCTGGCGCCCGCCAGTGGGGCCTGGCCATGCAGGACGACCTGACCGATGCGACCCGCTGGGCGATCGCCGAGGGCATCGCCGATCCGCAGCGGATCTGCATCTACGGCGCCAGCTATGGCGCCTATGCCGCATTGATGGGCGCGGCCAAGGAGCCGTCGCTGTACCGCTGTGCGGCCGGTTATGTAGGCCTGTACGACCTGGTCACCCGTACCCGGGCACTGGCCAAGGGCGCCCGTTCGCTGGAAACCTGGTCCGAGGACTGGATGGGCACCGACCGCGATGCGCTGGCCGCGGTGTCTCCGAACCTGTTTGCCGACCGGATCAAGGTACCCGTATTCCTGGCCGCCGGCGGCGAGGACGAGATCACCCCGATCGAGCACACCCGGATGATGGAGGCGGCGCTGAAGCGGGCCGGCGTCCCGGTCGAGACCCTGTATTACTCCAACGAGGGCCACGGGTTCTATACCCAGCCGCATCTCCAGGAGTACTACGCCAGGCTGCTGGACTTCCTGGGACGCCACATCGGACCCGGCGCGGCGCGCTGAAACCCGGCACCGGCCGAGGGGCTGGACTTGCCCGCCTGTGGCCGATAGCGTGTCCGGCTTCACGCCAAGGGGATCAACGCGATGGCCGGTTCGGCTGGAACTCCGCAACTCACCTTCCGCGCGGTCGTGCTGGCCGTCGTTCTGGCCGTGGTCCTGGCCGCCGCCAACGCCTACCTGGGCCTGTTCGCCGGCCTGACCGTGGCCACCGCGATCCCGGCGGCGGTGGTATCGATGGGCGTGCTGCGGCTGCTGGGCGGCGGCACGATCCTGGAGAACAACATCGTCCAGACCGGCGCCTCGGCCGGCTCCTCGATTGCCGCCGGCGTGATCTTCACCATCCCGGCGCTGGTGCTGATGGGCTACTGGCCCGACTTCAAGTACTGGTGGGTGCTGGGCATCGCCGGTCTCGGCGGCCTGCTCGGGGTGCTGTTCTCGGTGCCGCTGCGGCGGACCATGATCGTCGAGGATCCGCTGCCGTTCCCCGAGGGCAAGGCCGCGGCCGAGGTGCTCAAGGCCGGCGAGAACCCGGGTCCGGGGCTGAAGATCCTCGGCATCTCGGCGGTCATCGGCGGGGCGGTGAAGCTGGCCGCGGCCAACGGCCTGCGCCTGATTCCCGACAGCTGGGCAGTGGCCGGCTACTTCGCCAACAACAAGGTCATCGGCTACCTCGGCACCGGCCTGTCGCCGGCGCTGCTGGGCGTGGGCTACATCGTGGGCCTGAACGTGGGTATCGTCGTGCTGTCCGGCGCGATCCTGTCCTGGCACATCGCCATCCCGGTCTACCACGCCTTCTTCCTCGGCAGCGATCCGCAACTGGCCGCGTCCATCGCCGGTGCGCCGGCGGCCGATGCGGCTTTCGCGATCTGGTCGGCCAAGATCCGCTTCCTCGGCGTCGGTGCGATGCTGGTCGGCGGGGTGTGGACCCTGTTCTCGCTGCGCAAGTCGCTGCTGGCCGGGATCAGGAGCGGCTTTGCCGCCGCGCGCAAGGGCGCCGCCCAGGGCGTGAACGAGACCGACCGCGACCTGCCGATGAAGTGGATGCTGGTGGCGCTGTTGCTCTTCGTGCTGCCGCTGCTGGCGCTGTACCAGGCCATCGTCGGCCAGTGGCACGTCAGTGTGCCGATGACGATCATCATGATCGTCGCCGGCTTCCTGTTCGTGTCGGTGTCCGGCTACCTGGCCGGCCTGGTGGGCTCGTCGAACAACCCGGTCTCGGGCATCACCATCGCCACCATCCTGTTCGCCTCGGTGGTGCTGTTGCTGCTGCTCGGCGACGACGGCAAGATCCAGGTCAACGGCGCGCCGCTGGGCGCGGTGGCCGCGATCATGATCGGCGCGGTCGTGTGCTGCGCGGCGGCGGTCGGCGGCGACAACCTGCAGGACCTGAAGACCGGCTACCTGGTCGGCGCCACCCCGTGGAAGCAGCAGCTGATGCTGGGCATCGGCGCGTTCTCCTGCGCGCTGATCATGGCCCCGGTGCTGAATCTGCTGCAGGAGGCCTACGGGATCGGTTCCAAGACCCTGCCGGCGCCGCAGGCCAACCTGATGGCCTCGGTGGCCAAGGGCCTGTTCGGCGGCCAGCTGCCGTGGACGATGATCGCCATCGGCGGTGTGGTCGGCGCACTGGTGATCGCCCTCGACGGCTGGCTGAAGTCGCGCGGCTCGCGCTTCCGCGTGCCGGTGCTGGCCGCGGCCATCGGCATCTACCTGCCGCTGGAGTTGATGGTGCCGATCTTCCTCGGCGGCCTGCTGGCACACCTGGTGGAGCGCTTCCACCAGGTCCGCGCCGACGACGAGGCCGCGCTGGACCGGGTTCATCGTCCCGGCGTGCTGTTCTCCGCCGGCCTGATCACCGGCGAGGCGCTGATGGGCATCGCCATCGCCATCCCGATCGTGATCGCGCGCGACCCGGAGGTGCTGGCACTGCCGTTCGGCTTCGGCGCGGCCGCGCAGTGGATCGGCCTGGCGGCGCTGGCGTGGGTCGGCTGGCTGCTGTACCGCACCGGCAAGCGTGGCGAGCAGGGCGGTTGACCCCGCATGGAAGGGCGGGGGCATGACCTTCCGCCTTTGCCCGGCCGGCAGCCTGCGCCTAACATCCGCAGCTTGCCTGTCCTGCCTGCATTGGAGCCGCGGATGAAACCTGCTTTCCTGTCCACCTCACTGGGCCTGTCGCTGGCCGTAGGCGCCGCGCTGGGGGCGGCCGCGCCGCAAGCCGAGGCCGCCCGCGGCTTCGACGTGCGCGACATGCAGCACCTCGCGCGGGTGTCCTCGCCGCTGTTGTCGCCGGATGGAGCCTTCGTGGTGTTCGCCCGGCGCGAGATGTCCGGCGGCAACGGCGACGATCCGGGCAAGGCCTCGACTTCGCTGTGGGCACGCGGTCTCGGTGCCGGCGATGCCGCGCCGAAGCGGTTGACTCCGGTGGGCTGGAACGTGAACTCGCCGGCGCTCTCGGCCGACGGCAAATGGTTGTACTTCCTCGGTGCCCAGTCCGGTATCCAACAGGTGTACGTGATGCCGGCCACCGGCGGCGCGCCGCGGCAGGCCACCCACTATCCGCTGGACATCGGCAGCTTCAAGGTCTCGCCCGATGGCCGCCGCCTGGCGGTGAGCATGGAAGTGTTCCCGGATTGCGGTGCCGACATCGACTGCACCGTCAAGCGGCTGGAGCAGCGCAAGCAGGCCAGGTCCAGCGGCGTGATCCACGACCAGTTGTTCGTGCGCCATTGGGATACCTGGCAGGACGGGCGCCACAGCCGCCTGTTCGTGACCGCGCCTTCCACCGGCAAGAACCCGCCGACCACCTTCCTGGTCGATTCGGCGATCGGTTCGTTCGGGCCCGGCAACGTGCCGTCCAAGCCGTTCGGCGGCAACGACGAGTACGCCTGGTCCCCGGACGGGCAGTCGATCGTGTTCGCGATGCGCCCGGCCGACCGCAAGGAGGCCTGGTCGACCAACTTCGACCTGTTCGAGTACCGTGCCGGCCAGCCGCTGAAGAACCTGACTTTCGACGACCGCACCGCGACCGACGCGCCGTCGCCGGGCCCGCAGGGCCAGAACCGCGCCTGGGACACCGGTCCGGTGTTCAGCGCCGACGGCGGCAAGCTCTACTACCGCGCGATGCGGCGCCCGGGCTTCGAGGCCGACCGCTTCGCGCTGATGGAGCGCGACCTGGCCACCGGCGCCACCCGCGAGATCGCCCCGGACTGGGACCGCAGCGCCGACGGCATCGTCCTGTCCGCAGACGGGCGCACGATCTACACCACTGCGCAGGACCTCGGCCAGCACCCGCTGTTCGCGGTGGACGTGGCCAGCGGCCAGGTGCGCAAGCTGGTCGGCGACGGCAGCGTCTCGGCGTTCGAGGTCGCCGGCGATACCCTGGTGTTCGCCCGCAACACGCTCAAGAGCGGTGACCAGCTGTTCGCCACCACCTTGTCCGATCCGTCCGCGGTTCGTGCGCTCACGCCGTCCGCGGGCGACGCGCTGCCCGATGTGGCCTTCGGCGACTACGAGCAGTTCAGTTTCCCGGGCTGGAACGGCGAAACCGTGCACGGCTACGTGGTCAAGCCCTGGAACTACCAGGAAGGCAGGCGCTACCCGGTCGCGTTCCTGATCCATGGCGGCCCGCAGGGCAGCTTCGGCGATGGCTGGAGCTACCGCTGGAACCCGCAGACCTATGCCGGCCAGGGCTACGCGGTGGTGATGATCGACTTCCACGGCTCCACCGGCTACGGCCAGGCCTTCACCGACGCGATCACCGGCAACTGGGGCAGCAAGCCGCTGGTGGACCTGCAGAAGGGTTGGGCCGCGGCGCAGCAGCGCTATCCGTTCCTCGACGGCGGCCGCGCCTGCGCGCTGGGCGCCAGCTACGGCGGCTACATGACCAACTGGATCGCCGGCAACTGGTTCGAGGCCGACGGCAGCGCGCCGTTCAAGTGCCTGGTCACCCACAACGGCGTGTTCGACACCCGCTCGATGGGCCTGGTGACCGAGGAGCTGTGGTTCAGCGAATGGGAGTTCGGCGGCACCGTGGCTGACAACCCCGAAGGCTACGAGAAATACAACCCGGCCCGCCACATCCAGCAGTGGAAGACGCCGATGCTGGTGGTGTCCGGGCAGAACGATTTCCGCGTGCCGATCGACCAGAGCCTGTCGGCGTTCACGGCGCTGCAGCGCGCCGGGATCGAATCGAAGCTGCTGTATTTCCCGGACGAGAACCATTGGGTGCTCAAGCCGGCCAACAGCGTGCTCTGGCACGACACCGTCAACGCCTGGCTGAGGCAGCATATCGGCCAGTGATGCACCCCGATGGCCGGCTCCAAGCCGGCCATCGCGTTCCCGCAATCATGCCGCAGGCAACGAAGGAGACGCCGCCGATGGCGATCGAAGCCACCGAACCGTCCACCGCGCTGATCCAGAACGACATCGTCCTGTTCGGGCTGATCGCGGCCACCCTGGGCCTGATCTTCTGGCTGTCCAGCGGCCCGACCCCATTCTGGAGGAAATTCTTCACCTGGGTGCCGGCGTTGCTGCTGTGCTACTTCATCCCCGGGATCTACAACAGCATCGGCCTGATCGACGGCAACGCCAGCAGGCTATACAACCCGATCGCCAGTCGCGTGCTGCTGCCGGCGGCGCTGGTGCTGCTGACCCTGACCATCGACCTGAAGGGCGTGCTGCGGCTGGGACCGAAGCTGCTGGCGATGTACGCGGCGGCCTCGGTCAGCATCATGCTCGGCGCTTTCGTCGCGTTCTGGGTGATGGACCTGCTGCACCCTGCGACCGTGGCCGGCGACACCTGGGGCGGCATGGCCGCGCTGGCCGGCAGCTGGATCGGCGGGGGCGCCAACATGCTGGCGATGAAGGAGATCTTCGCCGTCGACGAGACCACCTTCGGCCAGTTCGTGGTGGTCGACGTCGGCGTGGGCTACGTATGGATGGCGGTGCTGATTTTCCTGGCCAACCGGGCGGCGGCCATCGACGCGCATACCGGCGCGGACACCCGGGCGATCGAGGAATTGCAGGAACGCCTGGCCAGCTACCAGAAAGAGCACGAGCGCGTGGCCTCGCTGACCGACCTGATGGTGATCATGGGCATCGCCTTCGGTGCCGTCGGGTTGTGCCACGCGATCGCGGGGCCGGCTTCGGCCTGGTTCGCCCAGAACGTGTCCTGGGCGCGGCAGGTGAGCCTGCACGAGCCGTTCGTGTGGGTGGTGGTGCTTTCCACCTTCATCGGCCTGGGCCTGAGCCTGACCCGGGCACGCAGGCTGGATGGCGCCGGCGCGTCGAAGATCGGTTCGTTGTTCCTGTACATCCTCATCGCCTGCATCGGCATGCAGATGGACATCGGCTCGTTGGCCGACAAGCCCTGGCTGCTGGCGTTGGGCGTGATCTGGATCGCGGTCCACATCGTGCTGCTGGCGCTGCTGGGCAAGCTGCTGCGGGTGCCGTTCTTCTATTTCGCGATGGGCTCGCAGAGCAACATCGGCGGGCCGGCTTCGGCGCCGGTGGTGGCCTCGGTGTTCCATCCTTCGCTGGCCCCGGTCGGGGCGTTGCTCGGCGCGCTGGGCTACGCCACGGGCACGGTGGCGGCCTACATCGTGGGCGTCGTGCTGCGCTCGATGGCGGGCCAGGGCTGATGCCGCCCCCTTAGGGGCGTCAGCAGCAGCGGAACCCGTTGCGCCCGCCGAAGCGGGCTTCCTGGCGTTCCCTGAAGAAGGTCTTGTAGTCCATCGGCTCGCGGTCCGGGTGCTTCTCCAGCACGTGGCGGACGTAGGTGTCGTAGTCGGGGATGCCGCAGCACAGCCGCGCGGTCTGGACCAGCCTGCGCCACGCACGCTTGTGGGTGGCGAAGTGCTCCAGCGGGACGAGTTGCGTGCCCATGGCCCGTGCCCCCTTACAGCCAGGCCTTGACCTGTTCGTCGCTGAGGGCGACGAACGGCGTCTCGCGGTCCGTGCGCTGCGGGTTGCGCCGCGCCACCAGGATCGTCTTGATCGAGTACGCCAGCACGCTGAGCACCACCAGCAGGAACAGCGCGGTCAGGGTCGCGTTGATGTAGCTGTTGACCATCACCTGCTGCATCTGGCCTACGCTCTTGGCCGTGCCCAGCATTTGCCCGTCGGCGATCGCCGCCTGGTACTTGCGCGCCTGGGCAAGGAAGCCGAGCGCCGGGTTGGCATCGAAGATCTTGATCCAGCCCGCATAGGTGGTGCAGACCAGCAGCCATACCGTCGGCACGATGGTGACCCAGGCATAGCGGTCGCGCTTCATCTTGAACAGCACCACCGTGCACAACATCAAGGCGATGCCGGCAAGCATCTGGTTGGCGATGCCGAACAGCGGCCACAGCATGTTGATGCCACCCAGCGGATCGGTCACGCCCTGGTAGAGGAAGTAGCCCCACATCAGCACGCAGCCGGCGGTGCCGATCACGTTCGGGCCCCAGGAATCGGTGCGGCGCAGCACCGGCACGAAGCTGCCGAGCAGGTCCTGGAGCATGAAGCGGCCGGCACGGGTGCCCGCGTCCACCGCGGTGAGGATGAACAGCGCTTCGAACAGGATCGCGAAGTGGTACCAGAACGCCATCATCCCGTCGCCGCCGGGCAGGGCGTCGTGCAGGATCACCGCGATGCCCACCGCCAGGGTCGGGGCGCCGCCGGCGCGCGAGATGATGGTGTGTTCGCCCACGTCCTTGGCGGTCTGGACCAGCACGTCCGGGCTCACCGTGAAGCCCCAGCTGCTGATCTTGGCCGCCGCCTCGACCGCATCGGTGCCGATCGCCGCCGCGGGGCTGTTCATGGCGAAGTACACGCCCGGATCGATGATCGAGGCCGCCACCAGGGCCATGATCGCCACGAACGATTCCATCAGCATGCCGCCGTAGCCGATGTAGCGGGCATGGACCTCGTTGGCCAGCAGTTTCGGGGTCGTCCCCGAGGCGATCAGCGCGTGGAAGCCCGATACCGCGCCGCAGGCGATGGTGATGAACAGGAACGGGAACAGGTTGCCCTTCCAGACCGGGCCGTCGCCGCTGCTGGCAAACTGGGTCAGCGCCGGCATCTTCAGCGTGGTCACCTCCGGGCTGGCGATCACGATGCCGATGGCCAGGGCCACGATCACGCCGATCTTGAGGAAGGTGGACAGGTAGTCGCGCGGCGCCAGCAGCAGCCACACCGGCAGCACCGCGGCGACGAAGCCGTAGCCGATCAGCATCCAGGTGATCTGGGTGCCGGTGAAGGTGAAGGCCGGGCCCCAGGTCGGATGCGCGCCGACCCGGCCGCCGAACCAGATCGCCAGCAGCAGCAGCGCGATCCCGATCACCGAGATCTCGCCGATCCTGCCCGGGCGGATGTAGCGCATGTAGATGCCCATGAAGATCGCCAGTGGCATCGTCGCGATCACCGTGAACATGCCCCACGGGCTTTCGGCCAGCGCCTTGACCACGATCATCGCCAGCACCGCCAGGATGATGATCATGATCATGAACGCGCCGAACAGGGCGATGGTGCCGGCCACCGGTCCCATCTCCTCGCGCACCAGGTCACCCAGCGAGCGGCCGTCGCGGCGGCTGGAGATGAACAGGACCATGAAGTCCTGCACCGCGCCGGCCAGGACCACGCCGGCGATCAGCCAGATCATGCCGGGCAGGTAGCCCATCTGCGCGGCGAGCACCGGGCCGACCAGCGGACCGGCGCCGGCGATGGCGGCGAAGTGGTGGCCGAACAGCACGTGCTTGTTGGTCGGCACGTAGTCCAGGCCGTCGTTGTGGATGTGCGCGGGCGTGGCCCGACGCGGGTCCAGCCCCATCACGTTCCTGGCGATGTACAGGCTGTAGTAGCGATAGGCGACCAGATAGATCGACACCGCCGCGACCACGATCCATAGCGCGCTGATCTGCTCGCCGCGGCGCAGCGCCACGGTGCCCAGGCAGAACGCACCGAGCAGCGCCAGCGCCGCCCAGCCGACCTTGGAGAATGTTTTCATCGGTTACTACCCTCCGCGCAGTCGCTACAGGTTCGTCCTCCCGGCGCGATTGGTCAATCGCGCACGGGGACGCGTCGCTACGACTTTGGTTGTATGTGCAGGTGCAACATGCGCGCCCGCGCATCCGCTACAGCCAGCGGGCGCGCTTGAACAGGCGATAGAGGCCGAAGCAGACCGCGGCCACCACCAGGATCAGCAGCGGATAGGCCCAGCGCGGTTCCAGCTCGGGCATGTGCGCGAAATTCATGCCGTACCAGCTGGTGACCAGGGTCGGTGCGGCCAGCAGCGCGGCCCAGGCGCCCAGGCGCTTGACCGTCTCGCCCTGGGCCAGGGTGACCAGCGACAGGTTCACGCTCAGCGCGGTGCCGAGCATGTCGCGCATGCCGTCGATGGCGTCGTTGATCCGCAGCACGTGGTCGTGCACGTCGCGCAGGTAGACCCGAACCTCGTCGCGGATCGGCTGGGCCTGGGCGGTCTGGCCGCGCCTGAGCTGGGCCAGCACGTCCAGCAGCGGCGACACCGCCAGGCGCATGTAGGTCAGGTCGCGCTTGAGGTTGTACAGGCGCACCACGATCGCGCGGCGGTAGGTGTCGGAAAAGATGTCGCGCTCCAGCACGCGCAGGGTGTCGCGGTGCTCGTCCACGATCGGCACGTAGTTGTCCACCACCAGGTCCAGCACCGCGTACAACGCCATCGATGGCCCCAGTCGCAGCAGCTCCGATTCGCGCTCCATCCGTGCCCGCGCCGGGGCGTAGGACAGCGAGGCGCCGTGGCGCACGGTCAGCAGGAAGCGGTTGCCGAGGAAGGCGTGGGTCTCGCCGTAGCGAATCTGCCCGTCCACCATCTGCGCGGTATGCACGGCCAGGAACAGGGTGTCGCCGTAGGCCTCCACCTTGGGCCGCTGGTGCGCGTTGCGCGCATCCTCGACCGCCAGCGGATGCAGGCCCAGTTCCTCCTGCAGTTGCAGCAACACCGCCTCGGACGGCTCGTACAGGCCGACCCAGGCGAAACCGGGCACCTCCTCGGCCAGCTTCTCGCTCAGCTGGTCCAGCGGCAGGTCGTGGCGCACCCCCTCGCCGTCGTACCAGACGCAGTTGATGACGCAGGCGGGGTTGGCGGTCGCGGCGGGCTGGTCCATGCGCCGCATCCTGCGCTGCGCCGCCGCGCGCGGCAAGGCTTCGGCTATGCCGGCCTGCGGCCGAGGGCCATGGCCAGCGCGGCATGCAGCGGCAGCAGCAGCCCGATCCAGGGCAGGTTGTACTGCGGCTGCAGGCTCAGCCACTGCAGGATCCAACCCAGCATCGCCAGTGCGGCCACTGCCCGGAGCACGATCCGGAACAGACGTCCCGGCGTCCGTCCGCGCAGCAGTGCCAACGCGCCCGGGAGCAGCAGCAGGCAAAGTGGATTGAGCAGGAACAGGTTGCGGTTGGCCCAGCCGGCCTGGTGCGCGGTGAAGCCCCAGATGTAGACGATCAGCAACCCGGCCAGGCCGCACAGCAGCCACAGGGGAAGCGCGAACCCGGCGAGCAGGCGCGGATGCCGGCGCAGGGCGAGGATGCCCGCCGCCAGACCCAGTCCCGCCAGCGCCCAGGGCCACCAGCGGCGCGGCGAATCCGCCGGCTCAGGGGCGATGCGGTGCGGCAGCAGTTGCTCCTCGGCCACCACCAGCGGCCGGCCGGTGCCGTTGTGCGCCTCGCGCAGGCCGTCGGCCAGGCGCATCGGCACGAAAGCCTCCTCCCAGCGCGACAGTGCGCGGTCGGCGTACGGCCCCAGGCCCAGGTCGAAGCCCAGCCACATCCATGGCGCCGGACGCGCCAGCCGCACCGCCTCGCTGCGGTAGGTGTTGCCACGCGAGCGCCCGGACAGCTGCGACTTCAACGCGCCTCCCAACGCATCGTCGAGCGCGTCTCGCACCTGGGTCGCGCAGTTGGCGGTGAAGTAGTCGTAGCGATAGCGCGAGTTCTCCGGCAGCGCGCGCTCGGCCAGCGCCGCGGCCAGCGCGCGCGCCTGGCCCGGCTCCAGGTCCAGCCACTGCACGTTCACCCCGCGGCCGGCGTCGCGGTACTGCGCCAGGTCCTGTTCCGCCGGCAGCGCGACCAGGTGATACAGCATTTCGCCGCGCACGAAGCGTGCGAGGAAATCCGGTTCCGATGGATCGAAGTAGCCGAAGTTGTAGGAGATGGCCTGGCCACTTTCAGGATCGACCACCACGATGGCGTCGTGGCCGAAGCGTTCGAAGAACACCTCGCCAGGCTGCATGGTCAGCACCCCGATCCGCGGTGGTGCGGGTTCTGCGGCCAGCGCCGGCACGGCCAGCAGCCACAGCACCAGGGCCAGCAGCCCGCACCGCAGCGCGGCCGGCCGCAGGGACCGGCGGGACGGGGCGAACATCAGTCCCGGCCCTCCGCGTCCGCCGCCAGCACCGCGACCTGGAAGGCGCGTACACGCCGCGCGTCGGCGCGGATCACCCGGAACTGGAAGCGGTCCAGGGTCAGCTCCTCGCCGGTCTCCGGCAGGTGGCCGATGGCTTCGGTGACCAGTCCGCCGATGGTGTCGTACTCGTCGTCGGGGAACTGCGCGCCGAAGCGTTCGTTGAAGTCGCCGATCGGGGTCAGCGCGTCGACCACGAACTGGCCGTCGGCCTGTGCGTCGATCAGCGCGCTGCCGTCCTCGGCGTCGTCGTGTTCGTCGTCGATCTTGCCCACGATCTGTTCGAGCACGTCCTCGATGGTGACCAGCCCGGCGACCCCGCCGTACTCGTCGACCACGATCGCCATGTGGTTGCGCGAAAGCCGGAACTCCTTGAGCAGCAGGTTGAGCTTCTTCGACTCGGGGATCAGCACCGCCGGGCGCAGCAGCGCATGGATGTCGCCGGGGCCGTTGTCGGCCACCACGCCGCGCAGCAGGTCCTTGGCCAGCAGGATGCCCAGGATCTCGTCGCGGTCCTCGCCGTGCACCGGGAAGCGCGAGTGGCCGGATTCGACCACCTGTTTCATCAGGTCGAGGAAGCGCGCGGCGGCCGGCAGCGAAACCATCTGCGCCCGCGCGACCATCACGTCGCCCACGCTCAGCTCGGACACCGAGAGCGCGCCTTCCATCATCCGCAGGGAATCGGCGTCGATCAGGCCGTTGCCCTGCGCGTCGCGCAGGACCGCGACCAGCTCCTCGCGGGTATCGGGTTCGCCGGAGAACGCGGAACCGATCCGCTCCAGCCAGGTGCGACGGCGTTCGTGGGGCTCCGGCGCGGGGCGACTACTGTCGTCTTCGGACATTCGGGGTGGAAAGGGCGCCGGGATGCGGAGCGCCAAGGATTCCGGGAGGTGCCGGCAGTCTAGCGCGGATGGGTGGCCGCGGGCGAGGGCGCGGGAGCCGGTGCCTGCTCCGTATCGGGCGGGTCCAGGCTGTAGCTGCACCCGGCCAGGGTCTTGCCCGGGTGCGAGTCCACGTTGGACACGTTGATCACCGCCGATTCGATCCAGCCCGGTGCGCCGTCCGGACCGGCGACCTCCATGGCACGCGCCTCGCGGCCGAAGATCGCCTTCTGCGGCGTGTCCACGCCGGTTTCCAGGTTCAGTTCGCGCGCCAGCACCCGCGGGTCGGCCAGGTCCAGCACGGCGACCACGCCGTCGCCGGCGAAGGCGATTCTGTCGGCCTGCCGCCCGAACACGCTCACCGGTGCGTTGAGCCGGTACTCGAGCATGAACGGGTTGGCCTGGGGTTGCGGGCGCCAGCCCAGGGCCACCGCGCGCAGCGGATCCTGCAGGACCGGCATGTAGGCCATGAAGTCGCGGTAGCCGAGCCGGCATTCGAGCAGCGCGGCTAGGTCGGGCATGGCGGTGGCGGTGGGCGCCGGATCCGGCCGCTCTTGCGCAGCGAACGCGGCGCATGGCGCCAGGACCAGCGCCAGGGCGAACACCGCGGTTGCCGGGACGGTGCGGGTCATGGCCGGCTCACTCCCCGGCGTACGGATCGGGCAGGCCCAGCTCGGCCAGCACTTCGCGTTCGAGTTGTTCCATGGCCTCGGCATCCTTGTCGTCCTCGTGGTCCCAGCCAAGCAGGTGCAGGACGCCATGCACGGTGAGGTGGGCGTAGTGCGCCGCCACCGGCTTGCCCTGTTCGGCGGCTTCGCGCGCCACCACCGGCGCGCAGAGCACCAGGTCGCCCAGCAGCGGCAGCTTCACCCCTTCCGGCAGTTCGGCGGGGAAGCTGAGCACGTTGGTCGCATAGTCCTTGCCCCGATAGTGGCGGTTGAGCGCGCAGCCCTCGCGCTCGTCGACGATCCGGATCGCCAGGTCGGCCTCGCGGATCCGGCCCTTGAGCGCGGCGGCCACCCACTTGCGGAAGCTGGCCGATGCCGGGACCCCGGCGCGCGGCGCGGCATAGCTGACGGAAACGTCGAGATGGACGGGGCCCTTGGTCATGGCGTCGATCCCGTGTCTCGGTCCTGCGCGTCGCGGCGTTCGTAGGCGGACACGATGCGCGCCACCAGCGGATGGCGGACCACGTCGCGGGCCTCGAAGAACGTGAAGCTCACGCCCTCCACGCCGCGCAGCACCTCGGTCGCGTCCTTCAGCCCGGACTTCACGTGCTTGGGCAGGTCGACCTGGGTCATGTCGCCGGTGACCACCGCGGTGGAGCCGAAGCCCAGGCGGGTCAGGAACATCTTCATCTGCTCGATGGTGGTGTTCTGCGCCTCGTCCAGGATCACGAAGGCGTCGTTGAGGGTGCGCCCGCGCATGTAGGCCAGCGGCGCGATCTCGATGACGTTCTTCTCCAGCAGCTTGGCCACCTTCTCCACGCCGAGCATCTCGTACAGCGCGTCGTACAGCGGGCGCAGGTAGGGATCGACCTTCTGGGTCAGGTCGCCGGGCAGGAAGCCGAGCTTCTCGCCGGCCTCCACCGCCGGGCGCACCAGCACCAGGCGTTGCACCCGCGATTCATTGAGTGCATCCACCGCCATGGCCACGGCCAGGAAGGTCTTGCCGGTGCCCGCCGGGCCGATGCCGAAGTTGATGTCGTTCGCGGCGATCGCGTGCAGGTAGCGCGCCTGGTTGGCGCCGCGCCCGCGGATGGTGCCGCGGCGCACCCGCACCGACACGTCCTGCGGCTGGAAGTCCTGGTCCAGGTGCGCCACGTTGGCCGGGTTCAGGCGCAGGTGGATGGCCTGGCTGTCGAACGCTGTGTCGCCGGCCTCGGCATAGAGCGTGCGCAGCAGGCGCTCGGCACTGGCGACCGCTTCCTCCGGCCCGCTGACCCGGAACACGTTGCCGCGGTTGGCGATCTCCACGCCCAGGCGCAGTTCGATCTGGCGCAGATGGCCGTCGAACGGTCCGGCCAGATTGGCCAGGCGCTCGGTGTCGGACGGTTCCAGGGTGAAGTCGCGGTGGATGCTGGACATTGCGGAAGGGTACCGCACCGCTGGAAACCGGCGGGTGCAGGGTCGGCGGGCTTGCAATTAATTGACTATTAAATTAATTATTGGCCAATGAGCAAGCCCCGGCCAGCGCAGCCCCCTCCGGCGCATCCCGCCGCGTCGCCCGTTGCGGCGGCGCCTTCGCGACGCCGGCCGCGGCCGCCGGGTCGCCCGGCCGCTGGCGAGGGCGATCGCCGCGGGCATGTGCTGGACGCGGCGATCGCCTGTTACGTGCAGCGCGGCATCGCGGCCACTTCGCTGCGCGACATTTCCCGCCAGGCCGGGGTCACGCCCGCACTGCTGCACTATTACTTCGGCGATGCCGCCGGCCTGCGCGACGCGGTCGTGGCCGAGCGGGTGTTGCCGGTGTTCGGCGAAGTGCGTGCCACCTTGCTGGGCATGCAGGACGCGCCGTTGCGCGGGTCGCTGGAGGCCTTCGTAGGGTGCATCTGCGACCTGGTCGCGCGCCATCCCTGGCTGCCGCCGCTGTGGATCCGCGAAGTGGTCAGCGAGGGTGGCGGCCTGCGCGAATTGCTGACCACCCGGCTGATGCCGGAACTGGCTTCGCTGGTGGCCGCGCGTTTCGCCGCCGAGCAGGCGGCGGGGCGGCTCAACTCCGGCCTGGAGCCGCGCCTGTTGCTGGTCTCGCTGGTCGGCCTGACCCTGCTTCCCGCCGCCGGGATGCCGATCTGGCGGCAGTTGTTCGCCGCCGAGGAACTCGGTGTCGACGCCATCCGTACCCATGCGCTCGCCCTGCTCGAGCGCGGCCTGGAGCTGCCCGCATGAACCGTTCCGCCATCGCCTGCGTGCTCGCCATGCTGCTGGCCGCCTGCAGCGAGCCGCCGCCGCAGGCGCTGGGCACGCTGGAATACGACCGCATCGCCCTGCCGGCTCCGGCCGCCGAGCGCATCGTCGACATCGCCGTGCGCGAAGGCGAGCGGGTGGAGGCGGGTGCGCGGGTGCTGACCCTGGAGCAGGTGCGCGGCGATGCGCAGCTGGACGCCGCGCAGGCCGAGGTCGGGTTGCGCCGGCAGGCGCTGGCCGAACTGCGCAACGGTGCCCGTGCCGAGGACCTCGAGCAGGCTCGTGCGCGCCTGGCCGCGGCCATGGCGCAGGCGCGCGACGCGCGCGCCTACTACGCGCGCGTGCGCCCGTTGGGCGAAAAGCAGTTGGTGGCCGCGGCCGAAGTCGATCGCGCCCGCGCCGCCGCCGGCAATGCCGAAGCCCAGGCGGCGGTGGCCCAGGCGGCCCTGGCCGAGTTGCGCAACGGCGTGCGCCCCGAGCAGGTTGCCCAGGCCGAAGCTGCACTGGAGGTGGCCCGGGCCCAGGCCCGGGGCCAGGCCGCGACCACCGGCCGGCTCGACCTGCTCGCGCCGCGCGCCGGCCGCATCGACAGCCTGCCGTACCGGCTCGGCGACGAGGCCCCGGTCGGTGCTCCGTTGGCGGTGCTGCTGGTCGGGGACGCTCCCTACGCGCGCATCTACCTGCCCGAGGCATTGCGCATGGAGGTGCGGGTCGGCGACCGGGTGACGGTGAAGCTGGGTGCCGATGGCGGGCGTTCGTGGCCGGGCCGGGTGCGCATGGTCCGCAGCGAGCCGGCGTTCACCCCGTACTACGCGCTGACCGGCAGGGATGCCGCGCGGCTGAGCTACCTGGCCGAGGTGCAGCTGGAAGGCGAGGGTGCCGGCGAGTTGCCGGCCGGCCTGCCGCTGCGGGTCGAGTTCGATGCACGCTGAAACCGCCGTGCCGCCGGCCGTCCGCGACGCCGGCCCGGTCGCGATCCGCGCCCGCGGCCTGACCAAGCGTTTCGGCGCCCTGACCGCGGTCGACCACGTCGATCTCCAGGTGCCGCGCGGCCACGTCTATGGCTTCCTCGGACCGAACGGCTCGGGCAAGTCGACCACCATCCGCATGCTGTGCGGGTTGCTCGTGCCCAGCGAGGGCGAAGCCGAGGTGCTGGGCCTGCCCATCCCCGAGCAGGCCGAGGTGTTGCGCGGGCGGATCGGCTACATGACCCAGAAGTTCTCGCTGTTCGAGGACCTGGGCGTGCGCGAGAACCTGGAGTTCCTGGCCGCGGTGCAGGGGCTGTCCCGCGCCGCGGCGAAGCGGCGGATCGACCAGTTGCTCGTCCAGTATCGCTTCGAGGACCGGCAGAAGCAGCTGGCCGGCACCCTCAGCGGCGGCCAGAAGCAGCGCCTGGCGCTGGCCGGCGCGGTGGTGCACGAGCCCGAGCTGCTGTTCCTGGACGAGCCGACCAGCGCGGTCGACCCGGAGTCGCGCCGCGATTTCTGGGAGAAGCTGTTCGATCTGGCCGATGCCGGCACGACCCTGTTGGTGTCCACCCATTACATGGACGAGGCCGAACGCTGCCACCGGCTGGCGATCCTCGATCGCGGCGTGCTGGTGGCCGACGGCTCGCCCGCCGAACTGACCGGCGCCCTGGCCGGCCGCACCCTGGCGGTCGCCGCCGCGGAGCCACGCAGGGCCAGGCAGGTGCTCGCGGCCGCCCCCGGGGTGGTCAGCGTGGCCCAGATCGGCAATGGCCTGCGGGTGCTGCTGGACGGTGCTGCCGGCGCCGGCGCCGGCGCTGGGGTGGAGGCCGCGTTGCGCCAGGCCGGGGTGGCGGCGGAAGTGGTTGCGGTCGCGCCCGGCCTGGAGGACGTGTTCGTCTCGGCCACGCGCAGCCGGGACGCGCACGGGCGGGAGGCCGCATGAACGGGCGCCGGCTGTGGGCGGTGATGCTCAAGGAGTTGCGGCAGATGCGTCGCGACCGGATCACCCTGGCGATGATCGGCATGATCCCGGTGATGCAGCTGCTGCTGTTCGGCTATGCGATCAACACCAACCTGCGCGACCTGCCCGCCGGGATCGTGGACCAGGCCGGTACCTCGGCTTCGCGCGCGCTGGCGATGGACATCGTCGCCAGCACCGTGGTCGCGCCGGTGCGCTTCGAACGCACGCCCCAGCAGGCGATGGACGCGATCCGCCGCGGCGAATACGGCATCGGCATCGTGATCCCGGCCGATTTCGAACGCCGTCGCGCCGATGGCCGCGAGCAGGTGCAGATCCTGGTCGACGGCAGCGACAACGCGGTGCAAGCCGCCGCCGGGCAACTGGTGCGGATGCCGCTGGAAGACGTGGTGCGGACCGCTTCGCCGGCGACCCGGGCGCTGGCCGCGCCGCCGGTCGCGGTGCTGCCCCTGTTCAATCCCGAGCGACGTTCGGCGGTGAACATCGTGCCCGGCCTGGTGGGGGTGATCCTGACCATGACCATGGTCCTGTTCACCGGGGTGTCGATCGTGCGCGAGCGCGAACGCGGCAACATGGAATTGCTGATCGCCACGCCGGTCAGCCGCACCGAGCTGATGACCGGCAAGGTGCTGCCCTACATCGCCATCGGCCTGGTCCAGACCACCCTGGTGCTGCTGCTGGGGCTGTGGCTGTTCCGGGTGCCGATCAGCGGCAGCGTGCTGCACGTCTACCTGGCTGCTTCGCTGCTGATCGTGGCCAACCTGGCCCTGGGCCTGCTGATCTCCACGGCGGCCAGGTCGCAATTCCAGGCGATGCAGGTGACGTTCTTCGTGTTCCTGCCCTCGATCCTGCTGTCGGGCTTCATGTTCCCGTTCGCGGGCATGCCGGTGGCGGCGCAATGGTTCGCCGAACTGCTGCCGTTGACCCACTTCCTGCGCCTGGTGCGCGGGATCATGTTGCGCGGCGCCAGCCTGTGGGAGCTGTGGCCGGACGTGCTGGCGCTGTGCGCCTTCACCGCGGTGATGATGAGTGCGGCGATCCTGCGCTTCCGCAAGCGGCTGGACTAGCGCCTTTGATCCCCGCCCAGGCAGCGGAAGCCCCATCCCGCAGCCGGGAAATCAGGCGGCCGTGGCGACCCGGCCGCGCAGGGAGTTGGTCAGGGCCTCGGTGACGACCACATCGACGAACTGGCCGACCAGGCGCGGATGGCCGGGGAAGTTCACCGAGCGCATGTTCTCGGTCTTGCCGGTCAGCTCGCTGGGGTTCTTCTTCGACGGGCCCTCGACCAGCACCCGCTGCACGCTGCCGATCATCGCCTGCGAGATTTTCGCCGCATTGGCGTTGATCGCCGCCTGCAGCCGTTCCAGGCGGGCATGCTTGACCGTGTCGGGAGTGTCGTCTTCCAGGTCCGCGGCGGGGGTGCCGGGGCGGCGCGAGTAGATGAAGGAGAAGCTCTGGTCGAAGCCCACGTCCTCGATCAGCTTCATCGTCCTTTCGAAATCGGCGTCGGTCTCGCCGGGGAAGCCGACGATGAAGTCCGAGCTGATCGAGATCCCGGGGCGCACCGCGCGCAGCTTGCGGAGCTTCTGCTTGAACTCCAGCACGGTGTAGCCGCGCTTCATCGCCCCGAGCACGCGGTCGCTGCCGGACTGCACCGGCAGGTGCAGATAGTCGGCCAGCTGCGGCACGTCCCGATAGGCCTCCACCAGCGAGTCGGAGAACTCCAGCGGGTGCGAGGTGGTGAAGCGGATCCGGCCGATGCCCTCGATCTGGGCGAGGGTCCGGATCAGCAGGCCCAGGTCGGCGACGTCGCCCCCATCGCCCATGGGCCCCCGATACGCGTTGACGTTCTGCCCGAGCAGGTTGACCTCGCGCACGCCCTGCGCGGCCAGTTGCGCCACCTCCACCAGCACGTCCTCGAACGGGCGGCTGATCTCGGTGCCGCGGGTGTAGGGCACCACGCAGAACGAGCAGTACTTCGAGCAGCCCTCCATGATCGAGACGAACGCGCTGGGGCCCTCGGCGCGCGGCTCGGGCAGGCGGTCGAACTTCTCGATCTCCGGGAAGCTGATGTCCACCTGTGGCCGGTTCTGCTCGCGGCGGGCGCGGATCAGCTCCGGCAGCCGGTGCAGGGTTTGCGGACCGAACACCAGGTCCACGTAGGGCGCGCGCCTGACGATCGCTTCGCCCTCCTGCGAGGCCACGCAGCCGCCCACCCCGATGATGACGTCGCGCCCCCCCGCCTTCAGTGCCTTCCAGCGGCCGAGTTGGCTGAACACCTTCTCCTGCGCCTTCTCGCGGATCGAGCAGGTGTTGACCAGGACCACGTCGGCCTGCGCCGGGTCGTCGGTCAGCTCCAGACCCTCGTGCTCGGCCAGCACGTCGGCCATGCGTGCCGAGTCGTACTCGTTCATCTGGCACCCGTGGGTCTTGATGTAGAGCTTCCCTCTCGCCCCTCCGGGGATCGCGCGCGGGGCGACGCCCGGCAGCGGGACCAGGGCGGGGGCAGGGGAATCGGTGGGCGCGATGGCGGCGTCCGGAGCGGTGTCCGGCGTGGCGGTCATCCCGGTCATGGCGGTTAGTCCAGGCGGGCGGGAGCGCATTGTACGGCCGGTGCGGGGTTCCCGGGACCGGATTGGTGCCGGTGCGCACGTTTTCCGCTTGTCGGCCAATGGCTTGGCAAGCGTCGGCGAAGCCGGGATACTCCGCCCGATGAAGGGGATGCTGGTGCCAGCGGGCGCGGTGCTGCTCGCGCTGACCGCTTTGCCGGCCAGCGCCGGCACCCTGTACCGGTGCGTGGACGCCGACGGCGTCTCCAACTACGTGAACGCGCGCATCCCGGGGGCCGAGTGCAAGGTCTTCAAGCGTTACGTGCCGGACCACCGCCCGGCCAGGCGGCCTGCGGCGGCCTCTGCTGCGACTCCGGCCCGTGCGCCTGTCCCCGAGCAGATGCCGGTGCTGGTCCCGGCGGCCAACCGCGGCGACGCCATCGTCCCGGCCCCGGCCCCGGCCGCCGCGCGCGGGCCGCAACGGCGGGTCAACGGCCAGGTCTATTCCTACGTGCGGGATGGCGTGCGCCACTTCAGCAGCCGCCGGCCTGCAGGCGGCTCGGGCGCCGGCGACGTGCGCACCATCGCCTACAGCTACATCGAGACCTGCTACGCCTGCGCGGTCAATCCCGGGGTGAGCTTCGCGACGGTGCGCCTGAACACGATCTCCTATCAGGCTGAGATCGCCGCGGCGGCCCGCGAGTTCGGGGTCGAGGAAGCGATCGTTCGGGCCATCATCCATGCCGAGTCCGCGTTCAACCCCACGGCCCTGTCCCATGTCGGGGCGCAGGGCCTGATGCAGCTGATGCCGGCCACCGCCCGCCGGTTCGGGGTATCGGACAGCTACGACGCGGGCCAGAACATCCGTGGCGGGGTCCAGTACCTGGCCTGGCTGCTCAAGCGCTACAACGGCAACCTGACCCTGGCCGCGGCCGGCTACAACGCCGGGGAAGGGGCGGTGGACCGCCACAACGGCGTGCCGCCCTACAGCGAGACCCAGCGCTACGTGCAGCGGGTCGGGGTGCTGGCCGAGCGCTACCGCGGGGTGCTGGCGTCGCGCTGACGGCAGGGTCCGGTGGTGGGGCGCCATTGTCGGCTCGTTAAGCGTTCCGTTACACTTCCTCGTCTTTCGCGTCCGGGTTCCCGCTTGCCTGGGGGACCGGGCGCAGGCAGCCAACGCTACCAGCAGAAGATTTTCGGAGTGCCGGATGGCCAACGATGAGGTCCACAAGCCCGTGAATGCGGGCCGACGCCGGTTCCTGACCGCCACCACCGTTGCGGTGGGCGCCGTCGGAGCCGGCTTCGCCGCAGTCCCGTTCATCAAGTCGTGGAACCCCAGCGCCCGGGCCCGTCTGGCCGGCGCCCCGGTGGTGGCCGACATCACCGCCCTGCAGGAGGGCCAGCGCCTGAGCTTCGAGTGGCGCGGCCAGCCGATCTGGATCGTCAAGCGCTCCAAGGCGGTGCTCGAGGCCTTGCCGACCCTGGACGGCCACCTGCGCGACCCGCTGTCCAAGAACGCCGACCAGCAGCCGGCCTACGTGCTGGCCGCCAACCCGGAGCTGCGCTCGATCAAGCCGGAGATCTCGGTCCTGGTCGGGCTGTGCACCCACCTGGGCTGCTCGCCGCAGATGGCCGCCGAGATCCGCCCCGAGCCGTTTGACCCGGAGTGGAAGGGCGGCTACTTCTGCCCGTGCCACAAGTCCCGCTTCGACATGGCCGGGCGCGTGTTCCAGGGCGTGCCGGCGCCGACCAACCTGGTCGTGCCGCCGCACCATTACGCCGACGACAACACCATCGTCATCGGCGTCGATCCGCAGGGGGCGTAAGCGATGGCGAACATCTTCACCCGTACCGCGGACAACGTGATGGACTGGGTCAACGCCCGGGCACCGGCGCTCATGCCGATGTACCGCAAGCACATGACCGAGTACTACGCGCCGAAGAACTTCAACATCTGGTACATCTTCGGCATCCTCGCCACGGTGGTGCTGGTCAACCAGATCGTCACCGGCATCTTCCTGACGATGCACTACAAGCCGAGCGCGGCGGAAGCCTTCGCCTCGGTCGAGTACATCATGCGCGACGTGGAGTGGGGCTGGCTGATCCGCTACATGCACAGCACCGGCGCCTCGCTGTTCTTCATCGTCGTCTACCTGCACATGTTCCGCGGCCTGATGTACGGCTCCTACCAGAAGCCGCGCGAGCTGGTCTGGATCCTGGGCATGCTGATCTACCTGGTGCTGATGGCCGAGGCCTTCATGGGCTACGTGCTGCCGTGGGGCCAGATGTCGTTCTGGGGCGCCAAGGTGATCGTCTCGCTGTTCGGCGCGATCCCGGTGATCGGCCCGGGCCTGACCGAGTGGATCATGGGCGACTACCTGCCGTCCGATGCCACCCTGGGCCGGTTCTTCGCCCTGCACGTGGTCGCCCTGCCGCTGGTGCTGCTGCTGCTGGTGGTGCTGCACCTGGGCGCGCTGCACGAGGTCGGTTCCAACAACCCGGACGGGGTGGAGATCAAGAAGGGCCCGAAGGGCAACCGCTGGTCGCCCACCGCCCCGGCCGACGGCGTGCCGTTCCACCCGTACTACACGGTCAAGGACGCCTTCTACGTGTTCGCGATGATGGTCATCGCAGCCTTCATCATCTTCTATGCCCCGGCGTTCGGCGGCTGGTTCCTCGAGCACGACAACTTCGTCGAGGCCAATCGCCTGGTGACGCCCGAGCACATCAAGCCGGTGTGGTACTACACGCCGTTCTACGCGATGCTGCGGGTGGTGCCGCACAAGCTCAGCGGCGTGCTGGTGATGGGCGGCGCGATCATCGTGCTGTTCTTCCTGCCGTGGCTGGACCGGGCCAAGGTCAAGTCGTACCGCTACCGCGGCCTGCTCTCGAAGGTGCTGCTGGGCCTGTTCGCCATCAGCTTCGTCTGGCTGGGCAAGATCGGCGCCGGCCCGGGCACGGATCCGGTGGAGACGATCGTCGGCCGGTTCCTGACCGCGTACTACTTCCTTTTCTTCCTGACCATGCCGCTGTGGACCAAGCTGGATTCGACCAAGCCGGTGCCGGAACGGGTGACGACGCATGACTAAGAACTGGATCGCCCTGCTGGCTTCCGCCGCCGCCGGCCTGCTGTTTTCCGCCGCCGCGCTGGCCTCTTCCGGCGGCCACCTGCTGCAGGCCGGCAACGACCTGTCCGACAAGGCCTCGCTGCAGCGCGGCGCGGCGTTGTACATGAACTACTGCTCCGGCTGCCATTCGCTGAAGTTCCTGCGCTACCAGCGCATGGCCGAGGACCTCGGGCTGACCGAGGAGGAAGTGATGGGCAACCTGAACTTCACCGGCGCCAAGTACGGCGAGCAGATCCAGGTGACCATGCACAACGCCGACGGCAAGGAATGGTTCGGCAACGCCCCGCCGGACCTGAGCCTGATCTCGCGGGTGCGCGGCAGCGACTGGATCTACACCTACCTCAAGTCGTTCTACCTGGACGATACGCGCGCGCTGGGCTGGAACAACCAGCTGTTCAAGAACGTGTCCATGCCCAACCCGCTGTGGGACCTGCAGGGCCTGCAGCATGCCGAGTTCGGCGCACCCGACGCGGCCGGTGAACGCCATCCCGAACGGTTGGTGGTCACCTCGGCGGGCCGCCTGTCGGCGGCCGACTTCGACCAGACGGTGCGCGACATCACCAATTTCCTCGAGTACGCGGGCGAGCCGGCCGCGCTGAAGCGGCAGGCGCTGGGCGTGTGGGTGATCCTGTTCCTGGTCGTGCTGTCCTTCCTGGCCTACCTGCTCAAGCAGGAATACTGGACGGACGTGCACTGAGGCCACGCGGCCCGCCCCGGCGGGCTGCGAGGGGAGGGGCTTTCCGGTCTTGCGCTTTGCCGGCGCGGAACTGCACACTCGGGGGAATGTGGCGACTGCCGGCGAGGGGCCGGGCAGCGCCGGTGCGGCCGGCGGATTCCGGTCGTCGGAGGCCTAGATGGCAGCGAGCGTGCGCATGCGCAATACCCTGACGTTGTTCTCCTCCGTCGATGACGTGCTGTGTCATCGCGTGCGCCTGGTCCTGGCGGCCAAGGGCGTGACCTATGACCTGGTCCCGGTGGACGCGCAGAATCCGCCCGAGGACCTGATCCACCTCAACCCCTACCATTCGGTGCCGACCTTGGTCGAGCGCGAGCTGGTGCTGTACGCGGCCTCGGTGGTCAGCGAGTACCTGGACGAGCGTTACCCGCACCCGCCGCTGATGCCGGTGGATCCGCTGTCGCGCGCCCGCCTGCGCCTGGCGATGCTGCGCATCGAGCACGACTGGGTGCCGCAGGTGCAGGCGATCCAGCTGGGCAACAAGCAGCAGGCCGAGGCCGGGCGCAAGCGGCTGAAGGAACTGTTGACCGAGTCGCTGCCGTTGTTCAAGGCCAGCAAGTTCTTCCTCAACCCCGAGATGAGCCTGGCCGACTGCGCGATGGCGCCGATCGTCTGGCGCCTGCATGCCCTGGACGTGCCGCTGCCCAAGGACGGCAAGGCGATCGAGGACTACGGCAACCGCATTTTCCGCAACCCCGGCTTCACCCGCAGCCTCACCGACCAGGAAAGGAAGCTGCGCGACCTGCCGGCCTGAGGCCGGCGGGCGCACCGTGCCGTGCGGCGACGGCGTAGACTGCGCGCATGAGTGATGACGCCCCGCGCATGACCAGTTACCGCCCGTACCTGCTGCGGGCGCTGACCGAGTGGATCAACGACAACGGCATGACCCCGCACATCCTGGTGGATGCGGGCGTGCCCGGGGTGCGGGTGCCGCCCGGCGCGGTGCGCGAGGGCAAGGTGGTGCTCAACATCGCCGAACGTGCCGTGGCCGGGCTGCACATGGACAACGAATGGATCGGCTTCACTGCCCGCTTCGGCGGGATCAGCCAGCCGGTGAGCGTGCCGGTGGACGCGGTGCTGGCGGTCTACGCGCGCGAGACCGGGCAGGGCATGGTCCTGCCGGAGGAGGCCGCGGGCGCCTCGCCGTCCGCCGCCGATGCACCGGTCCCGGCGGTGCCGGCTCCCGATGCGCCGGAGTCGCCACCCGACGATCCGGTCGACCCATCGCCAGGCAAACGCCCCCACCTGCGGGTGGTGAAGTAGGGATTCACTCGCCCCGCATGGGGATGACGCGCGTATCACGCGAGGGGCCGACGAACTCCACCAGCCGGTCCCCGCGCAGCACCATGCGGCCGTGGTGGCGCTCGACGCCGTCGTACGAATAGTCGAAGCGGAAGCTGCGCTCCAGGCCCAGCCAGCCGTCCGCGCGCCGGTATACGCGCAGGCCGGTGGCGTGCACGCTCTGGTCCAGCCACTGCACGTCCGCCGCGGCGCAGGCATCGCGGCCCAGGGCCTCGGCGCGTTCGGCCGCGGCGCGTGAGGCATTCCACCACGCGACTACGGCGGCGCCGGCGATCATCAGCAGGATCACGCTGGGCATGGAAGCACTCTAGTCGGTCGCGATGGGTGCCGGGAGCCAGCCGCCGAGCTGGGCCTGCGGCTTGAGCTTGAGCAACACCACCCAGTCGCGGCGGTTGAAGCTGCAGGCGCCCGGATCGGCCGGGCGGCAGTTGCCGGGCAGGGGGGCGACGGAGGCCTCTTCGCCCGTGCCCGCGGTCCCGGCGGAAGCGGGTATCCCGGTATCCGCGGCGGTACCGGCGTCCGCACCCGGCGTTGCCGCGGCAATGGCCGGTACCGCCACCGCCTTCGCCGTGCCGGGCGTCCTGGCCTTCCGGTCCGCCTTCGTCCTGGCCGGCTTGCGGGCCTTGCCGGCCTTGCCCTTCCTGTTCGTGGTCCGGGGAGCGGGTTCGTCGGCGGCCGCCACGCGGTGGACGGGCAGCCCCACTTCGCTGGCCAGCAGCCGGCCCTCCGCATCCAGGGGCAGCATGCGCATCGTCACCGCGTCGAACACGTTGCCGCCGACCAGGTAGAGCATGCGGTCGCCATCGACATCGGCGGCGACCACGATGTCGCAATGCGAGCGTTGCGGGGTCCGTTGCCATTTGCTGGCCAGTGCCTGGCGCATGCCTTCCGGGCCCAGCGCCTCGCTGCCGTCGCGCAGGAAGCACAGCAGGTCGCCGGGCGCGGCCCTGTCGGCGAACGGATCGGCATAGGCGTAGGGGCTGCCTTCGGGATCGCGCCAGGCGCGGGTGATGTAGTCCACGTGCCGGGGCGAGCCGGCGAAGCCGGGCACCGGCGCGCGTGCCATCACCCAGGACACGAACGCCGCCGACCAGGGATTGTCGACCAGGTAGGCGCGGCAATCGTTGTCGGCCTCGCGGCCCTCGCCGGGATACAGGCAACTGCGGGCGCCGGCGATGTGGACCATCGACGACAGGGTGCCGCTCTCGCGCCAGTAGCGCGCCACCCGCTGCCAGGCCGGGGTGTCGTCGCGCAGGCGCGTGCGTTCGGCCTCGGTCACCTCCAGCGAGGCCAGGCGTCCGTTCGCGTCGATGAAGGGCTGGAACCAGGCCTTGTGCTCCAGGCAGGCGGTGCGCACGATCGCCGCGGCGGTAGGTTCGGTGCCCGCGGGCAGGGGCCGGTCGCATGCTTCCGTGCGCGGCTCCGCCGCGTGCGCGACCGGCATGGCGAGGAAGGCCAGCCCCAGCAGCAGGCGACGGATCGCATGGCTCATCGCGGCGGCGGCCCCAGCTTCATCGACAGGTCCACCGCGCGCACATGCTTGGTCAATGCGCCGATGGAAATGAAATCCACGCCGTCGGCGGCGATCGCACGCAACCCGTCCAGGTCGACCCCGCCGGAGACTTCCAGCGGGATGCGGCCGTCGTGCGGCGGCGAACGGGCGATGCGCACCGCCTGGCGCCGGTCCTCCGCGCCGAAGTCGTCGATCAGCACCCGGTCGCAGCCGGCGACCAGCGCTTCGCGCAACTGCGCCAGGGTCTCGACCTCGACGATCAGCGGCAAGGCCGGCTGCGCCGCGCGCGCGGCGGCGATCGCCCCGGCGACCGAGCCGGCCACGCGGATGTGGTTCTCCTTGAGCATCACCGCGTCGTACAGGCCGATGCGATGGTTGCCGCCACCACCGGCGCGGACCGCGTACTTCTGCGCCAGGCGCAGGCCGGGCAGGGTCTTGCGGGTATCCAGGAGGGTCGCGCCGGTACCGCTCACCGCGGCCACGTGCGCGGCGGTGGCGGTTGCGGTGCCGGACAGGGTTTGCATGAAGTTGAGCGCGGTGCGCTCGGCGCTCACCAGTGCCCGGCTGCGGCCGTGCAGCAGCGCCAGCACGGTGCCTGCGGCCACGTGCTCGCCTTCCGCCACCCACCATTCGATCCGCACCTGCGGGTCCAGTTCGCGGTGGCAGGCGTCGAACCAGGGCCGGCCGGCGACGACCGCATTCTCCTTGCACAACAGGTAGGCGTGCTCGGGCACGTCAGGCAGCAGCGCGGCGGTGACGTCGCCGCTGCCCAGGTCTTCGGCCAGGGCGCGGCGCACGTCGGCCAGGATGCTCGCCTGCGGCGGCGGCAGGGGCGCGGCTGCGGACCCGGCCACCTTCAGCCCGCCGGGAAGTCGGCGACCTGGGCGGTGGCCAGCGCTTCCTCGACCAGCAGCACCGGGATGCCGTCGTCGACCCGGAACACCTGCTTGCGGTCGCGGCTGACCAGCGCCTCGCGCAGCGGTTCGGCCTGGACGCCGCCGTCGCCGCGCCGGACCTGGCCTGAGGCAATCGCCCGGTTCAGCGCCTCCAGCCCGCGTGGTTCCAGCAACGCCAGCGGCTGGCGGGTATCGGGCGAGCACAACAGGTCGAGCAGCTTGCGGTCCATGGGGCGTATCGGGTCCGGTTGGGTCGGGTCGCGTGGAAGACGGCTAGAATACGTCCTCGCCACCGAGGACGGCCATGCCAGCCCAGCCCGCTCAGTCCGCTCAGCCCTCGGCCCAGTCCGCCGCTCCGCTGGTCGGGGTGGTGATGGGTTCCCGTTCCGACTGGGAGACCCTGCAGCACGCCGTGCAGAAGCTCGACGCCCTGGGCGTCCCCTACGAGGTGAAGGTGGTGTCCGCGCACCGCACCCCCGACGTGCTGTTCGACTACGCCGCCACCGCGCAGGCGCGCGGCCTGCGCGCGATCATCGCCGGCGCCGGCGGCGCGGCGCACCTGCCGGGCATGCTCGCGGCCAAGACCGCGGTGCCGGTGCTGGGGGTGCCGGTGCAGAGCAAGGCGCTCAACGGCATGGACTCGCTGTTGTCGATCGTGCAGATGCCGGCCGGCATCCCGGTCGCCACCTTCGCCATCGGCAACGCGGGTGCGGCCAATGCCGGCCTGTTCGCCGCTGCGCTGCTGGCCGACGGGCACCCGCACATCGCCCGTGCGCTGGACGAGTTCCGCCAGCGCCAGACCGACGACGTCGTCGCCCACGACGACCCGCGGCAATGAGGGTCGGGATCCTCGGCGGCGGGCAACTGGCCCGCATGCTGGCGCTTTCCGGCGCGCCGCTGGGCCTGCGCTTCCTGGTCATGGACACCGTGGCCGACGCCTGCGCCGGCCAGTTCGCACCGCTGCTGGTCGGCGACTACCGCGACCAGGCCGCGCTGGCAGAGTTCGCCTCCAGGGTGGACGTGGCCACCTTCGATTTCGAGAACGTGCCGGCCGAGAGCGCCGAGTGGCTGTCGGCGCGGGTGCCGGTGTTCCCGAACCCGCGCGCGCTGGCCGTGGCCCAGGACCGCTTGGCGGAAAAGACCCTGTTCCGCGAACTCGACATCCCGGTGCCCGCATTCGCCGCGGTCTCCACCCGTGCCGAACTGGATGCGGCATTGGCGACGGTGGGTGTGCCCTGCATCCTCAAGACCCGCCGGCTGGGCTACGACGGCAAGGGCCAGTTCCGGATCCGCAGCCTGGCCGATGCCGACCCCGCCTGGGGCGCGCTCGGCGCGCAGGCGGAGACGGTGGGCCTGATCGTCGAGGCGTTCGTGCCGTTCGAACGCGAACTCAGCGTGGTCGCCGTGCGCGGCCGCGGCGGCGAGTTCCGTACCTGGCCGCTGACCGAGAACTGGCATGTCGACGGCGTGCTCTCGGCCAGCCTGGCGCCGGCGCAGGCCGATCCGGCATTGGCAGGGAAGGCGGTTGCATACGCGCAGCGCCTGGCCGAGCGGCTGGACTATGTCGGTGTGTTCGCGCTGGAGTTGTTCTGCCGCGATGGCGCGCTGCTGGCCAACGAACTGGCGCCGCGGGTGCACAACTCCGGCCACTGGACCCTGGAAGGGGCCGAGACCTCGCAGTTCCAGAACCACCTGCGCGCGGTGCTGGGCCTGCCGCTGGGTTCGACCGCGATGCTCGGCCATGCCTGCATGCTCAACTGGATCGGTGCGATGCCGGCGGCCGGCGCGGTGCTGGCCGAACCGGCTGGCCATTGGCACGACTACGGCAAGGCGCCGCGCGCCGGGCGCAAGGTCGGCCACGCCACCCTGCGCCGCGACGATCCAGCCGCGCTGGCCGCCAGCCTGGAACACGTGGGCCGGGTCCTGGACCGCCAATCCCAGGTCGCCCCGCCCATCGCCGCCCTGCGCGCCGAGCGCTAGTCTGCGTCGCCCCGGCCGGAACCAGCGCTTTCGTTCGCCCGTGCGCCCTCAGCGCAGGCGCTTGCCCGCCGCCTCCCAGTCCACCACCTTCCAGAACGCCTCCAGGTAGTCGGCGCGGGCATTCTGCCGGTCCAGGTAATAGGCGTGCTCCCACACGTCGCAGGCCAGCAGCGGCAGGTCGGGACCGGTCAGGGGAGTGGCCGCACCGCGGGTGGCGACGATCCCCGGCGTGCCGTCGGGCCGCTCCACCAGCCACACCCAGCCGGAGCCGAACAGGCCCAGCGCCATGCGGGTGAACTCCTCGCGGAAATGGGCGAAGTCGCCGTACTGGCGGGCCAGCAGTTCGCCGAGCCTGCCGTCGGGCTCGCCACCGCCGCGCGGCGCCAGGCAGGTCCAGTAGAAACCGTGGTTCCAGGCCTGGGCGGCCTGCTCGGCCAGGCGCCCGCGCGCACGGCGCACGATCTGCTCCAGCGGCAGGTCCTCCAGCCCGCTGCCTTCCAGCAGCCGGTTGGTCTGCTCCACGTAGCCGCGGTGGTGCCCGCCGTGGTGCAGTTCCAGGGTCGCCGCGGACAGGTGCGGCGCCAGCGCGGAGGGGGCGTAGGGCAGGGCGGGGAGTTCGATGGCCATGGGGGCTGTAACACATTGTCCACGCATTGGGCTAGGGTAGTGTAATGGAGGAGTTGGATGGGTTGAAGGGGGGATTGAAGCACTTGGATTTCAATGCATTTTCTCTTCAGTTGATGGATTGCATTCTCCATAGTTTAGTTGTTTTGAGACAATGCAACCTACTTTCTCGCCATATCTGACCATAGTTTGTTACAATCATTCAAAAACATTTTTCTTCTTTTTCTGAGAAAAGATTTTATTTTACATTATTTTGCAAGAATAGATAAATCAATTGAAACAGAAAAGAACTTTCACGTCAGAACTTTTGAGAAAAAAAGCTATCGAAGTTTCTCCATCGAATATTAAAACAAAAAAGAATTATAATAATTTTAGTATTTTTATCCAATATTAATCTTTTTTGTTGTCAGAGAATCTCTATACCATTTATAATGCCATCCTAATAATATTTTTGTTCCTCTGCTTAGGCATTGGGATTGTGGCTTTAGTTAAAAGTTCATAATTTCCTCTAAATGTTTCAATCAAAACATCAAAAGCGCCAAGACCTAAAAATAGATCTTATGTATAGTATGCTAAAAAATGAAATGATTTTTATTGATTTTACCGATGCTGACTGCAAATTATTACTAAATTCTAATATATTAGTTTAATTATTGTGTCATTTATAGTTGTAAGATTAAGATTTTATTTTTTTGCTGATCGATATTTAGTTAGAAGATTACAAAATAAAATTATGCACGAACCCAATTCTCCTTGAATTTTGCGAAAGAATTTTTCAAAGCTCTTCAATTTTTCTAATTGTTTTTTAATATTTTGAAAAATAATTAAAAAGCAACCCAGCTAGCAGGCTCATCATAAAGGGGATGGTAACGATATAGAACACAGCCTGGCGTTTGAACACTTGCAGATACATCATCACGCTCTTGATATCCACCATCGGACCAAAGATGAGGAAGGAAAGAACAGCTCCAAAACTGAATGTGCCCGTAAAACCCAATGCCACGAACGAATCGACTGTCGAGCAGATCGACAACAGAATCGCCAGTAACAGCATGATGAGCACGGAAAGGACAGGACCGCTGCCAATGGCAAGCAGAGACGACTGGGCGATAAAGGTTTGCATGCCTGCAGCTAGCATTGACCCCAGAATAAGATACCGGCCCATGTCGAAGAACTCATCGACTGTAATGA
>JAFLEA010000080.1 GCA_017302035.1 Lysobacterales bacterium
AAGCGGCGGGCGCCGGGGCGGCGGCCGTCTCGCTGGCGCCGGCGTCGGCGGCCGGCTGCTTGGTCACGCGCTTGCGCGCACGCTTCTCGGCGGGTGCGTCTTCGCTCCCGGGCGTTTCAGGCAGGGTGTTCTCGGACAAGATTGCGATTCCTCGCTGGTAGGTGCGAGCGCCCGGTGCGGGCGTTGGGATCGTTGGGATCCTGGGGTGGGATGGGTGGTCCGGCGGTAATCCCGGACTGGGGGGACGCGGCCATCCATGCGGCCGGTCCGGATGACGTTAACACCGCGGCCCGGGCGCCCGCAAGCGGGGCCGGGCGCCGGTTCAGGCGCCGGCAGGATGCGTTCCCGACGGTCCTGCGGGCTGCTCAGGCGGCCAGGGTCCGGTCCAGCATCTGGGTCAGCTGGCCCTTGCCGACCGCGCCGACCTGGGTGGCCTGGATCTGGCCGTCCTTGAACAGCAGCAGCATCGGGATCGAGCGCACGTGGTAGCGGATCGCGGTGGCGCGGTTCTGGTCGATGTTGACCTTGGCCACCTTGACCCGGCCGTCGTAGGCCTGAGCCAGTTCGTCGATCACCGGCGAGATCATCTTGCACGGGCCGCACCATTCGGCCCAGAAGTCGACCAGCACCGGCTCGGGGGATTGCAGCACGGCGCTGTCGAAATCGGCGTCGCCGACGTGCATCACCTTGTCGTTCACTTGGGAGTCTCCGTGGATGGCCGGCGCCGGCCGGCGGGGTCACTGCGGGGCCGGTGGGCGCCTTTGGGGTAAACTGGGGCGTTTCGCGGAGAAGTCGGGGGCCATTGGCGCCCGGCGGCCGCGCGATCCGGCGACGGTCCGCAGTGTGCGGCGCCCCGGAAACGTATGCAAGCCGCCCGCCATGCAATGCGACGCAGCGCCGGGCTGCACTCACAGAATGAAGACTGGATGATGAGCGACAAACCGCTGACCGATGTAGCTTTTTCCTCGTTCGACCTGCACCCGGCGCTGCTCGCCGGCCTGGAAGCCGCCGGCTTCACCCGCTGCACCCCGATCCAGGCGCTGACCCTGCCGGTCGCGTTGCCCGGCGGCGACGTCGCCGGCCAGGCGCAGACCGGCACCGGCAAGACCCTGGCCTTCCTGGTGACGGTGATGAACCGCCTGCTGACCCGCCCGGCGCTGGCCGAGCGCAAGCCGGAGGATCCGCGCGCGCTGATCCTGGCCCCGACCCGCGAGCTGGCGATCCAGATCCACAAGGACGCGGTCAAGTTCGGCTCCGAGCTGGGCCTGCGCTTCGCCCTGGTCTACGGCGGCGTCGACTACGACAAGCAGCGCGAGCTGCTGCAGAAGGGCGTGGACGTGATCATCGCCACCCCGGGCCGGCTGATCGACTACGTCAAGCAGCACAAGGTCGTCTCGCTGCACGCCTGCGAGATCTGCGTGCTCGACGAGGCCGACCGCATGTTCGACCTGGGCTTCATCAAGGACATCCGCTTCCTGCTGCGGCGCATGCCGATCCGCACCGAGCGCCAGACCCTGCTGTTCTCGGCCACCCTCAGCCACCGCGTGCTGGAGCTGGCCTACGAGCACATGAACGAGCCGGAGAAGCTCGTGGTCGAGGCCGAGACGATCACCGCCGCGCGCGTGCGCCAGAAGCTGTACTACCCCTCCGACGAGGAGAAGCTGCCGCTGCTGATCGGCCTGCTCTCGCGCAGCGAGGGCGCACGGACCATGGTGTTCGTCAACACCAAGGCGTTCGTGGAGCGGGTGGCGCGCGCGCTGGAACGCGCCGGCTACCGTGTCGGCGTGCTCTCCGGCGACGTGCCGCAGAAGAAGCGCGAGACCCTGCTGCGGAAGTTCCAGGCCGGCCAGCTGGAGATCCTGGTCGCCACCGACGTGGCCGCGCGCGGCCTGCACATCGACGGTGTTTCCCACGTCTACAACTACGACCTGCCGTTCGACGCCGAAGACTACGTCCACCGCATCGGCCGCACCGCGCGCCTGGGTGCCGAGGGCGACGCGATCAGCTTCGCCTGCGAGCGCTACGCGATGGGCCTGCCGGACATCGAGGCCTACATCGAACAGAAGATCCCGTCCGAGCCGGTCACCGCCGAACTGCTGGTCCCGATGCCGCGGCCGGAGCGCGCGAAGCCGGAAGCTGGCGCGGACGACGACAACGAGAGCGTCAGCGAGATCTTCCGCGAGGCGCGCGAGCAGCGCGCCGCCGAAGAAGAGCGCCGTGGCGGCGGGCGTTCTTCGCACGGTGGCCGTGACGGCGAGCGCCGTCCGCCGCGACGCAAGGCGGCGGTGGCCGCCGGTGCCGTGGGCGCAGCCGGCGTGGCCGTGGCCGTTGCGTCCGGCGCGGGCGAAGCCGCGGCGGCGGGCGGGGATGCAGGGGCCGGCGGCGAAGGCCGTGGCCGCCGCTCCCGTTCCGCCGGTGGCAAGCCGCCGCGTGCGGAAGCCGCGGGGCAGGACCCTGGCGCGAATGGCGGCCGCGGCAATGAACCGTCCCAGGCCGGCAGCGACCCGGCCGACGACGAGCGCGCTCCGCGCAAGCGTCGCCGCCGCCGTCGCGGCAAGCCGGTCGATGGTGCCGCGCCCGCCGCCAACGGCCAGGCCGGCTCGCCTTCGCAGGTCCCGGCCAGCCGCCAGGGTCCGGCGGCCAAGCCGGTGACGGGCCACGCCCAGAAAGAGCATGCGCAGAAGGAATCGTTCTTCGGCCGCATCGGCCGCAAGCTGCGCTCGCTGGTCGGCGGCAACTGACGTTCCGGGGCCTTGCCCCGGACGCCCGGGCTCCGCGGAGGTAGCGCCTGTCGGTCGGCTGCCTCTCGCGCCATCGCCAAGAGCAGCCGACTGACAGTCGGCTCTGCAGGCAAGGCGGCGGGCGGCCCTGTCCCCGCCGCCCATGGCCCTGCATAATTGCAGGATGACCGTCCTGCGATTCGAGAACGTCAGCAAGCAGTACGCCGGCGGCCACCAGGCCCTGGTGGACGTGAGTTTCGAGGTGGCCGAAGGCGAGATGCTGTTCGTCACCGGCCACTCCGGCGCAGGCAAGAGCACCCTGCTCAAGCTGATCCACCTGTCCGAGCGGCCCAGCCGCGGCGCGGTGGTGTTCAACGAACGCAACCTGCTGCGCGTGCGCGGCGGCAAGGTCGCGCTGCACCGGCGCGAGGTCGGCGTGGTCTACCAGGACCACCGCCTGCTCACCGACCGCAGCATCGGCGAGAACGTGGCCCTGCCGCTGATCCTGCGCGGCACCCGCCGCGCCGAGATCGGCAAGCGGGTGCGCTCGGTGCTCGAGCGCATGGGCCTGGGCCACCGCGAGAAGGCGCTGCCGACCCAGCTGTCGGCCGGCGAGCAGCAGCGCGTGGGGATTGCCAGGGCGATCGTCGCCGAGCCGCGTCTGCTGGTCGCCGACGAGCCCACCGGCAACCTCGACCCGACCCTCTCGGCCGAGATCATGGAACTGTTCGCCGGCCTGCCCGAGCGCGGCACCAGCGTGCTGGTGGTCAGCCACGACCTGCCGCTGCTCAAGCGCATGCGCAAGCGGGTGCTGATCCTCGACCACGGCCGTCTGGTCGACGACATCTCGCCGCAGGATCTGGCCGAATGAACAGCGACGCCGCCGAGCCGGCCGCCAGGAACTCATCTGCGCCCGCGGCGCCGTCGCGCCTGCGGGTCTGGTTCGACCAGCACCTGCACAGCATCGTGTTCAGCCTCGGCCGCGCCCTGCGCAAGCCGTGGGCCACCCTGCTGACCGTGGCGGTGATGGGCATGGCGCTGGCCTTGCCGCTGGGCCTGTCGATCGTGATGGACAACCTCAACCAGTTCGCCGGCAGCGTGCAGCAGTCGCGCGAGATCAACGTGTTCCTGAAGATGGACGTGGACGCCGCCGCGGCCGCGAAGCTGGCCGATACCCTGCGCGGGCGCGGCGACGTGGCCACGGTCGAACTGCGCACTCCCGAGCAGGCATTGGCGGCGTTCCGCGAGAGCAGCGGCCTGGGCGAGGCGATCGACGCGCTCGGCGACAACCCGCTGCCCACCCTGTTGATCGTGACCCCCGCCGGCGATGGCGGCGATGCGGCCCTGGTCGCCGCGCTGGAGGCGTTGCCACAGGCCGACCTGGTGCAGCACGACGCGGTCTGGCGCCAGCGCCTGGATGCCTGGCTGGCGTTCGGCCAGCGCGTGGTGCAGGTGCTGGCGGTGCTGCTGGGCCTGGGCGCGGCGCTGGTGGTCGGCAATACCGTGCGCCTGGACATCCAGGCCCGGCGCGAGGAGATCGGCGTGCTGCAGCTGCTCGGTGCCAGCGACGGCTTCATCCGCCGTCCGTTCCTGTACCTGGGAGCGTGGTATGGCGTCGGCGCCGGGTTGCTGGCGCTGGGCCTGATCGCCGCCGCCGGCCTGGCGCTGCGCGAGCCGCTGGCCGCGCTCAGTGCCAGCTATGCCAGCCAGTTCTCGCTGCAGGGACTGGATGCGCTGCATTCGGGCCTGGTCCTGCTCGGCACCGTGCTGCTCGGCTGGATCGGCTCGTGGACGGTGACCGGGCACTTCCTGCGCCAGACCCGGCCCACGGAGACCTGATGGCCGCCCAGGAGCTCAAGCACCTGATCAGCGACGCACCGCGGGTGATGGTCGCCGATGGTTCGCGCCTGGTGCGCAAGCTGATCGCCGACGTGCTCGAGCGCGAACTGCCCGGCGTGCGGGTGGTGGGCTGCTCCAGCATCGCCGAGGCACGCGCCGCGCTGGCGGAAGGCCCGGTGGACCTGGTCACCACCGCGCTGACCCTGTCCGACGGCGACGGCCTGGAACTGGCGCGCAGCGTGCGCGAGGCCGCCGGCCAGGCCTACGTGCCGGTGATCGTGGTGTCGGGCGACGCCCAGCAGCACCTGGTCGAGCGCCGCTTCACCGAGTACGTCACCGACTATTTCGACAAGTCGCTCGGCCACGACGCACTGGCCGAGTTCATCCGCGGCTACGTGCAGCCGCAGCCGATCGTCGGCGCCACCGTGCTCTACATCGAGGACAGCCGGGTGGTGGCCGAGGCCACCCGGCGCATGCTCGAGCGGCAACAGCTGAAGGTGATCCACGTGATCACCGCCGAGGAAGGCTTCGCGCTGCTCACTGCCGAGTCGCTGGGCCGGCTCACCGACCAGATCGACCTGGTGCTCACCGACGTGACCCTGAAGGGCGAGCTGAGCGGGCGCGACGTGGTCGAACGGATCCGGATCGACTTCGGCTACGGCAAGCGCCGCCTGCCGGTACTGGTGATGACCGGCGACGGCAACCCGCACAACCAGTCCGAACTGCTCAAGGCCGGCGCCAACGACCTGGTGCAGAAGCCGATCGAGGAACGGTTGCTGGTGACCAAGGTGCTGTTCCAGTTGCGCCTGGCGCGGCTGGACGGCGCGCGCCAATACTGAGCCGGGGAGGGGCGATGGGCGGCGACGCGGAGGACCGCATCCGGCTGGAGCCCTCGTGGAAGGCGCGCATCGGCGACTGGCTGCTGCGCCCGGAGATGCGCGCGCTGTCGGAGTTCCTGCGCCAGCGCCAGGCGGCCGGTGCGCGGGTGTATCCGCCCGGGCCGCGGATCTTCGCCGCCTTCGACGCCACTCCGTTCGAGCAGGTGCAGGTGGTGGTGCTGGGCCAGGACCCCTACCACGGCCCCGGCCAGGCGCACGGCCTGTGCTTCTCGGTGCTGCCCGGGGTGCCGGTGCCGCCGTCGCTGGACAACATCTTCAAGGAGATCGGCGCCGAGCTGGGCCTGCCGCGTCCGGACCACGGCTGCCTGCTGCCATGGGCGCGGCGCGGGGTGCTGCTGCTCAACGCGGTGCTGACCGTGGAGGAAGGCCGCGCCGGCGCCCACCAGGGCAAGGGCTGGGAGGGATTCACCGATCGCGCCATCGAGGCGTTGTCGGCCGAACGCGAAGGCCTGGTGTTCCTGCTGTGGGGCAGCTATGCCCAGGCCAAGGGCAAGGTGATCGACCCGCGCCGGCACCGGGTGCTGAAGGCGCCGCATCCCTCGCCGTTGTCGGCGCATCGCGGCTTCCTCGGCTGCGGCCACTTCGCCGCGGCCAACGAATACCTCTCCCGCCGCGGGCAGGCGCCGATCGACTGGTCGCTGCCGCCGCGGGCCGAGGTCGAGGCGATGCTGCGGCAGTCCTGAGCCCCGGACGCGCGGGCAGGGATGGCCCTTGCTGGCCACCCCTTGAAAGCCGCCGTCCCGGCCGCATTCCTCCCCTATGGGTGCCGGTGGTCGGTCGGGACCGGGCCAGCCGCCGTACCCGCTAGGGCATGGTTCAGTTTTTGCGAAGTAAACCATTGATTATAAAAGAAACCAATGGTGCAAAGATCGTTGCAGGGATGCAACGCCGGGAACCATTCGCGGCGTTAGCAGTCCAACCTCCCGATTGCTAAGATGGATGCCATGACCCAGACCCTCCATGCCACCAGCCTCGTCGCCAACAACCTGCCGGTCCCCAGCCCGCTGGGTTCGCTGGAGGCGTACATCGGTGCCGTGCACCGGATCCCGGTGCTGGACGTGGAAGAGGAGCAGGCCCTGGCCCGCCGCTTCCGCGACCAGGAAGACCTGGACGCGGCCCGCGAGCTGGTCCATTCGCACCTGCGCTTCGTGGTCCACGTCGCCCGCGGCTACAGCGGCTACGGCCTGCAGCTGGGCGACCTGATCCAGGAAGGCAACATCGGCCTGATGAAGGCGGTCAAGCGCTTCGACCCGGACATGGGCGTGCGCCTGGTCAGCTTCGCGGTGCACTGGATCCGTGCCGAGATGCACGAGTTCATCCTGAAGAACTGGCGCATCGTCAAGGTCGCCACGACCAAGGCGCAGCGCAAGCTGTTCTTCAACCTGCGCAAGGCCAAGACCCGCCTGGGCTGGATGAACGCGGCCGAGGTCACCGCCGTGGCCCGCGACCTCAACGTGCCCGAGCACGAAGTGCTGGAGATGGAAGCGCGCCTGTCCGGCCGCGACATCGGCTTCGACGCTCCGGCCGACGAGGACGACGAGCATGCGCCGCCGTCGCCGGCCGCCTACCTGATGGCCGATGCGGAAGATCCCTCGCAGGCCTACGAGCGCGCCGACAGCGAGGACAACCAGCTGCAGCTGCTGCGCGAGGGCCTGGCCGGCCTCGACGCGCGTTCGCGCGACATCATCGCCCGCCGCTGGCTGGACGCCGACAGCAAGGTCACCTTGCAGGAACTGGCCGACGAATACGGCGTGTCCGCCGAGCGCATCCGCCAGATCGAGGCGAACGCGATGAAGAAGATGAAGGCCCTGCTGGCGGCATAGGCGCGCAGCGGTTCCGCGTTGCGGTGGCAAACGGCCCGGCATTCCCGGGCCGTTCGCTTTTGCCGCGGGCAGCGGGCCTTGCGGCGATCGCGCGGTTGTCCGGTGGGCGCTATTCCGGCGCCGGGTCCTGCGCGTCCCTTCCGAGGATGATCCGCGCCGCGCGCTGGTAGCTCCAGTACGCCCAGGCCCAGTTGAGCAGCACCACCAGACGGTTGCGGAAGCCGATCAGGAAGAACACGTGCGCGGCCAGCCAGAACCACCACGCCGGCAGGCCCGACAGCCTGACGCCGTGCAGGTCCACCACCGCGGCCATGCGGCCGATGGTGGCCAGGTTGCCGAAATCGCGGTAGCGGAACGCATCGGCCTGTTCGCCACGGAGCCGGGCGCGGATCGTTGCGGCGACGTGCCGGCCCATCTGCTTCGCGGCCGGAGCCACCCCGGGGACCGCGCTGCCGTCGGCGCGCTTCACCGCGGCCAGGTCGCCGGCGACGAAGACATGCGGATGCCCCGGCACACTCAGGTCCGCCTCCACCGGCACCCGCCCGGCGCGGTCCAGCGGCACGCCGAGCGAGCGCGCCAGCGGCGAGGCGGCCACGCCGGCGGCCCAGACCACGGTGCGCGCCGGGACATATTCCTCGCCCAGCCGGTAACCGCCCGCGTCGATGGCGGTGACCGGCACGCCGGTGGAGACTTCCACGCCCAGGCGCTGCAACTGCCGGCGCGCCCGCTCCGACAGCACTTCGGGAAACGAGGGCAGCACCCGCGGCCCGGCCTCGATCAGGCGCACCCGCGCGCTGGCCGGGTCGATGCGGCGGAACTCGCGCTTCAGCGTATGCCGGGCGATCTCGGCCAGGGTGCCGGCCAGTTCCACCCCGGTGGGGCCGCCGCCGACGATGGCGAAGTTGAGCCAGGCCGTGCGTTCGGCCGGGTCGTCGCAGGCCTCGGCCCGCTCGAACGCGAGCAGCAGTCGCCGGCGCAGATGCAGCGCGTCGTCCAGCGACTTCAGTCCGGGCGCGTGCGCCGCCCAGTCGTCGTGACCGAAGTAGGCATGCGTGGCGCCGCTGGCCAGCAGCAGGTAGTCGAATCCGAGCGTGCTGCCGTCGGCCAGCGCGACCTGCCTGCCGGCGGCATCGATCGCGGTCGCTTCGCCCAGCCGCACTTCCACGTTGCGCTGTCGGCGCAGGATATGGCGCAGCGGCGCGGCGATGTCCGGCGCCGAGAGACCGGCGGTGGCGACCTGGTACAGCAGGGGCTGGAACAGGTGGTGGTTGCTGCGGTCGAGCAGGGTGATCCGCAGCGGCGCCCGGGCCAGCGCCCGCGTGGCCCAAAGCCCGGCGAAGCCGCCGCCGATCACCAGCAGGCGGGGAAGGGGGTCGGCCAGCTCGCTCACTTCATGCCTCCGTGTCGGCGTGGGGATTCAGTACAGGTCAATCGGATCCACATCCAGCGACCAGCGCGTGCGGCGCGCTTCGGGCAGGGCGTGGATCGCCGGCAGTGCCGCGTCCAGGCAGGCGTGCAATGCGGGACGGCTGGCCGAGGACAGCAGCAACTGCATCCGGTACAGGCCGGCACGGCGGGCCATCGGTGCGGTCAGCGGGCCGAGCACCTCGATCGGTGCCGGCACCGCGCCGGCCGGCTTCGCCGCCTCCTGCAGGATCGCCCTGGCCGCACGCAGGAGCGCGCCGGCGGCGTCGGCCTGCTGCGCCTCGGCGCGCAGCAGCGCCAGGTGGGCGAACGGCGGGAAGCCGGCGGCCTCGCGCTGGGCCAGTTCGTCGCGGGCGAAGGTGTCGTAGCCGCCGTGGATCAGGTCGTGCAGCAGGCGATGCCCGGGGTGGTGGGTCTGCCACCACACCTCGCCGGCGCGCCGCGCGCGGCCGGCACGGCCCGCGACCTGGATCAGTTGCTGGGCCAGCTTCTCCCCGGCGCGGAAATCGGAGGAGAACAGGCCCTCGTCCACGCCGACCACCACCACCCGGGTCAGGTTCGGCAGGTCATGGCCCTTGGCCAGGATCTGGGTGCCGACCAGGATCCCGGGGCGGTCGCCGAGTTCGGCCAGCAGTTTCGCCAGGCCGTCGCGGCGGGCGGTGGTGCCGCGGTCGAAGCGCAGCACCGGCCATTGCGCGAAGCGCTCGGCCAGCAGTTCCTCCAGGCGCTCGGTGCCTACGCCCTGCGGCTGCAGCGCCAGGCTGGCGCAATCCGGGCAGGCTTGCGGCCGCGCCTGGCGGTGGCCGCAGTGGTGGCACAACAGGCGTCCGCCGCCGCCATGCACGGTCAGCGGCGTGCCCTGTGCGGGCGTGCTGCAGCGCGGGCACTGCGCGCTCCAGCCGCAGTCGTGGCACAGCAGCACCGGGGCGTAGCCGCGGCGGTTCTTGAATACCAGCACCTGGCCACCGTCGCCCAGCGCCGCCTCGATCATCTGCAGCGTCTCCGGCGCCAGGCCGGCCTGCAACGGGCGCTTGCGCACGTCGACGATCCGTACCGTGGGCGGCCGAGCGTCGCCGGCGCGATGGCGCAGGCGCAGGTGCGCGTAGCGCCCGGCCTGGGCGTTGTGCAGGGTCTCCAGCGAAGGCGTGGCGCTGCCCAGCAGCACCGGCACGCCCAGCGCCTTGGCCCGGACCAGGGCGAAGTCGCGCGCGTGGTAGCGGATACCGTCCTGTTGCTTGTAGCTGGCGTCGTGTTCCTCGTCGACCACGATCAGGCCGGCGTCCGGCAACGGCGTGAACACCGCCGAGCGGGTACCGACGATCACCCGCGCCTGTCCGCGCCAGGCCGCGGCCCACACCCGCGCGCGTTCGCCGTCGGCCAGGCCCGAGTGCAGCGCATGCACCGGCACGCCCAGGCGCGCGCGGAAGCGGGCCAGCGCCTGCGGGGTCAGGCCGATCTCCGGCACCAGCACCAGCACCTGGCGGCCGCGCGCCAGGCAATCGGCGATGGCGTGCAGGTAAACCTCGGTCTTGCCGCTGCCGGTCCTATGTCCCGAGCGAGCGCTTTGCTCCGGTGTTCGAGCATGAGCCGGAGCGAGTCCTGTCAGCGATCTCCAGGGGGTTTGGCGATGGCGACGATCGCAAGGGGGGCAGTT
>JAFLEA010000081.1 GCA_017302035.1 Lysobacterales bacterium
CGTTATCGAGGGTGGGCGGGCTGGATTGCCAACCCGAGCGGATGTTCAGTTGGGGCATCACGCCCTACCTCTGTCTTCTTCGAGAAGCGGCGCTTGTCCTGAGAGCAGATAACATGACTGCTGGGCGGGATCGATGCAGCAGCGCAGCAACCAGGCTGCGTCGAGGCGTAAACCTAGGGAGCCCCAAGAATGGCTGGCCAGTCAGGCTGCAATATCAACTGTGCCACTTCAGTGGGTGCCTCGCTCAACCAGCGGTGTGCATGCGAAGTAGTCGACGTCTTGCGGCTGCACGAGTCGATCCGGGCCGCCTTCTCGGAGTCCATGTCTGACCCGGCCGTTCACGCACATCTGTTCTCTCGGTACGCCCTGTTCGTCGACCGTGCGGCGTTGGACGCCATGGGGCGAGTCGCGGCGGCGCTCTTCGAAGTTGCAGAGAATCCACGATACCGCGAGCGCGTCCTGCAATGGGCCCCCGACATCGCAACCCATTACCCGGGTTCGGCGGGTGGCGTCCTGGGGCTGGACTTTCACCTGACCGTCGACGGCCCGCGGTTGATCGAGGTCAACACCAATCCAGGCGGGCTGCTCCTCAATGCCGTGCTGCTCGATGCCGTGAGATCTTGCGCGCCGGCTGCGTGGACCACCTGGACCACGGCGACGGAGGCCCATAGCGCGGCTGTAGCCGCCTGGCTTGACGATGCCCGGCAGCAGTCGGGCCGCGCGCCGTCCCGTGTGGCCATCGTGGACAGCGCCCCGCGGGAGCAGTTCCTCTACCCCGAGTTCGAGCTGTACGCGGACGCATTCCGGGAGCACGGCGTGGACTGCGTGATACGCGCGCCCGAGGATCTGAGGTTCGGCCCGGAGGGGCTTGCAGATGCCGACGGCCCGATCGACATGGTCTACAACCGGTTGACCGATTTCGCGCTTGAGGAAGCTTCGCATGCGGACCTTCGTCAGGCTTATCTCGCAGGGGACGTCGCACTCACCCCTCATCCGCGTGCGCACGCGCTGTTCGCCGACAAGCGCAACCTGGCGGTGCTTGGAGACGCGGCTTTGCTCGGCGGGTTTGGGGTCGATGCGGGTTTGACAGCCCTGCTGGCCGAGGTGATCCCGACAACGGTTGAAGTCGTCCCCGGAAACCGGGATGCGCTGTGGGCAGCGCGCAACGGCTACTTCTTCAAGCCTGCAGCAGGGTTCGGCAGCCGTGGCAGCTATCGGGGCGACAAGCTCACCCGGCGAACGTGGGAGTCGATGGCGTCGGCGACCTACATCGCACAGGCCTTCGCGCCACCGAGCATGCGGAGCGTGCATGGGGGCCAGTCCCTCAAGGCGGACGTGCGCTGCTTCGCGTCCGAGGCGGGTGTGCTGTTGTTCGCGGCCCGGCTTTATCAGGGCCAGACTACGAACATGCGCACCCCAGGTGGTGGATTCGCAGCGGTGCTCACGACGCCACTGATCGGCGAGTAATCCTGGCTGGGGCCGCCCTGGCGGTATGCCGTGGACTACAGCCAGGCCAATGCTGATTCGGCCAGCTCGCGTTCCTCATCGATCGCGACGTTCCAGATGGCCGGCCCGCTCGCGGCATCGATCCGCGTGGCCCCAGCATCGTTGTCGTCAGGTGCCAGCGCCAGGCCAAGCCAGCCCAAGCGCGCGATGATCCGCGCCCGCAGACCCGGCGCGCGGTGGCCGATGCCGCCGGAAAAGACGACATGGTCGAGTCCGCCGATTCCCGTGGCCATGGCCGCGATGGACTGCGCGATCCGGACTGCGAAGAGGTCCACGGCAAGCTGGGCCTGCGGGCCAGGATCGGCAAGCAGCACGCGCATATCGCCGTGCCCGGCGATGCCGGCAAGACCTGCAGTGCGGGACAAACCATCTTCAATCGCTTGCGCGTCCAGCCGTTCGTGCCTGAGCAGGTACAGCAACGCACCGGGATCGAGATCCCCGGAGCGGGTAGGGCTCGGGATTCCCCCCAGCGGAGTGAGCGCCATGGTGGTGTCGCGGCTCCGACCGTCCTCGACGGCGCAGACGCTGCAACCACCCCCCAGATGCGCGAAGACGGCGCGGCTCCGCAGGATTCCGGCGTCCTGGCTGGCCACGACTCGCAGTGCAGAGGCGAAGGCGAGTCCGTGGAAACCGTAGCGGCGGACGCCCAGCGCATCCCATGCTTCGGGGATGGGCAGGCGCTGGCTCCAGGGTGCGAGTGTCACGTGGAAGTCCGTGTCGAAGGCCACGCCCTGGCGGGCTTGCGGCCAACGCAGGCGCGCGGCACGCGCGAACGCGAGGGCGACCGGCTGGTGCAAGGGTGCAAATGGCACCAAGGCATCCAGTTTCGCAAGTACATCTTCGTCGAGCTCGCTGGCGTTGCGCAGGTCGCCGCCATGTACGATTCGGTGGACCACCACGTCGGGGCCGGGCGCCGGTATCGACAATATTTCGAGCAGGGTGGCAAGTCGCTCTTGCGCATCCGCGCCGACGGCAATCTCGGCCCGGGAGCGCTCCACGACGCGTGGCTGCGCGCCTGGCCCCTCAGCGTGCAACAGATAGCACGCGCCCTTGAGGGTGGACGAGCCAACGTTGAGTGCCAGAAGCCGGCGCGTGGTCATAGGTGTCGCCAGTTCATGTTCATGGGGACCGTACCGCCCGGCGCAACAGCTGCGCATTGATCGCCACCACGATGGTGCTCAGCGACATGAGCACTGCACCAAGCGCGGGTTGCAGCATGATCCCCCATGCAGCGAGAACGCCGGCAGCGAGCGGGATGGCGACGATGTTGTACCCGGCGGCCCACCACAGGTTCTGGATCATCTTGCGATAGGTGGCCTTGCTCAATTCGATGATCGCTGGCACGTCGCGCGGGTCGCTGCGCACGAGTACGACGTCGCCGGCCTCGACCGCGACGTCCGTCCCTGTGCCGATGGCGATGCCGACGTCGGACGTGAGCAGCGCCGGAGCGTCATTGACACCGTCACCCACCATCGCGACGCGCTTGCCCTGGGCCTGCAGCTCCTCGATCTTTGCCACCTTGTCCTCGGGCAATACCTCGGCGAAGACGGTGTCGATGTTGAGTTCCTTCGCGACCGCGTTTGCGACCGCCGTGGAATCACCCGTCAGCAGGACAACCTCCAGTCCTTCGTCGTGCAGCCGCTTGACCGCGTCGAACGATTCGGGACGGATGGCATCCGCGATCGCAAATACGGCGAGCACCCGGTCGCCTTCCACCAGGTAGGTTGCAGATTGACCATCGGCTGCCGCTGATTCGGCAGCCCGCCGAAGCGTCTCCGGCGGTTCGACCGCGAGCATTCTCAACAGACCCGGCCCGCCAACGTGGAGCGAGCGCTCCTCGACGACTGCGCGCACGCCGCGTCCCGGCATGGACTCGAAGTCCTGCGACATCGGAACGTCGATGCCATGTTCCTTGGCGCTGGTCATCAGCGCCTGCGCGATCGGATGTTCAGCGTCGCGCTGGACCGACGCGGCCACGCGAAGCACCTCGTCGTCGGTGAGTCCATCGGCGGCAGTGGTCTTCACGACGCGGTGCGAACCGAGCGTGAGCGTGCCTGTCTTGTCGAACACGACCGTGTTCAGCAAACGGGCCTCTTCCAGGCCGCGTCGATCGCGCACGAGCAGGCCGTTCCGTGCGCCAATCGTGGTCGAGATGGCGGTCACCAGCGGGATGGCCAAACCCAGCGCATGGGGACAGGCGATCACGAGCACGGTCACTACGCGCTCGATCGTGAAGCTCCACGGTCGACCGAGGAGTGGCCAGACAATGGCGGTAACCGCGGCGGAGACGATGGCGATGATCGTGAGGTAGAACGCCGCCCGGTCCGCCAGGGCCTGGGCGCGCGAGCGCGACGTCTGGGCCTGCTCGACGAGCCGCATGATACCCGCGAGCGCGGTCTCGTCGCCGGTTCCCGTCACCTCGACACGCAACGAGCCCTGTCCGTTGACGGTGCCGGCGATCACCCGGTCGCCCGTCGACTTGTCCATCGGCTTGGACTCGCCGGTGATCATCGCTTCGTTGACGGCGCTGGTCCCTTCCTTCACGACGCCGTCGGCGGGAATGCTCGCGCCGGGCCTGATGAGCAGCAGGTCGCCGCGCTTCAGTTCCGCGACAGGGACTTCCTTCGCGGTACCGGCCTCATCCAACCGCACCGCCATATCAGGCAGCAGCTTCGCGAGTTCCTTGAGAGCGCCCTGTGCCTGGTTGATCGAACGCATCTCGATCCAGTGGCCGAGCAACATGATCGCCACCAGCGTCGCCAGCTCCCACCACAGGTCCAAGCCCTCGACAACGCCGAGCGTGACCAACGCGCTGTAAAGGAAGGCGACGGTGATCGCAAGCGAGATCAGCGTCATCATGCCCGGCAGGCGATTTCTCAGCTCGTGGTATCCGCCGCGGACGAACGGCGAGCCGCCGTAGAAGTACACGATCGTGCCGAACACCGCCGGGATGTACGCCGACCCCGGGAACTGTGGTGCGGTGTAGTCGAACCAATGCTGGATCATCCCGCTCCAGATCAGAGTGGGGATGGTCAGCAGCAGCGTGAGCCAGAACTTGTCGCGGAAGCTCGCCACGCTGTGGCCGGCGTGCTTGTCGTGCCCGGCATGGACGTCACCTTCAGCACCCGTGCGGGGATGCGGCGGTTGCTCGCCGTGCGCCTGATGATCTTGATGATGATGATTGTGTTGCGTCATGGGTCTGCCTTCCTGGATGCACTGATGCGCCGGGCACCAGCGGGGAGATAGATCAGTGTTCTGTTACAAGTGTCCCGATCTGGCGATGGCCATCACCAGCCGCAGTGAGAGCAATCCCGCAGCAGCGAAAGCCACCATAGCCAGGAAAGGCATGTGACCGAACACTTGCGGGCCGTCGGAATGCAGGCTCAACAGCGCACCGCTTACGTACAGGCCCAAGGTGACCAGGGCCAACGCCAGCCGGTTGCCCGTGCGCGCGATTGCCTCCTGCGTGGAACTCAGGCCATGGTGGTGTACGGAGAAGGCGGGTCGTCCGTCGCTCAGTTGCGCCTGCCGCAACAGGTCGGTGGCGATCTGTGGCAATTGGCGCGCAGTGCGGGCCAGCCGCATGGCAAGCGGCCTGTTGCCGCTGGGGCGGCTGGCTTCGGCAATGTCGGCGATCGCGGCCGCCTGCGCGGACAGCGTCCCCAGCAGGTCCAGATCCGGATCCAGCGCCCGCAGCGTGTTCTCGACCAGGAACAGCGTCCGGATCAGGGACAGCAGGTGGGCCGGAAGCCGGAAGCCAGCGCCCTGCCCAATGCGTGCCACGCGCCAGATTGCCTCGGCAATGGACCACTGCGCCAGCGGACGGCTGGCCATCTCGGCCAGGATCAGGTGGATCTCGCGCACATGCGAGCGGCGGTCGACCTGCGGCGGGAAGAAGCCCATGGCGATCGCTGCATCCAGCACGCCCTCGGCGTCGTCGGCCGCAATGGCCTCGACCATGCCGCCGAGCGCGAGCCGGGATGCAGGGTCGAGCACGCCGATCGAGCCAAAGTCATGCAGGCACAGGCGACCGTCGTCAAAGAAGAACAGATTCCCCGGGTGCGGGTCGGCATGGAAGACGCCGGCGCCGAAGAGCTGATGCACGTAGGCACCGAGCAGCGCCCTTGCCAGTGCGGGAGCCGCCGCCGTTCCATAAGCGGCTTCCAGGCGGGTGCCGTGGCTACGATCCTGGACCAGCACGTCGCGGGTGGCGTAGGGCTCAACGACATGTGGCTGTGTGATGCCGGGCAGGGCATCGAGCACCTTCGCCATGCGGCGCATGTTCTGCGCCTCGTGACGCATGTCGATTTCATCGCGCAGGAATGCGCCCAGCTCGTCCACCAGTTCGAGGGGGCGGTGTCGCTTCAGAGGCGGCCAGATCCACTGGGCTACGCGCAGCGTGCGTCGAAGCAGCCGCAGGTCAGCCTGCACTTGAGCGTGGATGCCGGGCCGGGTGACCTTGACGACCACGTCGCGACCGTCATGCATGCGTGCCGGATGGATCTGAGCCACCGACGCGGCGGCCAGCGGATGGTCATCGAAGCTGGCGAAAAGCTCTTCGACGGAGGCGCCGAACGCATGCTCGACCATGTGTCTGGCCTGGTCAGCAGGAAATGCCGGCACGTCGCTGTGCAACCGCGACAATGCCTCGCGATAGGGCGCCGGCAGCAGGTCCCAGCGCAGGCTCAAACCCTGGCCCAGCTTGACGAAGGTGGTACCCAGCCCCACCAGGGTGGCGCTGACGTACGCGGGAAGCCGTTCGGGTCTGCGTCGGCGCAGGCGCAACACCGCGACCCCGAGAGTCAGTCCGGCCCAGGCGATCTGGCCTCCGCGGCGCACCGTGCCCGCCATCAGCGCGAGGTCCTGGCCGGCCGGCTCACGATGCCGGCCCCGCTTCCGCGCGCAGGATGGCGGTCGGATCGCCGCGACCATCCACGGCCGCCAGCTCCGCTTCGGACAGCAGGTTGTCGCGGGACTCGCCGAGGACGCCCGCAGCCGCGTCAACCACGTGCGCCCAGGTGCTGCGGTTGGCGAACAGCAGGCCCGGCACGTCCAGTGTGCCGCCCCGGTTGACGAAGCCCAGCGCCGCGGTGGTGGTGGGGCCGGTGTCGAGTCGGCGCAGCGCACCGAGGAAGGGCTCCGGACGGGTGTGGGTAACGAATACGCGCGGCCGGCCCACCGGAAACAGCGCTTGGACCGCACTGTCGGAGTGCACGTACCTTGCCTCCTCCGGATCGCGCGGGGCGCGAAATCGGCCGGGTTCGGCGAGATAGACGATCGCGGCCGACATTCCGCGTGCGGCCAGACGCGCCTGTGCGCGGCGCACTTCCTGCAGCTGGTACGCGCCGGTGGCCACCAGCAGGATCGCCGCCGTCTCCGGATCGCCGGCGAGGCATGTTGCGCCGGTCTCGGCCAGTGCCTGGGCCTGCTGCGGGGTCAGCTCATGAGGCACCGGACGCTTGGGAACGACCAGTGTGGTGACCGTGCCCCGTTGCGCGTAGGCGCGGGCGAGGGCGGCGGCAGCGCCATTGGCGTCCGGCGGGAACACCACGCGCGAAATGTCGGCCATTTCGCCCATGAGTGCCTCGGCCATGGTCGGATCCTGGTGGGACTGTTCGTTCTTCGCGTTCTCCCACGTGTGCGAGGTCAGCACCAGGGGCACGCCCAGCCAGCCGGGTGGGCGCCCGGCCTGGGCCTGGTGGCGGGCGAAGATCAGTTCCTGACGTACGGCGCCGAGCATCTTCGGTGCAAACGCCTCGTAGGTGACCACCAGGCTTAGCCCGCCCTTGTTGCCGAGCGCCGCGCAGACCACGGCTTCTTCGTTGAGCGCAGTGATGACCGCGCCGGTTGGCGATTCGGCGACGCCGGGCTCGGGCTCGTGCACCCGGTGCTTCATCGCGTCCAGGGTCCGGTCGAGCTTGTTGCTGCGCAGCTCATCGGGATTGCCCACGCGCACCCGCAGTCCCGGATTCGCCTCGGCGATGGCGACGAACTGCTCGTCGAGTGCGGTCATTGGCGAGCTCTCACCGCCGGCGCCGCGGTCGGCGATCGCCGGGACGCGGGGCGGTTCCACCTGGCGATCGGCCAGCGCATGGTCGCGCTCGCGCACCCGCTGCTGGAGATCGTGGCTGTTGAGTGCGGCAACGGCCTGCTCGAGCTCCGACGCGGCCACGAACAGCGCCGCTGCGCCTTCATTGAAGAGCGTGCGCGCCGCGGCATCCTTCGCCGGATTCCCCGGCAGCGGCAAGTTGTGCGAGGCGTTGGTCCCGGCGCCGGGGAAGCCGAAGCCCTTGACGGTTTCGGCGATGCCATAGGGCAGCCGCACGTCGGCGGGAACAGCGGCGCCCGCTTGCAGGCGCGACTCCATCACGTGGATGCCCCACGCGATGCTGGCCGGATCGCGCCCGTCCAGCGCGATCGGATCAAAGCCGTTCAATCGCAGGTGCCGGTCCAGCCACCGCTCGCCGCCCTGCTGGGTGATCTGGCTGCGCTGTTCGATGCGGCGCCCGTTGAGGATGATGATCGGGCTGACCAGTCCGCTGTCCTCGGCGCGCCACCAGCGTGGCGCCCAGTCGCTGCCACGCTGTTCCTCGAACGCACCGTCGCTGAGGAAGGCGACCAGGCGTTCATCCTTGAGCGGCGCATGCACGTACTGCAGCTCGGCAAAGCCGAGATAGCCGCCTTCCATCACGCCCCCGGCGGTGTGCGCATTGACGTGGGAGCCGAGGGGCGACGCCGGCGTTCCGTCCGGATTGAGGGTGTAGGCATAGAAGTCGCTTACGAACCGGCTCAGCCCTTCGCCGGTGCGGTCGTAACGTTCGGCGTGCCGGTCGGTCATGTTGCCAACCAGCACGTTCAGCGCGTCGATGGCGGCCACGCAGTGCCCCTGGCCCATCATCCACGCGCGGGTGACGCCATCCAGGGAATCCATCAGCAGGTAGCCGGCGTAGGCGGGCACCATGTTGAGGGACCCGCCGGTGTGGCCTTCAGGCGTGGTCTTGAAATCATCGACCTCCAGGGCCGCGCCGTCGGTACGAACGCGCTGGCTGTAGGTCATGTGCGCCACCAGCCACATGCCGGCGCTGGTGACGCGGTCGGCCGCGGCGAGCCGCTGCCATGCGGTGCCGGCATCCGGCGTGCGGCCCAGGGCGACCAGCTCGTGCACCATCTGGCGGACCCGGAGCTGGGTAAGCGGGTCATGTCGGATCACCCCGTAGCCGGCCGCCCAGTGGGCGAACGCGGGATCGGCCTGCCGGTGGGCGTCGGCGAGTTCAAGGATCCGCTGGCGCTCGGCGGCCGACAGCTGGTCGGCGGTGCAGCAGTTGAGATGCAGGTTCATGGGTCCTCCGGGGAATCGGTCGAAGCGGTCATCAGGGTCGATGCCGCGGCGGCGAGGTCCGCACCCAGCGCGATGGCGTTGGAGGGGTGGGAAATGGTGTCAGTGCTGACGATGCGGGCCAGGCCCGCCTCCTGCAGGCGGGCATAGGCGTCGCCTGCGAACACCGGATGGATGGCGACCAGCAACGGCGACGGCAACGACAACCGGCGCAGGTGTGCGAGGGTCTCCAGGATCGTGTGGCCGGACGACACGATGTCGTCGATCAGCACCGGAGTCCGACCAGCCACGGCTGCCGGGTCGGGCAGGCTGACGCGCACGTCGTAGTCGCCGTGCCGCTCCTTGGCCAGCACCTGGTAGGGCATGCCGGACAGGGCGGCGATGTCCGCTACCCACTGCTCGCTCTCGCTGTCAGGGCCGATCAGCACAGCGTCGGGGACGGTCTCAGCGATCCAGCGGGCCACGGCCGGCGTCGCCGATACGTGGACCGTCGGAATGCGGTAGAGCGACTGCAGGCGCTCGACGCGGTGCAGGTGCGGGTCCACGGTCACCAGCCAGTCGAAAGCCTCTTCGAGGAATTGCGCAAACAGCGGTGTACTGACCGCCTCGCCGCGATGGAAGCGGGTGTCCTGGCGCATATACCCCAGGTAGGGTGCGATGAGGCCGACCGAACGAGCCCCGAACTCGCGCGCGGTCCGGGCGGCGAAGCGCAACGGGAGGGCCGTGGCATCGGCGTTGCGCAGGCTGGCCAGGAGCGCCACATCGGCTCCGGCCAGTGCGTCGTCTAGGGTGACCAGCGACTCGCCATCTGGGAAGTGCCGCCAAGCCACGGGTGCAATGCGCGCCTGCAGGGGCTGGTTGATGTTGCCGGCCAACACTGCATCGGCCGGGAAGGGCATCAGCACACGGGTCATGGAACCTCTCCAAGCACAAAGGGTTGCAGCGTCGCGGCGTGCTCCAGGGCGTAGGCCAGTTCTCCCGGCGACTCCGCATGCAGGGTCATCATGGGCTGTCCGCGCTCGACCGTATCGCCGATCCGCAGACCGGTTTCGAGGCCGGCGGTGGGGGATGTCGGGGCGCCGGCCAGCTTGGCCAGTTTGGCCAGCCTGCGGTTGTCGATCGCCGCGATGCGGCCCGATGCAGGCGCCGGGACGTCGGCGGTGAACGCCGCCCGTGGCGGTTCGCGGAAGCCTCCCTGGGCCTCGCAGATCGCTAGGAACTTGGCCAGCGCCGCCCCGGAATCCAGCACGCCGCGCGCGCGCTCCAGTCCGGTGCCGGCGTTGCTGCCCGGTGCCATGTCCAGCAGCGCCGCGGACAGCGCAAGTGCGCGTTCGCGAAGGTCGGCGGGTGCATCGGCTGCGTTGCGCAGCACCTTGAGCACATCGTGCGCCTCGAGCGCCGG
>JAFLEA010000082.1 GCA_017302035.1 Lysobacterales bacterium
CCTCTCGGCAGCCCTAAGTGCTTGATCTAATTGGCGTCCCCACGGGGATTCGAACCCCGGTCGCTACCGTGAAAGGGTAATGTCCTAGGCCTCTAGACGATGGGGACTTGGAACCTGTCGCACTCCCGCCGGAAGTGGCGGAATTGGTGGAGCCAGCCGGGATCGAACCGGCGACCTCTTGCATGCCATGCAAGCGCTCTCCCAGCTGAGCTATGGCCCCACGTGCTGGAGGAGCGGAATTGTATTGGCCCTTTCCGGGTCGCGCAAGCCTCCCCGGCACTTTTCCGCCGCTGGGGCGTTGCAGCCGGTTCAGTCCACCTGCGGCCGCAACTCCGGATCCAGGGCCACGCGTTCGTCGAACACGAAGCAGCGACCCGCGTAGCCCAGGCCGCCGACCTGCTCGAAATAACCCAGGATCCCGCCTTCGAGCTGCAGCACGTTGTCCATACCGTCCTGGCGCATCCACAGCGCGGCCTTCTCGCAGCGGATGCCGCCGGTGCAGAAGCTCACCACGGTCGCGTCGCGCAGGGCCTCGCGGTGCGGCTGCAGGGCGCCGGGCAATTCGGTAAAGCAGGAGATCGGCAGGGTCAACGCGCCGGCGAAAGTGCCGTGCCCGACCTCTTGCGCATTGCGGGTGTCGAGCAGGACCAGCGGGCGGCCCTGGTCGTCGCGCCCGCCCTGCCCCAGCCAGCGGGCCAGCGTGCGCGGCTGCACCGCCGGGGCGCGCTCGCCGCTGGCCAGCGGCGTGGCGTGCGGATGGCCGAAACGGATGATCTCCGGCTTCAGCTTGACCTTGAGCCGGGCGAACGGGATCCGTGAGCTGTGACTGTATTTCGGCTGCAAGCCTTGCAGTCCGGGCAGGCTTCGCAGCAGGTCGACCAGACCGCGCACTGCGGCGTCCTCGCCGGCGAGGAACAGGTTGATGCCTTCGGGAGCGACCAGGATCGTGCCCTTCAGCCCTGCTTCGGTGGCGGCCTGGCGCAGGCGCCCGGCCAGGCCTCGAGGATCGTCCAGCGGGGTGAAGTGGTAGGCGGCAAGATTGAGCATGGCGCCATTGTAGGCGCCCGCCCGCTCAGCGCAGCAGCAGCCAGGGCAGCGCCAGGACCAGGGCGACGATGGCCACGATCGCCGCCAGCCGCGGCAGGACGTAGCCGGGGCGCCGCTGCAGCAGCTCCAGGAAGGTCTCGTCGCCGTGCGCGCTTCGGTCTTCGCGGGCCCGGTCGCGGCGCGCCTGCTGGTACCCGTCGAGCAGGCCACGTGCGCGCGGGTAGTCATCGGCATCGCGCAGCCACAGCGCCGGCGCGCCCAGGCCCCACAGGCCCGGGGCGGTCTCGTACCAGTCCACGCCGTGTGCGGTCAGCAGTTCGCGGACCTCGTCGGCCTCGTCCTCGGGAACCTGGCGCAGGTTGAACAGCAGCTTGGCCATGCCGGCAATGATAGCGGCCGATCGGGTCGGCACCGGCATCGGTTACCCTTGCCGCCCCGATCCGTGGACCGACGCCGACATGCGCCCCCTCCCCGCCCTGCTGTCGCTGCTGTTGCTGGCCGGTTGCATGGCCGACGCCGGCGTGCCGCCCGGCGGCGGCATCGCCGAGCTGCAGCGGATCGACCAGCGGGTCGGCACCGGCGCGACCGCCAGCGGCGGTCACAAGGTCACCGTGCACTACACCGGCTGGCTCTACGACCAGAACGCGCCTGACCGGCGCGGCCGCGAGTTCGACGGCTCGCGCGGGCGCGGTGAGCCGTTCACCTTCCTGCTCGGTGCCGGCCAGGTGATCCGGGGCTGGGACGAAGGCGTGGCCGGGATGCGGGTCGGCGGCCAGCGCACCCTGCTGATCCCCGCGGACATGGCCTATGGCCGCAAGGGGGCCGGCGGGGTGATTCCGCCCAATGCCTCGCTCGTTTTCGAGGTCGAGTTGCTGGACGTGCAGCCGCACTGAGCGCCGCCCATGACCGATCCAGTCTCCCGGTTGCCCGGCCTGGCCGTGATCGGCGGCGGTCCGGCCGGGTTGATGGCCGCCGAAGCCGCGCGCGCGGCCGGCGTGGAGGTGGATCTGTTCGAGGCCAAGGGCTCGGTCGGGCGCAAATTCCTGATCGCCGGCAAAGGCGGGCTCAACCTCACCCACTCCGAGCCGATGCCCGGTTTCGCCGGGCGCTACGGCGCGCGCGCGGACGAGGTCGCCGGCTGGCTGCGCGATTTCGGTCCGGAGGCGCTGCGCGACTGGGCGCATGGGCTGGGCGTGGACAGCTACGTTGGCAGTTCCGGCCGGGTATTCCCGATGGACCGCAAGGCGGCGCCGTTGCTGCGCGGCTGGGTGCGGCGGCTGAAGGACCAGGGTGTGCGCTTCCACGTGCTACATCGCTGGCTCGGATGGGATGACGACGGCGCGCTGCACTTCGCCACGCCAGAGGGCGAGCGCGGCGTGCATGCCACGGCGGCCGTGCTGGCGCTGGGCGGCGGCAGCTGGCCGCAGCTGGGTTCCGATGGCGGATGGGTGGCCTCGCTGCAGGCACGCGGGCTGGAGGTGGTGCCGCTGCAGCCGGCCAACTGCGGTTTCGACATCGGCTGGAGCACACACTTCGCCCAGCGCCATGCCGGAGCGCCGATCAAGCCGGTGGTCGCGCATTGGTTCGATTCCACCGGGACAGGCCATGCGCTGCAGGGCGAGTGCGTCGCCACGGCCACCGGCATCGAGGGCAGCCTGGTGTACGCATTGTCGGCGGCGTTGCGCGAGGCCATCGCCCGCGACGGCTCGGCCATGCTGTGGCTGGACCTGGCGCCCGGACGCGACCTGGAACGGCTGCGGCGAGACCTGGGCCGGCCCCGTGGCGGCCGCAGCCTGAGCGAGCATCTGCGCCGCCAGGCCGGCATCGATGGGGCCAAGGCGGCACTGGTGCGCGAAGCGCTCGATGCCACGGCGCTGGCCGACATGGACCGGATTGCGACCACGCTCAAACGCCTGCCCCTGCGCCTGCTGCGAGCGCGGCCGCTGGACGAGGCCATCAGCAGCGCCGGCGGCGTGCGCCTTGAAACGTTGGACGACGGGCTGATGGCCAAAGCCCTGCCCGGCGTGTTCTGCGCCGGCGAAATGCTCGACTGGGAAGCGCCGACCGGCGGCTACCTGCTCACGGCCTGCTTCGCCAGCGGCCTGCGCGCGGGACGCTCCGCGGCCCGCTGGCTGCGGCAGCGGGACGCCGGTCAGGGTCCGGGTGCGGCCGCCGATCACTGACGGCCTGGGTCGTCCCCGTCAGTCCGGATTGGGGTTGGCCACGCCGTGCGGCACATGGCCGGCGGCCACGTGCCGGCGCGCACTATCGATGTTGTGCGCCGAATCGTCGAAGAAGATGTCGGCACCGAACGCGGCCAGGAACGGCCCCTTGGCGCGGCCGCCCAGGAACAGCGCCTCGTCCAGGCGCACGCCCCATTCGCGCAGGGTGCGGATCACCCGCTCGTGCGCCGGCGCCGAGCGCGCGGTGACCAGGGCGGTACGGATCGGCGCGTCCTCGCCCGGCGGGAACACTTCCTGCAGTTCGTGCAGCGCGGAGAGGAAACTGCGGAATGGCCCGCCCGACAACGGTTCGCGGGCGCGCTGGTGCTCGTGCCGGCCGAACGCCTCCACCCCCTGTTCGCGCGAGATCCGTTCGCTTTCGTCGCCGAAGATCACTGCGTCACCGTCGAAGGCGATCCGCAACTGGTCGCGTGCCGCGTCGATCGCGCGCGCCGGCAGGATGGTCGCCGCGGCCACGCCGCGTTGCAGCGAACGGCGCACCGACTCGGGATTGGCCGACAGGAACAGGTCGGTGCCGAACGGGGCCACGTAGGGCCAGGTCGGCTCGCCCGAGGTGAACACCGCGCGCACGATGCCCAGGCCATGGTGCTGGATCGAGTTGAAGATGCGCAGCCCGGTATCGGCCGAATTGCGCGACAGCAGGATCACCTCGACCTGCGGCGTGCCCGGCGGCAGGCGCCGGTTCAGGGCCAGCAGCTTGCGCACCACCGGGAATGCCACGCCCGGTTCCAGGACCTGGTCCTCCAGGCCGCGCTGGTAGTCGGCATAGGCCTCCACGCCCTCGCGCTCGTACAGGGCGTGGCTTTCCTCCAGGTCGAACAATGCCCGCGAGGTCACCGCCACGGTGAGCAGTCGGGAGTTGTCGTCGTCCGGTCGGGTCATGCGGGCATTGTCGGGCATCGGCGTCGCAGCGGACGCGACCGGAGCGGCCGGGCTGCCGGTGCTCACACCACGAACTGCTCGCTGAGGATGCGCTCTTCCAGGTTGTGCTCCGGATCGAACAGCAAGGTCACGATACGGTCGCGCGATTCACGGATCACCACCTCGACCACGTCGCGGGTCTCGTGCGAGTCGGCGGTCACGCTCACCGGGCGCTTGTACGGGTCGAGCACCTCGAAGCGGATCTCGGTGTCGGCCTTGAGGATGGCCCCGCGCCAGCGACGCGGCCGGAACGCGGCGATCGGGGTCAGGGCGATGGTGTGCGAACCCAACGGCAGGATCGGGCCGTGCGCGGAGAAGTTGTAGGCGGTGCTGCCGGCCGGGGTGGCGACCAGCACGCCGTCGCAGACCAACTCGTCGAGGCGGGTCTGGCCGTTCAGGCCGATGCGGATGTGCGCCGCCTGGCGGGTCTGGCGCAGCAGCGACACCTCGTTGTATGCCAGCGATCCGGTGCTGGCGCCCGATTCGGTCTGGGCCAGCATCTCCAACGGCCGCAGCTTGGCCGGCTCGGCGCTGGCCAGGCGCTCGATCAGGTCCTCGCCGCGGTAGTGGTTCATCAGGAACCCGACCGTGCCCAGCTTCATGCCGAACACCGGCTTGCCCAGGCCGCCATGGCGATGCAGGGTCTGCAGCATGAACCCGTCGCCGCCGAGCGCGCAGATCACCTCGGCCTCCTCCGGCGGGTGCTGGCCGTGACGCGCGGACAGGGTTTCGAGCGCCTGACGCGCATCGGGCGCCGCGCTGGCGAGGAATGCGATGCGGGGACTGTCGCTCATCAGCTTCTCCGGCCGGAGGCCCGAGCATACCGGGCCGTGGCCCGGATCGCATGGCCCGGTGAGCGTGCGGTTGTCCTGCGTTGCCCCTGTCGCGCGTTAGTCCCCGTTGTCAGCACCCGAGGGAGGCACGGCCCGCCATGGATACCGAACTCAAGCGCACCGTCAGCGACGCGATGTGGCAGCGGCTCGCGACCCGGCTGGACGTGGAACTGGCCGCACTGCAGGCCGTCGCCGAGGTCGAATCCAGCGGATCGGGCTTCCTGCCTGCGCCGGACCGGCGTCCGAAGATCCTGTTCGAAGGCCATGTCTTCCACCGCCTCACCGCCGGCCGCTACAGCGCCACCCATCCCGGCATCAGTTACCCCCAATGGGACCGGCGTCGCTATTCGGGCTCGCTCGCCGGCGAATGGAAGCGCCTGGACAAGGCCGCCGCGCTGGATCCGGTCGCGGCGATGCAGTCGGCCAGTTGGGGCGCGTTCCAGATCATGGGCTTCAACTACGCCCTGTGCGGCTTCAACGACGTCGGCCGCTTCGTCCAGGCGCAGGCGGCTGCCGCCGACGGCCAGCTCGAGGCCTTCGCCGCCCTGCTCTCGCGCCCCGGCTCGCCACTGATCGTGCCGCTGCGGCGCAAGGAGTGGGCGAAGTTCGCCAGCCGCTATAACGGGCCCGGCTACCGCCAGAACCACTACGACGAGAAGCTGGCCGCCGCCTATGCACGCCACGCGGCCACCCCCGCCGGCAGTCGCCGCCGCGCCCCGGCCCGCACCGCGTCGTCGCGCAGCCTGGCCGCCCCCGGGCGCCCGCAACCGGCGCCGCTGGAGATGCTGGAGCAGACCGCCGCCGGCACCACCCGCAGGCGCAGCAGCCGGGTGTTCAACGTGCGCCCGGACGCCGTGGACCTGCGCGACTGGGAATACCAGCCGCCGGTGGCCGCTGCGCCGCAGGACGTGCGTTATCCGGCCGAACTGCGCTCGATGCTGGACCAGGGCCTGACCAGCGCCTGCACCGGCTACGCGCTGGCGGTGGTGATCGAATACCTGCTGGTGCGCGCAGGCCGCCACGTCGAGCCGATCTCGCCGCACATGCTCTACAGCATGGCCCGGCGCTATGACGAATGGGCCGGAAACGACGAGGACGACGGCCCGGAGGCCGATACCGGCTCCTCGTTGCGGGGCGCGCTCAAGGGTTGGTTGCGCCATGGCGCCGGCAGCGCCCGGCTCTGGCCGAAGAGGGAAATGCCCGCGCCGAACGCACAGGCCAGCGAGGACTGGTGGACCGACGCGATCAAGCGCCCGCTCGGCGCCTACTACCGGCTCGACCCCCGCTCGCTGCGCGACATGCATGTGGCCATCGACCAGGTCGGCGCGCTGTACGCCAGCGCCTTCACCCATGCCGGCTGGGAGGAACTACTGCGCGAAGAAGCGGTGCCGCGCCCCGAGGACCCGGCCGATCTGCCGCTGATCCGGCGCAAGTCCGGCAACCCCGACAGCGGCCATGCCTTCGCGATCGTCGGCTACACCCGCGACGGCTTCGTCGTGCACAACTCCTGGGGTCCGGTCTGGGGCATGGGCGGCCTGGCCGTGCTGCGCTACAGCGACTGGCTGGAGAACGCGATGGACTGCTGGGTGGCGCAACTGGGCGTGGTCACCGCCGAGCACGAGGCGATCGCGGAAGCCACCAGCCTGCGCACCGACGCCAGCGGCAAGGGCGTGGTTTCGGGCAACCCGGTGCTGGCCGCGCACGAACTGTCTCCGTTCATCGTCAACATGGAAAACGACGGCCGCCTGAGCCAGCGCGGCCAGTTCCGCACCCAGCCCTCGGACGTGGATGCGCTGCTGCGCATCCACCTGAAGGAGGCCTGCTCCAAGTGGGGCATCCGCGCCGACCAGGCCGTGGACGTGGCCATCTACGCCCACGGCGGCCTCACCGACGAGAGCGCCGCGGCCAAGACCGCGCAGCTGTGGGTGCCCAAGCTCTACGACGAGAAGATCTTCCCGATTTTCCTGATGTGGGAGACCGGCGCGATCAAGACCGTCTCCAACATGGTCGAGGACAAGCTCTCCAGGGACGACGGACGTGCCGGCGGCAAGCTCAAGGACGCCTGGAAGGAATGGTGGAACCAGCGCGTGGAAGGCATCGCCCGCCCGCTCGGCCGCCCGCTGTGGAGCGAGATGAAGGAGAACGCGGCCAAGATCAGCAGCAACCCGAACTCCGGCGTGCGCATGCTGTTCGACCTGTACAAGGCCAACGGCCGCGACTACGGGCTGCCGAAGATCCGCCTGCACCTGGTCGGTCACTCGGCCGGCGGCATCCTGCACTCGCACCTGGGCGCGGCCGCGATCGCCGCCGGCTTCGACCTGCGCTCGGTCAGCCTGCTCGCCCCGGCCGTGCGCGTGGACGAGTTCGACCGCACCCTGGGCAAGGCCGTGCTCAAGACCGACACCAAGCTGCTGGTAGCCAACCTGACCGACGCGGCCGAGCGCGCCGACCCTACCTGCAAGCCCTACGGCCATTCGCTGCTGTATCTGGTCTCGCGCTCGTTCGAGGACCGCAAGGAAACCCCGATCCTGGGCCTGGAGCGCGACCTGGTCCCGGCCCGCGCCACCCTGCCCTGGGGCGCGCGGATGATGGCCGTCGCCAGCCCCCAATCCACCCCCGCCCGCCTGCCCAGCGCCACCGGCCTGGACGGCGGCACCCTGTCCCCCGAGGCCACCACCCACGGCAGCATCGACGACGACAAGGCGCTGCAACGACTGGTATTCGACCTGATCCGCAAGGCCTGAAAGAGAACGCCCGGCGTCGCCGGGCGCTTCCCATCCCAGAGCTGCGGTCTCGCCTTGGGTATCAGGCGGCCACGGTCTTCGCCACGTCCCGGTACTCCTCGATCCGGTCGAAGTTCATGTAGCGGTAGATCTCCTCGCCCTTGTCGTTGATCACACCGATGTCGGCCATGTATTCGGCCTTGGTCGGGATCCGGCCCAGGCGCGAGCAGATCGCGGCCAGTTCGGCCGAGCCGAGGTAGACGTTGGAGTTGCGGCCCAGGCGATTGGGGAAGTTGCGGGTGGAGGTGGAGAACACGGTGGCGCCCTCCTTCACCTGGGCCTGGTTGCCCATGCACAGCGAGCAGCCCGGCATCTCCATGCGCGCACCGGCGGTGCCGAAGGTGCCGTAGTGGCCTTCCTTGGTCAGCTCGGAGGCGTCCATCTTGGTCGGCGGAGCCACCCACAGCCGCGTGGGGATGTCGCGCTTGCCTTCCAGCAGCTTGGCCGCGGCGCGGAAGTGGCCGATGTTGGTCATGCACGAACCGATGAACACCTCGTCGATCTGGGTGCCGGCCACGTCGGACAGGGTCTTCACGTCGTCCGGGTCGTTCGGGCAGGCCAGCAGCGGTTCGTGCACGTCGGCCAGGTCGATCTCGATGACCGCGGCGTACTCGGCGTCGGCGTCGGGCTCGAGCAGCTGCGGATCGGCCAGCCACTGTTCCATCCTGGCGATGCGGCGGGCCAGCGAACGTGCGTCCTGGTAGCCCTCGGCGATCATCCACTTCAACAGGGTGATGTTGCTGTTGAGGTACTCGATGATCGGTTCCTTGTTCAGGCGCACGGTGCAGCCGGCGGCCGAACGCTCGGCCGAGGCGTCTGAGAGCTCGAACGCCTGCTCCACCTTCAGGTCCGGCAGGCCCTCGATCTCGAGGATGCGGCCGGAGAAGACGTTCTTCTTGCCGGCCTTGGCCACGGTCAGCAGGCCGGCCTTGATCGCGTAGTACGGGATCGCGTTGACCAGGTCGCGCAGGGTCACGCCCGGCTGCAACTCGCCCTTGAAGCGCACCAGCACCGACTCGGGCATGTCCAGCGGCATCACCCCGGTGGCCGCGGCGAAGGCGACCAGGCCCGAGCCGGCCGGGAACGAGATGCCCACCGGAAAGCGGGTGTGCGAGTCGCCGCCGGTGCCGACGGTGTCGGGCAGCAGCATGCGGTTGAGCCAGGAATGGATCACGCCGTCGCCCGGGCGCAGCGAGATGCCGCCGCGGGTGGAGATGAATTCCGGCAGGGTGTGGTGGGTCTTCACGTCCACCGGCTTGGGGTAGGCGGCGGTGTGGCAGAACGACTGCATCACCAGGTCGGCGGAGAAGCCCAGGCAGGCCAGGTCCTTCAGCTCGTCGCGGGTCATCGGGCCGGTGGTGTCCTGGGAGCCGACCGAGGTCATCTTCGGCTCGCAATAGGTGCCCGGGCGCACGCCCTGCCCTTCCGGCAAACCACAGGCGCGACCGACCATCTTCTGCGCCAGCGAATAGCCCTTGCCCGTGTCGGCCGGCTGCTGCGGCTGCCGGAACAGGTCGGTGGCCGGCAGGCCCAGCGACTCGCGCGCCTTGGCGGTGAGCCCGCGGCCGATGATCAGCGGGATGCGGCCACCGGCGCGCACCTCGTCGAACAGCACGTCGGACTTGACCTGGAATTGCGCAATCACCTCGCCGTTCTTCAGCGCCTTGCCCTCGTAGGGACGCAGCTCGACCACGTCGCCATGCCCCATCTGCGACACATCCAGTTCGATCGGCAGCGCGCCGGCGTCTTCCATGGTGTTGTAGAAGATCGGCGCGATCTTGCCGCCCAGGCACACGCCGCCGGCGCGCTTGTTGGGGATGAAGGGGATGTCGTCGCCGGTCCACCACAGCACGCTGTTGGTGGCCGACTTGCGCGAGGAACCGGTGCCGACCACATCGCCGACATAGGCGACCAGGTGGCCCTTGTCCTTGAGCGAGAGGATTTCCTGGATCGGGCCGCGCTTGCCGTC
>JAFLEA010000083.1 GCA_017302035.1 Lysobacterales bacterium
AGCGCCTGCGCCAGGCCATGCAGCGCGCCGACCGCGCCGTGCTGCGGCTGCAGGCGCAGTCGCCATCCGCGCGCCTGCGCCTGTTGCGCCAACGCCAGGACGGACTGCGGCGGCGCCTGGAGGCACTGTGGCACGCACGCCTGCAGGATCGCCAGGCGCGCCTGCGCCATGCCGCGGCGGTGTTGCGTGCACATCATCCTTCACGCCGCCTGTCGCAGTTGCGCGATCGCCTGTTGCGGCTGGGTGCGCGGCCACGTGCCGGCATCGCCCGCGCGCTTCAGCGCGACGCGCTGAAACTGCGCGCGCTGGCGCGTTCGCTGGAGGCATGCAGCCCGTTGGCCACGGTCGCACGCGGCTACTCGATCCTCAGCCTGGAAAGCGACGGCCGGCTGGTGCAATCGGTGGCTCAGGTCGCCGTCGGCGACCGCGTGCAGGCACGACTGCGGGATGGCGCACTGTCGCTGTCGGTCGAAACGATACGGCCCGGGCCAACGGAATAGGGATAGAAAGCGGCACGCGTCATCCGACGGTCATTTCGGGGTAACGGCGCTGGCATCGGCGATGCGGAGGATGGGCAAAACCCGGAGCCGCCGCGCATGCGCTACGCCCTCGTCACAGAAACCTGGCCACCCGAAGTCAACGGGGTCGCGTTGACCGTGCAGGCGCTGGCCCGGGGCCTGATCGCCCGCGGCAACGCGATCGAGGTGGTGCGGCCGCGGCAACCCGCCGATCCGGCGGGTGCGAGCGGGGACGCGTCGCATGCGAGCCTGCTCCTGCGCGGTGCCGCCCTGCCCTGCTATCCCGGCCTGCGCTTCGGCCTGCCGGCGACGCGGATCCTGGCCAGTCACTGGCGCCGGTCGCCACCCGACGCGATCTACGTCGCCACCGAGGGTCCGCTCGGCTGGTCGGCGCTGCGCGCGGCCGAACGCCTGGGCATCCCGGTCGCCTCCGGCTTCCACACCCGCTTCGACCGGTACATGCGCGACTACGGCATGCCCTGGCTCGAAGGCACGGCGCTGGCATGGATGCGGCGCTTCCACAACCGTGCCGACGCCACCCTGGTACCGACCCTGGAACTGGCGAACCTGCTCCAGTCCTCGGGCTTCCTGCGCATCCGCCGGCTGGCGCGCGCCGTCGACACCGGACTGCTGGCGCCGGAGATGCGCGAAACGGGATTGCGCACGGCCTGGGGCGCGCACGCCGACACCCTGGTGGCGATCCATGTCGGCCGCATCGCCCCGGAAAAGAACCTGGGCCTGGCGGTACGCGCGTTCCGGGAACTGCAGCGACGGCACCCGGATGCGCGCTTCGTCTGGGTCGGCGACGGCCCGGCCCGCGCGGCGCTGGCGCGCGACAACCCGGATTTCGTCTTCTGCGGCATCCAGCGCGGCGCCGACCTGGCGCGCCATTTCGCCTCCGGCGACCTGTTCCTGTTCCCCAGCCGCAGCGAAACCTTCGGCAACGTCATCCTGGAAGCCATGGCCAGCGGCGTGCCTGCGGTGGCGTTCGACTCCGGCGCCGCACGCGAACACCTGCGCGACGGCGAGCACGGCGCGCTGGTGGCGGACGATGCGGAATTCGTCGCCGCGGCCGCGAGACTGGCCGGCGATCCGGCCGGGTTGCGGAAGATGGGCGCCGCCGCACGCAATGCGATGTTGCGCCTGCGCCCGGAACAGGTCGCCGCCGATTTCGATGCGCTGCTGGCGGGATTGGCCCGCCGTGGGGAAGGCCATGTCGTCCTCACCGCTTGAACGCCTCTACCCCGTCCCCCTGCCGCCCCTGCGTCGCCGCGGCGCGCGCCTTCGGGTGCGCGAGCGAAGCTGGTGCCGGCGCGCCAACCGCTGGGGTTCGAGTGGACTGGTGCGGCGCTTTTTCGCCGCGATCAGCCGTCTCGGCGATGGCGTGTTCTGGTACGCGCTGATGGGCGCGCTGGTGTTGTTCGACGGCATGGCCGGCATGGCCGCGTCGGCGCACATGGCCGCCACCGGCCTGGTCGCGCTGCTGGTGTACAAGGGCCTGAAGCGCTGGACCCGGCGCCCGCGGCCATTCGCCGCAGATGGGCGCATCCGGGCCTGGGTCGCGCCGCTGGACGAGTTCAGTTTCCCCTCCGGGCACACCCTGCATGCGGTGACGTTCACCGGGATCGCCCTGGCGTGGTATCCGTGGCTGGCCGTGCTGCTGGTGCCGTTCAGCGCCTCGGTGGCGGTATCGCGGGTGGTGCTGGGCCTGCACTATCCGAGCGACGTCCTGGCCGCGCTGGGAGTGGGTCTGGCGCTGGCCGGCCTCTCGCTCTGGCTGGCGGCGGCTATGTAGGAGCGGTTGGTTCGCGCCCCTGTCGAACGGTTCGTCGTCCCGCACCCGCGATCCTCGATGGCGGAGCAAGCGGGCGGGTGCCGGCTGCTGGCCGGCACCACAGGCGACAGGTGCCTATGGGGTGTAGCGCTCCAGGCGGGCGCGCAGCAGGGCCGGCGCCAGTTGCCCGGACCAGTCGCGGTCGTTGGCGACCTGGGCGCTGACGCGCGTGCCTTCCAGCAGCCCGACGTCCAGGTCGGCGAAGGCCCAGGCTTCGTCGCCACGGGTGCGCGCGAGGATTCCGTCGGCGGGGAAACCGGCATCCATCGGCGCGTACACCGTGGCCTCGCCGGTGTTCTCGTCCAGCGCCGGGCTCCACGGTGCCTGCCCCGCGGTGACGGCCTGCGCCACGAAGATGCGGTTCTCCAGCGCGCGCGCCAGGCAACCGACCCGGACGCGGGTCGCGCCGGCGGCGGTGTCGGTGCAACTGGGCACCAGCAACAGGCGCGCACCGGCCTCGCATTGCGCGCGCACCGGCAGCGGGAACTCGCTGTCGTAGCAGATCGAGATGCCGACGCGCACGTCGCCGACCGGGGCCACCTTGAGCGCATCGCCACCCACGATGGTGCCCACGGCCTTCTCGAAGCCGGTCAGTTGCAGCTTGTCCTGCCACAGGCGGCCGCCATCGGGGGCGAACAGGTCGCTGCGGTTGCGATGGCCTCCGTCCGCCTGCGCCAGCAGGAAACTGCCGGCGACCACATGCATGCCGGTTTCCCGCGCCAGCCCGGCGAACAATTCCAGCCAGGCGGCGCGCAGCGGCTGGATCGCGGCCAGCGAGGCGTGCAGGTCGCCATGCACTTCGGCAGGGAACAGGGCAGCCAGCTCCAGCGACAGGTACTCCGGCAGCACCGCGACCTGCGCTCCGCGCGAAGCCGCCGCGCCCAGCAGGCGCCGTTGCTTCGCGGCGAATTCGTCGAAACTGGATGGACGACCGACCGGATACTTGCAGGCGGCGACCTTCATCGAGCCTGCTCCCAGTCGCGCAGCCAGAAGGTCAGCGCATGCGCGACCTCGCCATGGCCGGCCTCGTTCCATGGCAGGTGCATGGTCATGCCCGGCTGCCGCGCGTAGCCGCGCCGGGTCCAGAACGCATCGTTGGGCCGGTAGTCCGGCGGCTGCCGCGGATCGTCGCCGTCGCGATCCACCGCGCAGAACGCGGTCCAGCGGAAGCGCCCCAGCGCCCGCGCATGCGCCTCGCGCCGGTCGAAGAAGGCATGCCCGACTCCCAGCCCGCGATATCCGGGCAGCAACACCGATTCGCCGAAATAGAACACCCGTTCGGCCGGCATCCCCGCCGTGCGGAACGGCTCCGAGAATGCAGCCTCGTCGTCGACCAGCGGCAGCCCGGTGGAGGCGCCGACCACGCGCTCCCGGTCCAGGGCCAGCACGAACACGCTCTCCGGCGAGCGCGCATAGGCGGCCAGGTACGCGCGCTCGTAGGCTGCATCGCCTGCGTACAGGTACGGCCACCCGGCGAACACGGCCATGCGCAGCCGCGCCACGTCATCCAGCCACGGATGGGCTTCCTCGCCATGGAAACTGCGGATCTCCGGGGTCTTCGCCATGCGTGGATTCTAGGCCGTTCCGGGACTTCCGAACGCTTCCACGGGCGATCTGGTGCGAGTGGCACACGGATGTACCACCTGCGCCTCGGCGCTCAGTCCTGCTTCCCCAGTCTTCCCAGCGAGGCGGCCATCTCCCAGGACTTCAGGCCGCGCGCGCCCAGGTGGTGGGCCAGCACCGCGCGCAGCGGCAAGCGCAGGCTGGCCAGGTCGGCCGCGTCGGGCCGGGCATCGGCGGCCAGCGCCAGCAGGGCACGGCCGGTAGCGGCTGCATTGCGCTCGGACTGGCCGCGATCGCTGAGCAGGCGGCGCGGGCCGTGCTCGGGATCGAGGCGATAGCGAGCCGCCGGATCCAGCGGCTCGCCATCACCGTCGCAATGCAGCTCGAAACCCACGCCCAGTGCCTCGAGCAGATCGCGCTCGAAGCGACGCAGCGTCCAGGCCAGCGACCCGCTGCCGCGCAGGCGCTCGCGGGTGCGCGCGTAGGCGACATCCAGTTCGGGCAACGGATCCTGCCGCGGCGCCAGCCGCAGCACCAGTTCGTTGAGGTAGAACGCCGCCAGCCAGGCGTCGCCGGCCAGTTGCGGTGCCGCGTCCAGGGATTCGGCCGCGCGCAGCTGGGCCAGTTCCCCGGCCATCACCGCGTCGAAGCGAATGTGCTGCAACGGCTGCAGCGCCGCACGCAGCACCTGCCGTTTCGGCGACTGCACTCCGCGCGCGACCAGGCCGATGCGGCCGTGGCCGGCGCTCAGCACTTCCACCAGCAAGCTGGTTTCGCGCCACGGCCGCGCGTGCAGGACGAAGCCGGTCTCGCCCTCGATGCGCATGCCGGATTCAGGCCCGGGTCGCCACGGCCGGGCTCAGCCTTCGCCGTAGCCGAAGGCCTTCAGCGCCGCCTCGTCGTCGGACCAGCCCTCGCGCACGCGCACCCAGGTCTCCAGGAACACCTTGCAGCCGAACAGCCGCTCCATCTGCTGGCGCGCCTTGCTGCCGATCCCGCGCAGGCGTTCGCCGCCCTTGCCGATGACAATGGGCTTCTGGCCCTCGCGCTCCACCCACACCACCGCGCCGATCCGCAACAGTTCGCCGCCCTTCTGGGTGGTGTCCACGGCGAACCGCTCGATCTCCACCGTGGTCGCGTAGGGCAATTCGTCGCCGAGCTGCCGCATCAGCTGCTCGCGCAGCAGTTCGGCGGCGAGGAAGCGCTGGCTGCGGTCGGTGATCTCGTCCTCCTCGTACGCCGGCGGTGCTTCCGGCACCAGCTTCAGCAAATCGCGCGCCAGCGTCTCCAGGCCTTTGCGCTTGAGCGCCGAGACCGGATGGATCGCGGCGAACTCGCGGCCCTCGCTGACCCGGGCCAGGAACGGCAGCAGCGCGGCCTTGTCCTTGAGCCGGTCGACCTTGTTCACCGCCAGCACCACCGGGATGCCGCCGGCACGCAGGACATCGAACACCAGGGTGTCCTCCTCGTCCCAGCGCCCGGCCTCGACCACCATCAGCGCCGCGTCCACGTCCTCCACCGCGCCGCGCACGGTGCGGTTCATCACCCGGCTCATCGCCGAGGCCTTGAACCTGCCCTCGCCGCGGTGCAGGCCGGGAGTATCGACCAGCAACAACTGTCCGCCCTCCAGCGTGGCGATGCCCAGCAGCCGGTGGCGGGTGGTCTGCGGACGGTTGGAGACGATGCTGACCTTGGCCCCGACCAGGGCATTGACCAGGGTGGATTTGCCGACGTTGGGCCGGCCGACCACCGCGACGCTGCCGCAACGGTGGGAATGTTCGCTAGGTTCGGGATTCACGTGTTCGGACCGTTCATGCATGCCGGGGCGAAGGCTCCAGCGATTCCAGCACCGCCGCCGCCGCCGCCTGTTCGGCCAGCCTGCGCGAGGTGCCCTGGCCTTCGGCGCTGACCGCAGGCTCGCTCAGGGTACACCGGGCCAGGAACAACTTGGCATGTTCCTCCCCGCTCTCGGACACCAGCTCGTAGGCCGGCAATGGCCGCTGCCGCGCCTGCAGCCACTCCTGCAGTCGGGTCTTGGCGTCCTTGTCCGGCTTGCCCACCGGCAAGGCCGCCAACGCCGGCTCGAACCAGGACAGGACCACGCCGCGGCAGGCCTCGTAGCCGGCATCCAGGTAGATCGCCGCGACCACCGCCTCCAGCGCGTCGGCCAGGATCGAATCGCGGCGGAAGCCGCCGGACTTCAGTTCGCCCGGTCCCAGGACCAGGCGCTCGCCCAGTTCCAGGTGCCGGGCGATGGCGGCCAGCGAGGCCTCGCGGACCAGTTCGGCGCGGGCCCGGGTCAGCACGCCTTCGTCGGCCTTCGGCCAGCGCTGGAACAGGGCCTCGGCGGCGATCAGGTTGACCACCCCATCGCCGAGGAACTCCAGCCGCTCGTTGTGGATCGCCGCGGCGCTGCGATGGGTCAGCGCCTGCGCCAGCAGCGACGGATCGGCGAAACGATGGCCGATCCGGTCGCGCAGGACGCTGCGCTCAATCGCCACCACCGCGCCGGGTCAGGTCCTGGGTCTTGTCGAAGCGCCCGACCACGTCCAGGTTGCCGATCAGCGGCCGCCGCACCTCGTAGTTCACCCGCATCTTCCAACCACCCTCGATGCGCTCGAACTTGACGTTCTGCGGCTTCACGTTCTCGGAATAGTTGATGTACAGGCGGCGGAAGAACAGGTCCTGGACCTTGGCCGGATCCATGTCCGCCACCCCCGGCTCGTTGGCCAGGCCCTTCATCGCCGACTGCACCGAGTAGTACTCCTGGTACATCGGGAACAGCTTCATGCCGATGTACGCGGCGAACCCGACCACCGCCAGCACCACCAGGAATCCCAACAGGCTCAGACCACTCTGCTTGCGCTTCATTGCCGTTCCCCTCGAACTTGGTTGCCCGGAACGCGCCGCCGGATGCGATCCGTCGCGCGTCACTCGATCTTCGTCCCGATCCGCGAAGGATCGAAACTGCCCCTGCAGAACCACCCTTCGCAATTCAGCCAGATCAGGAACGCCCTGCCCCGCAGGTTCTGCTCGGGGAGGAAATGGGTCTGGGTCCAGAACCGGCTGTCCTCGCTATTATCACGATTGTCGCCCATGACGAAATACTGCCCCTCCGGGACGGTCCATTCGCCCTGACCGGCGGGGTTGGCCCGGCCCAGCCACTCGAGGATCCGGTGGTCCCGGCCCGGCAGCCGCTCCAGCAGCAGGGACGCCCCGTTCATCTCCGCACCGCGGCCCTGGCCGGTGAACTCGCCCAGCACCTCCTGCGGTATCGCTTCGCCGTTCACGTACAGGGTATCGCCGTGGAAGCCGATCCGGTCGCCCGGCAGGCCGATCACCCGCTTGATCCAGTTCTGGTCCGGCGCGTGCGGCGGCTTGAACACCACCACGTCGCCGCGCGCCGGCTCGCCCAGGGCCAGGATCTTGCGGTTGTTCACCGGCAGGCGCAGGCCGTAGGAAAACTTGTTGACCAGGATGAAGTCGCCGATCAGCAGGTTCGGCATCATCGAGCTGGACGGGATCTTGTACGGCTCGGCCACGAAGCTGCGCAGCACCAGCACCAGGGCCAGCACCGGGAAGAACGCGCGCGAGTAGTCCACCAGCACCGGCTCCTCGGCCAGCAGGCCGTCGCGCGCGGCGCGGCGCCTGGCCAGGAACAGCCTGTCCAGCAGCCAGATCAGGCCGGTGGCGAAGGTCAGCACCACCAGGCCGAGTTCAAACCATTTCATGCGTAGTCCTTGCGAAACGTGACCGGAACCATCCCATGCCGCCTCACTTGCCGTCCACCTGCAGCACCGCCAGGAAGGCCTCCTGGGGGATCTCCACCCGGCCGACCTGCTTCATCCGCTTCTTGCCTTCCTTCTGCTTCTCCAGCAGCTTCTTCTTGCGGCTGATGTCGCCGCCGTAGCACTTGGCCAGCACGTTCTTGCGCAGCGCCTTGACCGTGGAGCGGGCGATGATCTGCGAGCCGATCGCCGCCTGGATGGCCACGTCGAACTGCTGGCGCGGGATCAGGTCCTTCATCTTCTCGCACAGCTCGCGGCCGCGGCGGTCGGCGTGGCTGCGGTGCACGATCAGCGACAGCGCGTCGACCCGGTCGCCGTTGATCAGGGTGTCCACGCGCACGAACGGGCCGGCCTCGAAACGCAGGAAGTGGTAGTCCAGCGAAGCATAGCCGCGGCTGACCGACTTGAGCTTGTCGAAGAAATCCAGCACCACTTCGGCCATCGGCAGCTCGTAGCTGATCTGCACCTGGCTGGCCATGTAGGTGATGCCGATCTGCACGCCGCGCTTGTCCTCGCACAGCTTGATGATCGAGCCGATGTATTCCTCCGGAGTGAGGATGTTGGCCCGGATGATGGGCTCGCGGACCTCGTCGATCAGGTTGGCCTGCGGCAGCTTGGCCGGGTTGTCCAACGGCATGACCGTGCCGTCGGTGCGCAGCACTTCATAGACCACGGTCGGCGCGGTGCTGATCAGGTCCAGGTCGTACTCGCGCTCCAGCCGCTCCTGCACGATCTCCATGTGCAGCATGCCCAGGAAGCCGCAGCGGAAGCCGAAGCCCATCGCCTCCGAACTCTCCGGCTCGAAGCGCAGCGCCGCGTCGTTCAGGCGCAGCTTCTCCAGCGCCTCGCGCAGGTCGGGATAGTCCTCGGCGTTGACCGGGAACAGGCCGGCGAACACCCGCGGCTGCATCTCCTGGAAGCCGGGCAGCGGCTTGGGCGCCGGCGCGCTGGCCAGGGTCAGGGTGTCGCCGACCGGGGCACCGTGCACGTCCTTGATCGAGGCGGTGATCCAGCCCACCTCGCCCGCGCGCAGGGCCGGCAACTCCTTGCGCTTGGGGGTGAACACGCCGACCTTGTCCACCTCGTGGGTGCGGCCGGTGGACATCACCAGGATCTTGCTCTTGGGCCCGATCTCGCCCTGCATCACCCGCACCAGCGAGACCACGCCGAGATAGTTGTCGAACCACGAATCGATGATCAGCGCCTGCAGCCGGTCGGTGTCGCGCGGCACCGGCGGCGGGATGCGGTGGACGATGGCTTCGAGCACGTCGCCCACGTTCAGGCCGGTCTTGGCGCTGACCGCGATCGCGTCGGTGGCGTCGATGCCGATCACCGCCTCGATCTCGGTCTTGGCGCGCTCGACGTCGGCGGTGGGCAGGTCGATCTTGTTCAGCACCGGCACCACTTCCAGGCCCTGCTCCACCGCGGTGTAGCAGTTGGCCACCGACTGCGCCTCCACGCCCTGGGCGGCGTCCACCACCAGCAGCGCGCCCTCGCAGGCGGCCAGCGAGCGGCTGACCTCGTAGGAGAAGTCGACGTGGCCGGGGGTGTCGATGAAGTTCAGGAAGTAGGTGTTGCCGTCCTTGGCCTGGTACGGCAGCGAGACGGACTGGGCCTTGATGGTGATGCCGCGCTCGCGCTCGATCGGGTTGGAATCGAGCACCTGCGCTTCCATCTCGCGCGCTTCCAGGCCGCCGCACAGCTGGATGATGCGGTCGGCGAGGGTCGACTTGCCGTGGTCGACATGGGCGATGATGGAAAAATTGCGGATGAACCGCATGGAATCGGAAGACATTGGGGGGCGGCGGTGCGCGCCGTCGTGAGGCAACGGGAGATTATCGCACGCCCCGGGGCCGGGCCGGCCACGCCGGCCTGCCGCCCGCCGGCACAGGGCCGGCTGCTGGCCGTCCCTGCGGCATCATCTTGCCGGGCCGATCCCCCCGGCACGGGCGGGGGAATCGTCACGCCCGGGCGTGACGGTCAGTCGCCCGCGTCCACGGTCAGGGCGAC
>JAFLEA010000084.1 GCA_017302035.1 Lysobacterales bacterium
AGGCCGGAAATGTCCACGCCGTGGCCCTGGGCGCAGGCGATGGCACGGCGGTCCGGCGGCCGTCCGGCGTGCCAGCCGCCGGTGCCGGCCGAATCCACCCGCACCCGCCCGGCCAGCGGCGAAGCGTCGATCCGCGCGCGCAGCGCGCCCTCGGCCAGCGGCGAACGGCAGATGTTGCCCAGGCACACCACCAGCAAGCGGGTCTGCACCTGGGCGGCGGCATTCATGCCCGGGTTTCGCGCAGGCGCGCTTCGGCGCGTGCCAGATCCTCCGGGGTATCCACGCCCGGCGGGAAAGGCTCGGGCGCCAGGGCCACGGCGATGCGATGGCCGGCCTCCAGCACGCGCAGCTGTTCCAGCGATTCGACCCGCTCCAGGGTGCCGGGCGGCATCTTCGCGAACGCCTGCAGGAAACCGGCCCGGTAGGCATAGATGCCGATGTGGCGCAGCCAATGGTCGCCGGGCGGGAGCACGCCGCGGTCGCGGGCGAAGGCGTCGCGCGGCCACGGCAGCGGCGCGCGGCTGAAGTACAGCGCATCGCCGGAGTCGGCACGGACCAGCTTGACCGTGTTCGGGTCGAACAAGGTCTCCGTGTCGGCGATCGGCTCGGCCAGGGTCGCCATCGGCGCGCCGCTGTCGATCAGGGTGCGGGCCACGGTGCGGATGCCGCTGGGCGGGGCGAAGGGTTCGTCGCCCTGCAGGTTCACCACCACGGTGCTGGCGTCCCAGCCGGCGATGGCGGCGCATTCGGCCAGGCGGTCGGTACCGGAGGCGTGGCCGGGCGAGGTCATCGCCACCTGGATGCCGGCCACGTCGGCCAGGGCGTCGGCCACCCGGGCATCGTCGGTGGCCAGCCAGACCTCGCGTGCGCCGGCGGCCAGGGCACGGCGGGCCACGTGCAGCACCAGCGGTTCGCCGCCGAGCGGGCGCAGCGGCTTGCCCGGCAGCCGGGTGGCGGCGTGGCGCGCGGGGATGGCGACGACGAAGTCGTTGCTGGGGGTCATGGTTCCTCCCGGGTGACCGGGCATTGTAGGAGGCTGGCGGAGCATGTGCCGCCCCTCCAGCAAAGGCGCTTCTTCGGCCGGGAATCCCGCTGCGTGGGCAAGGATCGAAAGCGCTGACTCCGCGGCCCCGGCCGACGTCAGCGCCGGCGCGCTGGATCCATCAGGCCGGACGGCCCAGGCGCTCGCCGAGGGCGATCCAGAAGGCGGCCGGCAGTTCGGCCTCGACCGGGACCATGAAGCAGCGCGCGTCGGCGAAGGCGGAGCACTTGACCGCATCCTTCTCGGTCATCAGCACCGGCTGGTCGTTGCCGAAATCCAGGTCCTGTGCGCGGTAGGCATGGTGGTCGGGGAAGGCGTGGGGGATCACGCCGATGCCCAGCGCGCGCAGCATGTCGAAGAAGCGCTGCGGGTTGCCGATCCCGGCCACCGCATGCACGCGCATGCCGACGAAGCTCTCCAGCGGCCGCGCCCGGCCGCCGGCCATCGGCTGGGCCACCCGCGCCTGCAGCTGCATCGGCCATTCGCCGAAGCCGGTGCCGCCGTCCTGGGCGGCGGCGTGGCCCAGGTTGACCACGCGGAAGTCGCAGCGGCGACCGCGTTCGACCGGCTCGCGCAGCGGCCCGGCCGGCAGCATGCGGCCGTTGCCGTAGCGGCGCGCGCCGTCGATCACTTCGATCTCGAGGTCGCGCGCCAAGCGGTAGTGCTGCAGGCCGTCGTCGCAGACCACGATGTCGCAACCGGCCTCGGCCAGCGCGCGCGCGGCGGCATGGCGGTGGCGGTCCACCCGCACCGGCACGGCCAGGCGGCGCGCGAACAGCACCGGCTCGTCGCCGCCCTGTTCCGGCGTAGTCTCCGCGGTCACCCAGCGCGGCACATCCGGATCCTGGCGACCGTAGCCGCGACTGGCCACGCCCGGACGCCAGCCGGCATCGCGCAGGCGGCGGACCAGCGCCAGGGCCAGCGGGGTCTTGCCGGCGCCGCCAGCGGCCAGGTTGCCGATCACCAGCACCGGCACCGGCACCTTGCGCTCGCGCAGCAGACCGATGGCATACAGGCGCCGGCGCAGTGCGCCCGCGCCGGCATACAGCGGCGCGAGCAGCCACGCCCACCATGGCACGGCGGCGCCATCGAACCACCACGCCGGCGTCTTCGGCGCCGACCTGCTCATCGGATCGAGCTCATCGGAGGATGCCGCACGCCCGATGCTCCCTGTCTGGTCCGGCGGCCGTGCTCATCCCGCCCGCCGCTCCCGGAACTGCAGGCTGTGCAGGTGCGCGTATACCCCGCCGGCGGCCAGCAGCTGCGCGTGGCTGCCCTGCTCCACCACCCGGCCCTGGTCCAGCACCAGCACCTGGTCGGCGTGCTCGATGGTGGACAGCCGGTGCGCGATCACCAGGGTGGTGCGCTCGGGCATCAGCCGCTGCAGCGCGTCCTGCACCAGGCGCTCGGATTCGTTGTCCAGCGCCGCCGTGGCCTCGTCCAGGATCAGGATCGGCGCATCGCGCAGGATCGCGCGGGCGATCGCCAGGCGTTGGCGCTGGCCGCCGGACAACAGGGCGCCGTTCTCGCCAATCGGCGTGTCCAGGCCTTGCGGCAGGCGCTCGATGAATTCCCAGGCATTGGCCGCCTGCGCGGCGGCGCGGATCGCCTCGCGGCCGGCGTCGGCGCCGTAGGCGATGTTGGCGGCGATGGTGTCGTCGAACAGCATCACCTTCTGCCCGACCAGGGCAATCTGCCGGCGCAGGTCGTCCAGCCGGTATTCGTCCAGCGCCACCCCATCCAGAGTGATGCGGCCGCCGCTGGGCTCGTAGAAGCGCGGCACCAGCCGCACCAGGCTGGTCTTGCCGCTGCCGGAGCGGCCGACGATCGCGGTCACCGTGCCCGGGCGGGCGCTGAAACTGATGTCGTCCAGGGCGAAACCGGGCTGGTCGCGGTAGCGCAGGCAGACCCGCTCGAACACCAGCTCGCCGCGCGCGCGGCCGAGGGTGCGGGTGCCGGTGTCGTGCTCTTCCTCGCTGTCGAGGATCCCGAACAGGCGCTCGGCCGCAGCCACGCCGCGGGCGATGTGCGCCTGCACGCTGGTGACCCGACGCAGCGACGGGATGATGCCGATCATCGCGGTCATCAGGACCATGAAGTCGCCCGCGTCCAGGCGCCCGTGCAGCGCCTCGCGGGTGGCCACCCAGATGATCGCCGCCAGTGCCAGCGCGGCCAGCAGCTGGGTCATGGCCGAGGCGCCGGCGCGGGTGGCCTCGACCTTCATGTTCAGGCCGAGGATGCGGTTGGCCAGGCCGGCATAGCGCTGCCGCTCCAGCGCCTGGGTGCCGTGCACCTTCACGTCCTGCTGCGCCGCCAGCGATTGCTCGGCGCTGGCCGCCATCCGGCCCATGCCGTCCTGGATGCCGGTGCTGATGCGCCGGTAGCGCTTGCCCACGTACCACACGATCACCCCGATCAACGGGGTGATCAGCAGCATCGCCACGGTCACCTTGACGCTGGTCCACAGCATCATGCCCAGCAGCGCGACCACGGTCAGGCCGTCGGTGACCATCGCCTTGAGCGCCTCGGAACTGGCCTGGGTCACCTGCTCGGTGTCGAAGTTCAGGCGGCTGACCATCACCGGGGTGGACTCGGTGTCGAAGTGCGTGGATGGCAGACGCAGGTACTTGGCCAGCACCTGCTCGCGCAGGTCGCGGACCACGCTGCGGCCGGTGCGGGCCATGCCGTAGTCGGTGAGGAAGGTGGCCGCGCTGCGCAGCACGAACAGGCCGATGATCGCCAGCGGCAGCATCACCGCCATGTACGGCTCGGGGGCGACGAAGGCGTTGGTCAGCGGCTTCATCAAGCGCACGAAGCTGGCTCCCGCCACCGCCTCGACCACCATGCCCACCAGCGCCGCGCCCAGGAACGGCCAGTACGGCCGCGTGTAGCCGAGCAGACGCCGGTAGATCGGCCACACCGGCGGTTGTTCGCCGCGGCTCAAGGCTGCGCCTCCGCGGCCGGTGCAACCGGTTCGGGGGCGGTGGCGATCGCGATGCGGCGGAAGCCCAGCTGGGCCAGCGCGTCCTGGGCGGTGACCACGGCCTGGTACGGGGTACGCGCGTCGGCACGCAGCAGCACCGCCTGGTCGCGGTCGTCGCCGGCGGCCTCGGCGATCGCCTGCTTGACCGCCTCGATGCCGGTACGCAGCACTTCGCGTTCGCCGACGAAATAGCGGCCGTCGGCGTTGACCAGGATGTTCAGGGTCCGCTCCGGTGGCGGTGCCTGCGGGCTGGCCACCGGCAGTTGCAGTTGCAGGGTCGAGCGCACGTCGAAGGTGGTGGTGATCACGAAGAACACGATCAGCACCAGGACGACGTCGATCAGCGGCACCAGGTCGATGGCCGGCTCGTCGTAGGCGCGCTGGTCACGGATGCGCATGCCGGCCTCAGCCGCCCGGCGGCACGGCACGGGCCGCGGCGATGCGCGCCGCCGCGGCCGCAGCCTGGGCGGCGGTCTTGGCGGGCGCCGGGGCACGGGCGCTGTCCAGCGCGTCCAGCAGCGCGGTGGCCTCCTGCTCCATCTCGATCACGTAGCCGGCGATGCGGCTGCGGAAATAGCGGTGGAAGATCAGCGCCGGCACCGCCACGATCATGCCGGTGGCGGTGCACACCAGGGCCTTGCCGATGCCGCCGGCGAGCTGGTTGACATCGCCCAGGCCATGGTCGAGCACGCCCAGGAACATCTGGATCATGCCCACCACCGTGCCCAGCAGGCCCAGCAGCGGGCCGGCCGAGGCGATCGTGCCCAGCGCGCTCAGGTAGCGCTCCATCCTGAACACCAGGTGCCGGCCGGTGTCCTCGATCCGCTCGCGGATCTGCTCGCGCGGCTTGTGGCGCACGTCCAGCGCGGCGGCCAGCAGTGCGCCCAGCGGCGAGTTGCGGCGCAGGGATTCGATGTGGGCCGGATCGAGCTGGCCACGGGCGGCCCAGTTGCGGACTTCCTCGCCCAGCTTCGGCGGCATGACCTCGTTGCGGCGCAGGCTCCACAGCCGCTCCAGGATGATCGCCAGGGCCGCCACGCCCAGCAGCAGCAACGGCAGCATCGGCCATCCACCGGCCTTGACCAGCTCCCACACCTGAACCACCCCCGGCCCGCGGCCGCCTGCGACGAACCCTAAGGATGACGGCAAAGGCGGGGCGGGCGCCAGTCCGACGGTCCGGGCACCTTGGAAAGCGGCGCCTGCGGCCGGAGGCCGCCACTGGCAGGGGCTCGCGAGAAGCGCTGCCTTCGGCGTGGCGCCGCCGCGACACGGGGTCGCAGGACGCGCTGACTCCGACATGGGACCGCGGTTCCCGTTCCCAAGGTGCAGGGGGCCCCAGACCGCAACCAGAATGGGAATCAGGGATCGCGGCGATCCCACAGGCGCGCGCGCCAGGGGCGGCGTTCGCGCACCGACAGGCCATCCTCGTCCAGCCAGACCCGGATGGCGCCGGAGGCGGGCGTGGCCAGCACCTCGGTGCCCTGCTCGCGCCAACGTTCGACCACCTGCGGGCGCGGGTGGCCGAAGCGATTGCCGTGTCCGGCGCCGATCAGGGCCAGGCGTGCGCCGGTGGCGGCAACGAAGCCGGGCGAGGACGAGCCATTGCTGCCGTGGTGCGCCACCACCACCACGTCGGCGCGCAGGCGCTCCGGTTCGCGCAGCAGGCGCCGCTCCACCACCTCGCCGATATCGCCGGGCAACAATGCGCTGCCGTGCGCGGAAGCGACCAGCAGCACGCAGCTGGCCTCGTTGCGCAGGTATGGGAAGTGTTCGGGCGGATGCAGGAAGACGAAGCGCACACCGTCCCAGTTCCACGTCTGCCCGGCCAGGCACGGCGCATCGACCTGCAGCGGCGCACCAGCCGGGCCGAGCGAGCGCGCCACCGCCAGCCCGCGACGCACCGCCTCCCAGCCGCCCGCATGGTCCTGGTCGGCATGGCTGATCACCACCGCGTCCAGCCGCGACACGCCCAATGCGCGCAGCGACGGCAGCACCACGCGCTCGCCCGCGTCCCAGCCGTCTCGTACCGCGGGGCCGGCGTCATAGAGGAGGACATGACGTGCAGTGCGCACCACCACCGCCAGTCCCTGCCCCACATCCAGCACCTGCAACTCGAATCCACCGGGCTTCGGCAACTCGCGCGGCGGGTGCAACAGCGGCAACCACAGCACCAGCGCGAGCGTCCGCCCAGGCAATCCGCGCGGAAGCAGCAACCACAGCGCGCCCAACGTGGCCAATGGCAACGCCCAGTCGCGCGATTCCGGCAGCCACCACAGCGCGAAGCGGCTGGAGGCCAGGCGCCCGAACAGCGTCCAGCTCGGCTCGAAGCACCATGCCGCCGCGCGCCACGCCCATTCGCCCATGCCCGCGTGCAGTGCGTCCAGGCCCGTGCCCAGCAGCGCCAGCGGCACCACCCCCAGGCTCCACCACGGAATGGCCAGCAGGTTGGCCAGCGGCCCGGCCAGCGAAGCCTGGTTGAACAGCACCGCGCCCAGCGGCAGCAGCCCCAGCGTGGCCACCCCCTGCGCCGAGAGGAAGTCGCGCAGCAGGCGGCGCTTGCCGTCCTGCGGCGGCAGGCACCACACCAGCCAGGCCACCCCGGCGAAGCTGAGCCAGAACCCCGCCTGCAGCACCGCCAGCGGATCGGCCAGCAGGATCCCGAGCAGCGCCAGCGACAACGCCTGCCAGGCGCCCAACGGCCGTCGCGCCAGGCGTGCAGCGGCCACCACCGCGATCATCAACAAGGTGCGCACCGTCGGCAGCGAGAATCCGGCCACCGCCGCATACCCTGCCGCCCCCGCCAGCGCCCCCAGTGCCGCCGCCTGTGGTCGCGGCAACCACCGGCCCAGGCGCGGCAGCAGCCACCACAACGGGACCACCAGCCAGGCAAAGAACATCGCGACCATGCCGACATGGAAGCCGGAGATGGCGATCAGGTGGGTGAGCCCCACCGCGCGCAACCGCTCCCAGTCCGCATCGTCCAGGCCGCGGGTATCGCCCAGTGCCAGCGCACGCACGAAGCGCGAGGACGGCGACGATACCGCCGCCTCGATGCGCCCGGACATCGCCTCGCGCCACGCATCGATACCCATCGCCGGCGCCAGTTCGCGTGCGGCGTCCGGCGCGCGCACGTAGCCGGTGGCGGCGATCCGTTGCGCCAGCGCATGGCGACCGGCATCGAAGCCGCCCGGATTGGACAGACCGCGCGGCGTCCGCAGCCGGGCCCGCAGCTTCCAGCGAGCCCCGGAGTGCAGCTGCGTGCGCGCCCCCGGGCTGGATGCGCCGAAGTCGTCGTACCACGCCAGCTGCAACAATCTCCCGCGTAGCGGTTCCGGCGCATCGTCGTCCACGCGCAACCGGAACCGGGTGCGTCGTGCCTCGTGTTCCGGCAGCTCCACCACCTGCCCGGCGACGCGCACCTCGCGCCCTTCCCACTCCGCCGGCAGTTGCGCACCCAGCGCCCAGCCCGCATGCAGCGCGGTCCAGCCCAAACCCACCAGGCCCGCGCCGAGCGCGCGCCAGCGCCAGCCCCGCGCCCAGCACGCCATTCCCATAACCAGCGCCAGCCAGCGCAGTGGCATCGGCGGCAACGCCGGCAGGAACAGGCAGGCCACCGCGCCGCCCAGCCATGCCGCCGCGCAGGCCAGCGCCAATGGATGCGGTGGCGGCCGCCGGACGCATCCGCCCGCGGCACCGGTCTTCGCGACCACGCGCGCATGCATCGCTACACGTCCAGCGGACTGCGTACCGCCGACGCGCCACGGCCGAGCACATGGGTATAGATCTGGGTGGTGGACAGATCCTTGTGGCCGAGCAACTCCTGTACGGTGCGGATGTCGTAGCCGGCCTCGAGCAGGTGGGTGGCGAAGGAGTGGCGCAGGGTGTGGCAGGTTGCCGGCTTGGCAATGCCCGCGCGCAGGCGCGCCGAACGCACCGCTCGCTGCAGCACGCTGTCGTCGACGTGGTGCCGCCGCAACCCGCCAGCGCGGGGATCGTGCGACAACGCCTGCGATGGGAACAGATACTGCCAACCCGCTTCGCGCCCCGCCCCCGGATACTTGCGCGCCAATGCGGTCGGCAACCAGACATCCCCCAATCCCCGTGCCAGGTCGGCTGCATGCACCACAGCCACCCGTTCCACCGCCGCCGCCAACGGATCGCGCAGGCGCCGAGGCAGCGGCACCCGCCGGTCCTTGCCACCTTTTCCTTCGCGCACCAGGATTTCCGACCGCGCGAAGTCCACGTCCTTGACCCGCAATCGCAGGCATTCCATCAAGCGCATGCCGGTACCGTAGAGCAGCGACGCCATCAGCCACACCTGCCCATCCATGGCTGCCAGCAGGCGCCGTACCTCCACCGCCGACAACACCACCGGCAGACGGCGCGGACGCTTGGCGCGGATGACGTTCTCCATCCACGGCAGTTCCACGCCCAATACCTCGCGGTACAGGAACAACAGCGCAGCCAGCGCTTGGTTCTGCGTTCCGGGCGCCACATGTCCACGGGTGGCGAGCAGAGTAAGGAAGGCCTCCACTTCCGGCCCACCCAGTCCACTCGGATGACGCCGGCCATTGGCCAGGATGAAGCGCCGGATCCAGCCCGCATAGGCCCGCTCGGTGCGCACGCTGTAATGCTTGACCCGCATCCGCGCACGCACCTGATCCATCAGCCTGGGCGGACGCACATCCGCGCCTGGGACCCTGGATTCCAACCCCACAGGCCCGCCCGTTACATCCCGATTTCCATCCGATACCATCATGGCGCATCCATGCGTCCGATATCACCGACGACGGTACCGCCCCACGCACCCAGCACCATCAGCCAAACTATTGATGTGATGTAGGAATTACCCTTCTTGCGGGGAGCCATGGAGCGCGCATAATCTGCGCAACACCCCGCTTTAGGGGGCTAATAGTGGTTAGCGTTGCTCAAGCAGGTTCAAGGTGGTGACTTCGGTCAGCACCCTCTAAGCCCGGCACAACGGCTTCGCCAATAGGCGGCTTCGGTTGCCCTGCACTCGCTCCGCGTCCCCACTCTTTTCCAGGTCACTTCGGTCAGTCCGCGTGCGCCGCCAGTCTGTCGGACAGACCATCGACTCGCGGATCGGCGGCGCTTCATGGCTTCGGCCCATCCCAGCAC
>JAFLEA010000085.1 GCA_017302035.1 Lysobacterales bacterium
CGTCGGCGCTGGCGCTGAACTCGACCCGCGGCGGGAAGCGGAAATGGCGCAATTGCCGCGGCGCGGCGCGGCGCGGCGCCCGCACCCGCTCCAGCGCGCCGGACAGCGCCTGGCCCAGCGCCTGCTCCAGTTGCCCGGGATCGCCGCTGGCATAGCTGTCGGCCGGCAGCACCTCGAAGGTGTCGAACACCGCACCGTGCGGCCCCATCAGGATCCGCGCCTGGTGCACGCCATAGCCATGGCGGTCGAGGGTGGCCACGATCGCCGCGAACAGGCCGTCGCGGTCGGGGGAGTGCACGAACACCTCCAGCGCCGCGCCCTGCCCGCCAGCTCCGGTGCCGATCCGCCGCACCGCCACCCGGGTGTCGCCCGGATTCACGTCCACCAGCGCGGCAGCCTGCCACGCCAGTTGCTCGGGGCGGAAGCGCAGGAAACTCTCGTCCGGCATCTGTGCGAGCTGGCGGCCGATGGTCGCATCGTCGTGGCCGCGCTCGCGCAGCAGCTCGCCAATGGCATCGCGCGCCTCGGCCACCCGCGCCTCGACGTCGACCGGCGCCTCCAGCCCTTCGCGCAGCGCGCGCCGGGTCGCCAGGTACAGGTCGGCCAGCAGCCGGTCCTTCCAGGCGTTCCACAGTTTCGGGCTGGTCCCGGCGATGTCGGCGCAGGTCAGCAGATACAGGTAATCCAGGCGCTCGCGATCGCCGACCAGGGTGGCGAAGGCCCGGATCACTCCCGGGTCGGAGATGTCCTGCTTCTGCGAAGTGGTCGACATGCGCAGGTGCTGCTCCACCAGCCATGCCACCAGGCCGGTGTCGGCCTCGCTCAGTCCGTGCGCGGCGCAGAACTCGCGCGCATCGACCGCGCCCAGCTCGGAATGGTCGCCGCCGCGGCCCTTGGCGATGTCGTGGAACAGCCCGGCCAGGAGCAGCAATTCGGGCTTGCGCAGGCGCGGCCATACTTCGTGTGCGATCGAGAAGCGCTCATCGGCTTCGCCCGCGGAGAAACCGGCGATGTTCCTCAGCACCATCAGCGTGTGCTGGTCGACGGTGTAGACGTGGAACAGGTCGAATTGCATGCGCCCGGACACCTGCGCGAACGCCGGCAGATACTTGCCGAGCACGCCCAGCCGCGCCATCCGGGTCAGGGTCTCCACCGGTCGCGGCCCGCGCAGCAGGGCCATGAAGCGCGCACGCGCGGCCGGACCGACCCCGGTGTAGGCCGGCAGCCAACGCAACGATTCGGCCAGCGCGCGCGCGGTCTGCGAGTGCAGTCCGCGAATCTGCCCATGCGCGGCCCAGACGGCGAACAGCGCCAGCACCTCGCGCAGGTCGCCCTCGGGCCAGGACGGCGCAGCGGCGGCCAGGTAGCCGCGGCGCAGCACGAAGTCGCCCTCCAGCGGCTCGGGCGCGGCCTCGCCGTCGAAGGCCTCCTCGAACCGCTGCAGCAGGCGGTCGCCGATCCGGCGCACGATCGCCGCGCTGCGGTAGAAGCCTTGCATCATCTTCTCGACGCCCAGGCTGTGCGCGTCGTCCGCATAGCCCAGGCGCTGGGCCAGCGCCTTCTGGTAGTCGAAGCGCAGGCGCTCCTCGGCGCGCCCGGCGACCAGGTGCAGGCCGAAGCGCAGCCGCGCCAGCGAGCGCCGCTCACGCACCAGCGCGGCGGCCTCGTCCGGACCCAGCTGGCCGAGATCGACCAGCGCCTCCAGGTCGCGCACCCCGAACGCGCGCAACGCCATCCAGCCCAGGGTATGCAGGTCGCGCAGGCCGCCGGGGCCGTCCTTGAGATCCGGCTCCAGGTTGTCGGAGGTGTCGCCGAAGCGGCGGTGGCGCCGCTCGAGTTCCTCGCGCTTGGCCAGGAAGTACGCACGCGGCGGCCAGATCCGTTGCGGCGCGATCGCCGCCTCCAGCGCCGCCATCGCCTCCGGTCCCGCGGCCACCGGGCGCGCCTCCAGCAGCGCTGTCATCACCGTCTGGTCGGCCGCCGCCGTCGTGCATTCGGCGACCGAGCGCACCGCGTGGCCGACCGCCAGGCCTGTATCCCACAACAAGGCGAAGAACGCCGCCAGTTCGCCGGCATGCGCCTCCTGCGCCACCGGTTCGGCCAGCACCAGCAGGTCGATGTCCGAGCGCGGGAACAGTTCGCCGCGACCGTAGCCGCCCACTGCCAGCAGCGACAGCGGAGCGCCCTCGGGGATGCATTCATGCCAGGCCCGGCGCAGCAGGTCGTCGACCAGCCGCGCGCGCAGCGCCAGCAGCCGGTCGATGTCCACGTCGCGGCCGTAGCGCTTGAGCAGGCGGGCGTCGCCCTGCGCCAGCAATTCGCGGGCCCGTGCGATCCACTGCGCGCGCAGCGCGCCGGCAGGTGCGGCGTCGGCCGGAACGGTGCCCATGCGCGCGCCCGCCCCTGCCCCGGTCACGCCGGGGGCGGCCGCTGGCCGGAGGCCAGGGTCAGCACGTCCACGCCGTCCTCGGTCACCGCGACCATGTGCTCCCATTGCGCCGAGAGCTTGCGGTCCTTGGTCACCACGGTCCAGCCATCGGGCAGCACCTTGGCGTGGCGGGTACCCTCGTTGATCATCGGCTCGATGGTGAAGGTCATCCCTGGCCGCAGCACCAGGCCCTCGCCCGGGCGGCCGTAGTGCAGCACCTGCGGGTCGTCGTGGTAGACCTTGCCGATGCCGTGGCCGCAGTACTCGCGCACCACCGAGAAGCGCTGGCCTTCGGCGTAGGACTGGATCGCGTGGCCGACGTCGCCCAGGGTCGCCCCCGGCCTGACCGCCCGGATCCCGCGCCACATCGCCTCGAAGGTGACTTCAACCAGGCGCCGGGCCATCACCGAGGGGTTGCCGACGTAGTACATGCGGCTGGTGTCGCCGTGCCAGCCGTCCTTGATCACGGTGACGTCGATGTTGACGATGTCGCCGTCCTTGAGCACCTTGCCCACGCTGGGGATACCGTGACAGATCACGTTGTTGACCGAGGTGCAGACCGTCTTCGGATAGCCGCGGTAGCCCACGTTGGCCGGGATCGCGCCCTGCACGTTGACGATGTGGTCATGGCAGATCCGGTCCAGGTCCTCGGTGCTCACTCCGGGCTTCACGTGCGGGGCGATCAACTCCAGTACCTCGGCGGCCAGGCGGCCGGCGACGCGCATCTGCTCGATTTCCTCGGGGGTCTTCAGGTGTAGGGTCATGGGCGGGATTATCGCCGATCCGGCCGCGATCCTGAACGTGGCGGCCTGCCGCCGGATCCGGCGCCCGCGCGGGCGGTTCAGCCAGGGGGATGGCCGGTTTGCCCCGGAACCGCGGCCCGGGCTATACTTTTCCGGCTAACCCTCCGCCCGACCCCGTCGGGCCGCCCACGCCGGGCGGGGTGGCGCCGGCCCCGCCGGCCCCGGCGAATACACACCTGACGCCACCCTCCGTGCCGGGGTGCCCATAAACGCCTGGAGCCGAGGTTCCAGTACGTAATGTGGGTTCGGACGCGGAAGCGCCAGGGAGGCCCAACCCCGGAATCGCCGCTGCCGCCGCCATGGCCGCAGCCTCCCGCACTTGCCGGACATGCCGGCCGCGGGCGCGGTTCCACCATCAGGAGTCACGAGCAATGCCCCAGATCACCATGCGCCAGATGCTGGAAGCCGGCGTCCACTTCGGCCACCAGACCCGCTACTGGAACCCGAAGATGGCCCCGTACATCTTCGGTGCCCGCGGCAAGATCCACATCATCAACCTCGAGAAGACCGTCCCGCTTTTCTCCGACGCGATGAACTTCATCTCCGCCATCGCCCAGAAGCGCGGCACCCTCCTGTTCGTCGGCACCAAGCGCAGCGCGCGCGAGGCGATCAAGGAAGAGGCCGAGCGTTGCGGCATGCCGTACATGACCCAGCGCTGGCTGGGCGGCACCCTGACCAACTTCCGCACCGTCAAGCAGTCGGTGTCGCGCCTGAAGGAGCTGGAGTCCGCCGAGACCGACGGCACCTTCGACAAGCTGGTCAAGCACGAAGTGCTGGGCCTGCGCCGCGAGCGCGACAAGCTGGAAGCCTCGCTGGGCGGCATCAAGGACATGAACCGCCTGCCCGACGCGCTGTTCGTGATCGACATCGGCCACGAGGACATCGCGATCAAGGAAGCCAAGAAGCTCGGCATCCCGGTGATCGCGGTGGTCGACACCAACTACGACCCGGCCCTGGTCGACTACGCCATCCCGGGCAACGACGACGCCATCCGCGCCGTGCAGCTGTACGCCCGTGCCGCCGCCGACGCCGTGCTGGAAGGCAAGGCCGCCGCGCCGAACGCCGCCAACGTGACCGAAGGCGACTTCGCCGAAGCCGATGGCGACGGCAAGGCCCCGCGCCGCGCCCCGGCCAAGAAGGCCGCACCGCGCCGCGCCAAGGCCGAGGACGGCGAGGCCGCCGCGGCGGAGTAACCGCACCGCAATGCGGCCGCGCGATCCCGCGCGACCGCAGCTTCACCCGTCGTTCCCGCCCGACCGGGCGTCCGCCCGTGGAAAGTGGCGGGGACGGCGCATCGCATTCACAGATAAAGGTATCCCCCAATGGCTGAAATCACCGCTTCCCTGGTCAAGGAACTGCGCGAGCGCACCGGCGCCGGCATGATGGAGTGCAAGAAGGCGCTCACCGAAAGCAACGGCGACATCGACGCCGCGGCCGAGGCCCTGCGCAAGTCCGGCGCCGCCAAGGCCGACAAGAAGGCCGACCGCGTCACCGCCGAGGGCCGTATTGGTGTTGCCCAGGCCGGCGGCAAGGCCGTGCTGGTCGAAGTGAACTCCGAGACCGACTTCGTCGCCAAGGACGCCAACTTCATCGCCTTCGTGGACGCCGTCGCCCAGGCCGCGCTGGCCTCCGGCGCCGCCGACGTGGAAGCGCTCAAGAGCGCCAAGCTGGCGTCCGGCGAGACCGTCGAGGAAGCCCGTGCCGCGGCGATCCAGAAGCTCGGCGAGAACATCCAGATCCGCCGCCTGGCCAAGGTCGACGGCGCCAACACCGTCGGCGCCTACGTGCACACCAACGGCAAGATCGGCGTGCTGGTGGACCTGGCCGGCGGCAACGCCGAGCTGGCCGGTGGCCTGGCGATGCACGTGGCGGCGATGAACCCGCCGTACAACAAGGCCGCCGACGTGCCGGCCGAGTTCGTGGCCAAGGAGAAGGAAATCGAGCTGGCCAAGATGAGCGAGAAGGACAAGGCCAAGCCGGCCGAGATCCTGGAGAAGATCATCAGCGGCAAGATCAACAAGATCGTCAGCGAAGTGACCCTGTACGGCCAGAACTACGTGCTGGACGGCGACAAGACGGTCGAGCAGGCGCTCAAGGCCGCCGGCGGCGACGTGGTCGGCTTCCAGCGCCTGGTGGTCGGCGAAGGCATCGAGAAGGTGGTCGAGGACTACGCCGCCGAAGTCGCCAAGGCGATGCAGGTCTGATCCATCGCTCCATCTCGAGGTTGTCAGCAGAAACCCGCCAGAAATGGCGGGTTTCTGCTTTGAAGTACTGCCTTCGGTGAGGAGGCGTTGCCTGGACGAAGATCAAGGGCGCTTGCTTCGGCCAGGGGCCGCCGCTGCAAGCGGTGTCCCGTTCGCCGCATGGTTTCGCTGTCCCTGCTCCAACACGCGGGCGTGGTACATCCATGTACCACTCGAACGGGACACCCTTGCATCGACGTCCTCTGCGGGTGTGAGGATTCCCGCTTCTAGTAGAAGCGGTGATCTTGACTCTCGCGGAGGACGTCGTGCCTTGGGGGTTTGGCGCGAGCGGCACATGGATGTGCCGCGCTCGCCCGTTGGAGCAGGACGCGGAACCGGGCGACGCGCCAAACCCCCGAGGTACGGCGGCCCCGTCCGAAGGGGATGCTTTTTCCGCTAGAATTCCCGCGCCCCCCCCTGCCCCCGAGACCGCCATGTCCGAGCTCGCCTACCGCCGCGTCCTGCTGAAACTGTCGGGGGAGGCGCTGATGGGGGCCGAGGACTACGGCATCGACCCGGTGATGATCGGCCGCATCGCCCGCGAGATCATCGAGGTCCACGACGCCGGCGCCGAGGTCGGCCTGGTGATCGGCGGCGGCAACATCTTCCGCGGCGCCGGCCTGGCCGCCAGCGGCATGGACCGGGTCACCGGCGACCAGATGGGCATGCTGGCCACCGTGATCAACGCCCTGGCGATGCAGGACGCCCTGGAGAAGCTCGGCGGCAAGGTCCGGGTCATGAGCGCGATCAAGATCAACGACGTGTGCGAGGACTACATCCGCCGCCGCGCCGTGCGCCACCTGGAGAAAGGCCGGATCGCGATCTTCGCCGCCGGTACCGGCAATCCCTTCTTCACCACCGACTCGGCCGCCGCCCTGCGCGCGATCGAGATCAACGCCGACCTGCTGCTCAAGGCCACCAAGGTCGACGGCGTCTACGACCGCGACCCGAAGAAGTACCCGGATGCCGTCCGCTTCGAGGAACTGGACCACGACGAGGTCATCGCCCGCGGCCTGCAGGTGATGGACACCGCCGCCTTCGCCCTGTGCCGCGACCACGGCATCCCGTTGCGGGTCTACGACATCTCCGTGCCCGGCAACCTGATGCGGATCCTCAAGGGCGACAGTGTCGGCACCCTGGTCCGCGCCCGCCACTGAGGCATGCCCGGTCGCGCCAGGCCCCGGTTCCGGCCCGCCCGGGTGGGCGATCCCCTATAATCGCCGGATTCAGTTTTTCCACGGATTACGGCGATGATCAACCAGCTCAAGCAAGACGCGCAGGCCCGCATGGCGAAGAGCATCGACGCCCTGCGCCACAACCTGGTCAAGGTCCGCACCGGCCGCGCCTCCACCGGCCTGGTCGACACCATCAAGGTCAGCGCCTACGGCAGCGACGTGCCGCTGTCGCAGGTGGCCGCGGTGTCGGTCTCCGACGCCCGTTCGCTGGTGATCAACCCGTGGGACAAGGCCATGGTCGGCGCGATCGAGAAGGCGATCCTGGCCTCTGACCTGGGCCTGACCCCGAACACCGCCGGCACCACCATCCGCCTCAACCTCCCGGCCCTGACCGAGGAGCGCCGCCGCGAACTGACCAAGGTCGTGCACGGCGAGGGCGAGGACACCAAGGTGGCGATCCGCAACATCCGCCGCGACGCCAACCAGCACGTCAAGGACCTGCTCAAGGACAAGCAGGTGACCGAGGACGAAGTGCGCCGCGCCGAGGAAGACATCCAGAAGATCACCGACAAGGCGATCAAGGACGTGGACGAAGTGGTCAAGGCCAAGGAACAGGAACTGATGGCGGTCTGAGCGGCCTGATCGCTCCGTATCGGGCATGACTGCCGTTCCCGCCACCGCCGCGCCGGTTCCCCGCCACCTGGCGATCATCATGGACGGCAACGGCCGCTGGGCCCAGCGCCGGCGCCGTCCGCGCATCATCGGCCACCGCGCCGGCGCGCGGGCGGTCAACCTGGCGATCGATTTCTGCCTGCAGCGCGGGGTCGGTGCACTGACCCTGTTCGCCTTCTCCAGCGAGAACTGGGGCCGTCCGGAGGAAGAAGTCGGGGCGCTGATGAAGCTGTTCCTCAATGCCCTGGAACGCGAGGTCGACGAACTGGACCGGCGCGGGGTGCGGGTGCGCTTCATCGGCGAACGCAGCCTGTTCTCCGACGGGATCCGCGCGCGCATGGACGCGGCCGAAGCCCAGACCGCGCGCAACGGATGCCTGCAGCTGGCTGTCGCCGCCAGCTATGGCGGTCGCCAGGACATCGCCGCGGCCGCGCGCGCGCTGGCCGCGGACGTGGCCGCCGGCCGCCTGCGCGCCGAGGACATCGACGAGGCCGCGGTGGGCGCACGCATGGCCCTGGCCGACCTGCCGCCGCCGGACCTGTTCATCCGCACCGGCGGCGACCAGCGGATCAGCAACTTCCTGCTCTGGCAGCTGGCCTATGCCGAACTGTGGTTCACCGACACCCTGTGGCCGGACGTGGATGCCGGCGTGCTGCAGCAGGCCCTGGACGACTATGCCGGGCGCGAACGCCGCTTCGGCCTGACCAGCGCCCAGGTCGGCGCGGAGACACCCGCATGACCCGTACCCGCGTCCTTGCCGCCCTGGTCATGGCCCCGGCCGCGATCGCGGCGATCCTGTTCCTGCCCACCCCGTGGCTGGCCGCGCTGGCCGCGCTGGTCCTGCTCGGCGGCCTGTGGGAGTGGCTGAAGCTGGCCGGGGTCGACGACACCCTGCCGCGGATCGTGCTGGTCGGCCTGAACCTGGCGCTGATGGTGCTGCTGGTATGGGCCTCGCGCGGCGACGCCGGGCTGTCGCCGGCGCTGTTCCAGACCATCGCCCTGGCCGGCGCGCTGGCCTGGCTGCTGCTGGCGCCGCTGTGGCTGTGGCGCCCGGCCTTCACCGCCGGCGAGCGGCCGCTGGCGCGCGCATTCAAGCTCGCCGCCGGCACCCTGGCCGTGGTTCCGGCGTGGTGCGCGCTGTGCCTGATCCACTCCGGCAATTTCGCCGGCCTGTCCGGCCTGCCGGAAGCGACCGGCGGCAACGGCCATCGCTGGCTGCTGGCGGCGCTGGCCCTGGTATGGGCGGCCGACTCCGGCGCCTATTTCGCCGGTCGCCGCTTCGGCAAGCGCAAGCTGGCGCCGACCATCAGCCCGAACAAGACCGTGGAAGGCGCCGTCGGCGGCCTGGCCGCGGGCGTGGCCGTCGCCCTGGGCCTGGGCCTGTTCGCCGGCATCCCCGCCGCGCAGGTGCCGATGCTGGCGCTGGTCGCGGCATTGGCGGTGATCGCCTCGATCGTGGGCGACCTGGTCGAGAGCCTGCTCAAGCGCCAGGCCGGGGTGAAGGATTCCGGCCACCTGATCCCGGGCCACGGCGGCATCCTCGACCGCATCGACGGCGTGCTGGCGGCCCTGCCGGTGTTCGCGATCGGCAAGGAAATCCTCGGTTTCTGAGCCAGGACGCGCCGCACATGCCCGCCACCGCGAACCTGCGCCAGGTCGCCGTACTCGGCGCCACGGGCTCGATCGGCGCCTCGGCGCTGGACGTGATCGCGCGTCACTCCGGCCACATGCGCGCCAGCGTGCTGGCCGCCGGCAGCCAGGTGGACGCGCTGCTCGCCCTGTGCGCCATCCACCGCCCCGACCATGCGGTGATCGCCGACCCGGCCGGCCATGCCGCGC
>JAFLEA010000086.1 GCA_017302035.1 Lysobacterales bacterium
CATCGACCAGCGCGGCGTAGTTGAGCAGATCGGCCAGCCCGGCATCCCGCGAGCGGTGTTTTTTGAGCTTCAGTTCCTCGTCGACCGCCCGGATGCGGGCGTAGAGGACGAGCAGCAGCAGGGCGCCTCCGCCGCGCCCGCCGAGGGCGCGCGCTACATCCTCCAGGCCGGCGCCTTCGGCGCGCCCGGCGACGCCGAGGAAGTGAAGGCCAAGATCGCCATGCTCGGCCTCGGCGCGCGGGTGGAATCCGGCCAGGCCAATGGCCGCACCGTTTATCGCGTGCGCATGGGCCCTTACGCCAGCGCCGGCGAACTGGCCGAGGCCAAGCAGAAACTCGCCGCCAGCGGCCTGCCGGCGATGGCGATCAGGGCGCAATAACCCTCATGGCTCTCGCTCCGGCGCCGCTGGCGTTCTACGGCCTGATCGCGCTGTGGGTGGGCGGCGAGTTGTGGCTGGACTGGCGCAAGCGTTCCGGCGTCGGCGCGCAAGGCCGCGACCGCGGCAGCCTGCGCCTGCTCAGCGTCGTCATCTACCTGAGTGTGGCCGTGGCGGTATGGCTGTCGTTCCGCGGCTGGCTGCGCTTCCCCGCATCGCTGTCGGGGCCCCTGTTCTGGCTGGGCCTGGTCGCGATGGCGGCGGGCCTGGCATTGCGCTGGTGGGCGATCCGCGTGCTGGACCGGTTCTTCACCGTCGACGTCGCCGTGCACGCGGACCATCGCCTGGTCCGCGACGGTCCGTATCGCCGGCTGCGCCATCCTTCCTACACCGGCTCGCTGCTGACCTTCCTCGGCTTCGGCCTGGCCCTGGGCAACTGGGCCTCGCTGCTGGTCGCCATGGTGCCGGTGACCCTGGCCTTCCTGCGGCGCATCCGCGTCGAGGAGCAGGCGCTGCGCGAAGTCTTCCCCGCCGAGTACGAAGCGTACGCGCGACAGACCCGGCGGTTGCTGCCCTTCCTTTGGTGACGACGATGAGCAAGACCGCAGTGATCACGGGTGCCACTTCCGGCTTCGGCCTGGCCGCCGCGCGCCGCTTCGTCGCCGACGGCTGGAAGGTGGTGGCCACTGGCCGCCGCCGCGAACGGCTGCAGGCGCTGGTCGACGAACTGGGGGCTGACAAGGTGCATCCGGCCTGCTTCGACGTGCGCGACGCGGCAGCGATGGACGCGGCGCTGGCTGCGCTGCCGGAAGGCTTCCGTGACATCGACGTGCTGGTCAACAACGCCGGCCTGGCGCTGGGCACCGCGCCGGCGCAGCAGGCCAGCCTCGAGGACTGGCGGACGATGATCGACACCAATGTCACCGCACTGGTGGTCCTGACCCAACGTCTGCTGCCGACCCTGATCGCGCGCCGGGGCGTGATCATCAACGTCAGCTCGGTGGCCGGCGTGTACCCGTACCCGGGAGGCAACGTCTATGGCGGCACCAAGGCCTTCGTCAGCCAGTTCTCGCTGAACCTGCGCTCCGACCTGCACGGCACCGGCGTGCGCGTGACCACGATCGAGCCGGGCATGGCGCAGACCGAGTTCACCCTGGTCCGCACCCACGGCAACCAGGCCGCCTCCGACAAGCTGTACGCCGACGCGCACCCGATGACCGGCGAGGACATCGCCGAGCAGATCTTCCACGTCGCCACCCTGCCGCCGCACCTGAACATCAACCGGCTGGAGATCATGCCGGTGAGCCAGTCGTTCGCGGGGTTCCAGGTCTATCGCGACTGACCCCGGTCCGGATCAGGCCGCCAGCAGCGCCTGCACTTCCAGCACGACCTCGTAGACGCCGTTGATCACGAACTGCACGCCGATGCAGACCAGCAGGAAGCCCATCAACCGCGAGAACGCCTCCACGCCGCTGTTGCCCAGCTTCTGCATGATGAAACCGGAACTGCGCAGGCACAGCAGCAGGATCGCGCAGGCCAGGAAGAAGGTCAGTGGCGGCGCCACCAGCATCACCCAGTCGGCATAGGGCTGCTTGTCCTTCATCGCAGCGGCGACGCTGATGATCATGGCGATGGTGCCCGGACCGGCGGTAGTGGGCATGGCCAGCGGGATGAAGGCGATGTCTTCGGTGCGGCGCTGGCGCAGTTCCTCGCCGCGGCGCTCCACTTCCGGAGTTTCGTCCAGCTTCTGCTCCGGGAACAGCATGCGGAAGCCGATGAAGGCCACGATCAGACCGCCGGCGATGCGCAGGCCGGTGATCGAGACCCCGAACAGGTTCATCACCAGCTGGCCCACGTAGAAGGCCACCATCATGATCGCGAAGCTGTAGATCGAAGCCTTCAGCGCCTGGTGGTTGCGCTCGGCCTCGGTCATCCCGCGCGAAAGGCCCATCAGCAGGGCCACGGTAGTCAAGGGGTTGGCCAGCGGCAGGATCATTGCCAGGCCGATTCCCACCGCTGCGAACAGCTCCAGCACCCGCACCCCTCCCACGTCTAGGCAGGGGGCAACATACACTGACGGGACGGTGGCTTACACCCGCGCGCGGTTCCCGCGCAGGGTCGGGTTCATGCTGCAGGCTCGTCCGACAGGTAGGTGTATCCGGTCAGTCCCCTTTCCAGGGCGGCATTCAGCCGCGCCGCCTCCGAGGGGCCGATATCGGCCGCACCGACCCGTGCCTTGTAGATCCGGCGCAGGTCGTCGAGCCTGTAGCCGACGTAGTCCAGCATCACGTCGGTGGTGTCGCCGCGGCGCTGCTGGGTGATGGCGTAGCCGCCATCCTTGCCGGCCCGCACCTCCACCGCGTCGGTGTCGCCGAACAGGTTGTGGATGTCGCCGAGGATCTCCTGGTAGGCACCGACCAGGAAGAAACCGAGCCGGTAGCTCTCGCCGCGGCGCAACTCGTGCAGCGGCAGCGAACTGTCCAGATCCTCGTTCTCGACGTAGGTGTCGATCTTGCCGTCCGAATCGCAGGTCATGTCGGCGATGGTGCCGCGCCGGGTCGGTGCCTCGTCCAGGCGCTCGATCGGCACGATCGGGAACACCTGGTCGATCGCCCACACGTCGGGCATCGACTCGAACACGCTGAAGTTGACGAAATACTTGTCCACCAGCCGCTCGCTGAGTTCGTCGAGCAGGTCGCGATGGCTCTTCTCGTCGTAGGTCAGGCGCGCCTTCACCGCATGGGCGATGGCGTAGAACAGGTCGTCGATGCGCGCGCGCTGGACCAGGTCCAGCTGGCCCAGCGCATACAGGCTCAGGCCTTCGGCGTGCGCCTGGGTGGCCTCGTGGAACACTTCCACCGCCGGGCGCTGGGCCATCTCGGCGTGCAGCTCGCGCAGCTGGCGCACCGGCTGGGACTCGTCGGCATGCGGCTCGGGCACGCGGCCTTCCGGCGCGCGCTCGACCTCGCTGACGTTGGCCACCAGCACCGCATGGTGGGCGGTCATCGCCCGCCCGCACTCGGTGACGATGCGCGGCGGCGCCAGCCCTTCCGCGCGGCAGGCCTCGGCCAGGGGCTGCACGATGCTGGAGGCGTAGTGGTGGATGCCGTAGTTGACCGAGTTGTAGCTGCGGCTGCGCGTGCCTTCGTAGTCGATGCCCAGGCCGCCGCCGACATCGACGTGGCTGATCCTCGCGCCCTGGCGCGAGAGTTCGACGAAGTAGCGGGTGGCCTCGCGCATGCCGGCGGCGATGTCGCGCACGTTGCTGATCTGGCTGCCCATGTGGAAGTGCAGCAGTTCCAGGCAATCGCCCATGCCGGCGTCGCGCAGTTCCTTCCACAGGGTCAGCAACTGGCGCGGGTCGAGGCCGAACTTGGCCTTGTCGCCGCCGCTGTTCTGCCACTTGCCGGCACCCAGCGAGGCCAGGCGCATGCGCACGCCCAGGCCCGGCCTGACCCCCAGTGCGGCGGCCTCCTCCAGCGCCACCGCCAGCTCGGAGGGCTTCTCGATGACGATGAAGGTCTGCAACCCCAGCTTGCGCCCGATCAGGGCCAGGCGGATGTATTCGCGGTCCTTGTAGCCGTTGCACACGATCAACCCGCCCGGCCGCGACAGCGCCAGCACTGCCATGAGCTCGGGCTTGCTGCCGGCTTCCAGGCCGAAGCCCTCGCCATGGTGCGAGGCCAGGGTACCGGCCACGCCGGCGTGCTGGTTGACCTTGATCGGATACACCGCGGTGTAGCCGCCGGCGTAGTCCCAGTCCTGCTGCGCCTGGGCGAAGGCGGCCTGCAGCTTGCCCAGGCGGTCGCCGAGGATGTCCGGGAAGCGCACCAGCAGCGGCAGCTTGGCGCCTTGCGCACGGGCGGCGTCCACCACCTCCGGCAGCGGGATCGACGGGCCCTGTGCGCCCTTCGGCGTGACCACGATGCGGCCGGCGCCGTCCACGTCGAAATACCCCTCCGCCCAGTGCGGGATGGAATAGGTCTTGCGGGCTTGGTCGATGGACCAGGACATGGCGGCTTCCGGCACGGTTCGGGCGGTGGCGCATTCTACAGGCTGCGGTCATGGGGGTCCGTTACAATGCGCGCCCGCATCCGCTCCACTGCCCCAGGACCCCGCCATGACCGCCAACGACAACTGGTTCATCGAGCGCTTCGACCACACCGGCTCGGCGATCGGCTTTCGCGTCACCGCCAAGCTGGACGAGGTGCAGTCGCCGTTCCAGAAGATCGAGATCTACGCCAGCACCGACTGGGGCAAGCTGATGGTCATCGACGGGGCGATGATGCTGACCACCCGCGACAACTTCTTCTATCACGAGATGATCTCCCACCCGGTGCTGTTCACCCACCCGGACCCGAAGCGGGTGGTGATCATCGGCGGCGGCGACTGCGGCACCCTGCGCGAGGTGCTCAAGCACCCCGGCGTGGCCCGAGCCACCCAGTGCGACATCGACGAGCAGGTCACCCGCATGTCCGAGAAGCATTTCCCGGAGCTGTGCGAATCCAACGGCGATCCGCGCGCCGAACTGCTGTTCGACGACGGCGTGGCCTACATGGCCAACTGCGAGCCGGGCAGCGTGGACGTGGTGATCGTCGATTCCACCGACCCGGTCGGGCCGGCCGAGGGTTTGTTCAACAAGGCGTTCTTCGAAAGCTGCTTCCGCGCGCTGAAGGACGACGGCCTGCTGGTGCAGCAGAGCGAATCGCCGCTGGCGCTGCTGGACCTGATCAAGGACATGCGCGCGGAGATGGGCAAGGCCGGGTTCGAGTCGTTCAGGACCCTGCCGTTCCCGCAACCGTGCTATCCCACCGGCTGGTGGAGCGTGACCGTGGCCAGCAAGCACGCCGGCTTCGATTTCGGTTTCCGCCAGGCCGATGCGGTCGCCAAACCGTTCCACACCCTGTACTACACCGCGCACCTGCATGCCGGCGTGCTGGTGGCGCCGCCGTTCGTGGCCGCCGCGCTGGGCGACTGAAGCCCGCGCCGGCCCCGGAAAGAAGAAGCCCCGCGATGCGGGGCTTCCTTTTTTGCCTGCGGCGACCCGCCGGACTCATCCGGCCAGGATCTTGGCCTTCTGTGCCGCGAATTCCTCGTCGGTCAGCACCCCGCTCTTGTGCAGGTCGGCGAGCTTCTGCAACGTGGCGATCTTGTCGTCGGTCATGCCGGTCGGCGCGGCCGCGGCGGCCGGCGCCGGGGTGGCGGCTGCCTCCGGCGGCGGGGCGGCATTGCCGCCCTTGCCCATCACCGCCTTGGCGGTGCCGGTGATCACGGCGGTGCGCGCCGCGGTGCCGAGCAGGCTCTTGGTTCTCCTCATTGCTTTTCTCCTGGCATCTTTCGTTCGGGTGGATTGCGGTGACGTGGACCTTCGGCCCGAGGGCGTCGCTCCCCTACTGTACTCCCGCCGGGGAACCCGGACATGACAATCGGGCAACGGCAGCCTCGCAACGCATCGGCGGCCAGCGTGCCGGTCCGGCCTACTGGCCCATGCCGCATATCGCACCCTGGCAGGTGAGCGTGTTGAAGTCATAGATCGCCGAGTGCCCGGGGTTGCCGGTCGGGCGGGAAACGCCCTTGGGCACGAAGAACGTGGCCGAATGCGCGCCGTACAGGCCCGGCGGCAGCTCGAACGGCTTCAGCACCACGTATCCGTTGTGCACGTTCAGCGACCGCCGGGGCGGCCCGCCCGCCACCGGCGGCAGGTCGCCGCCGGGCTGTGCATCGAGCGCCGCGATCCAGGCCTGGGCATCGCCCGGCGTCGCCGGGCGCAGCCATCCCTGGCGCACTGCATATTCCAGCCCGGCCTCGCCGGCGGCCAGCATGTCGGGGACCCGGAACGTGGACACCGGGCTGGCCGCCGCGTCGGTCAGGAGCTTTGCCCCGGCCTCCGGCGTGGCGCCGATCACCACCTTGCCCTCCCGCACCGGGTACAGCATGTCGATCCGTCGCCCGAACACTTGCCGCGCCAACGGGTTGAGGCCCTGCGGCTTGTCGGCCGAGACGTAGAAGTAGCCACAGGCACCACGGTTGTCGTGAGTACTGACGATCCGAGGCACGTCGGCCGGCAGGCCGGTGACTTGCTGTGCATGGTAGCCCCCGACCAGCACCGCGACGATGCGCGTGCCCTCGGTCCAGCCGATGTTCCATGCGGTGGGCTGGTAGTTCCCCAGCATCAACGCCACCGGCGAATGGGGGGAGTTGACCAGCACGTCGACGGCGGTGCCCTCGTTGCCGCTGCGATCGATCTGGTAGCCGAGCGTGCGGCCACCATAGGCACCGGCCGCATAGAGCTGGAAGGGCCCGGCCGCCGCCAGCTCCGGAAAGGCGCACGCCGCAGGTTGCGGCAGCGCCGCCGGATCCGCGGAGACCTCGAAATCGAAAGGCCGCGTCGCCGCTGCCGCTGCTTCCTCGGCCGGTGCCGGTGCCGGTGCCGGTGCCGGTGCCGACGCCGGATCGGGAACCGGATCGACGCGCGCCGCATCGTCCGTGGGCGGTGGCTCGGTGGACGTCGGCGCCTTCTGCCCGAACACCCAGGCCAGCGAGTCATCGAGTTCCTTGCATCCGGCCAGTGCCAACGCGGCCAGCAACACGCATGTGCCCGGGGCCTTTCCCATGCCCATGGTCGCTCCTCCCTACAGCGCGTCCGCGTCCAGCTCGCCGGTGCGGATCCGTACCACCCGGCCGAGGTCGTAGACGAACACCTTGCCGTCGCCGATCTTGCCGGTGCCGGCCGCGCGCACGATGGCCTCGACCACGGCCTCGGCCTGGTCGTCGGACACCGCCACCTCGACCTTCACCTTGGGCAGGAAGTCGACCACGTACTCCGCGCCGCGGTACAGCTCGGTATGGCCCTTCTGCCGGCCGAAACCCTTGACCTCGGTGACGGTGATCCCGGCCACGCCGTGCGCCGACAGCGCCTCGCGCACATCGTCGAGCTTGAACGGCTTGATCACGGCCATGACCATCTTCATCGCGCGGCTCCAAGGATGTGCGGGATCGACAGGATAGCGCGGCGCGCTTGCCATGCCCCCGGCGGGCCGGCTTCAATGCCGATCGCGGCAGCCCCGTTGGATCGGAGTTTTCCGACCGCGCGCGCCGCCGCATCCCTATCCCGCCCGCCACCGCGCCGGCGCAGACTGTCTCCCCGCGGAGGACCCCATGATCGACCTCAACCACATCGACGACCTCGCCCGCCGCCTGAGCGAACGGGTTCCCCCGGGCCTGCGCGAGTCGGGCGAGGAGCTGCAGGCCAGCTTCCGCGCCGTGCTGCGGAGCGGGCTGGCCAGGCTGGACCTGGTCACCCGCGAGGAATTCGAGGTCCAGCGCGCGGTGCTGCTGCGCACCCGCGAGAAGCTGGAGGCGCTGGAAGGGACGGTGGCGGAACTGGAAGCCCGCCTCCAGGCCGGCCAGTTGCCCACCGGCCCGGGCTGAGGCCACGGCCGTGGGCCTGGCGCTGGTGCACAGCCGCGCCCGCGCCGGGGTCACGGCGCCGCCGGTCCAGGTCGAGGTCCATCTCTCCGGCGGCCTGCCTTCCACCCAGATCGTCGGCCTGCCGGCCGCGGCCGTGCGCGAATCGCGCGACCGGGTGCGTGCGGCGATCCTCTGCGCCCAGTTCGAATACCCGCAGCGGCGGATCACCATCAACCTGGCCCCGGCGGACCTACCCAAGGACGGTGGCCGCTTCGACCTGCCCATCGCCCTGGGCATCCTCGCCGCCAGCGGCCAGATCGACCGCGATGCGCTGGCCGGCTGCGAGTTCCTCGGCGAGCTGGGCCTGACCGGCGAACTGCGCCCGGTCGACGGCGTGCTGGCGGCGGTGCTGGCCGCCGCCCGCGACGGCCGCCGGCTGGTGGTACCGGCCGGCAGCGGCGCCGAGGCGGCGCTGGCACGCGACGCGGAAGCCTATCTCGCCCGTACCCTGCTGGAGGCCTGCGCCGGGCTGGCCGATCGCGCGTCGCTGCCGCGCGCGACCGGCGACCACGGGAGGGCGGGCCCCGCGCCTGCGGCCGGCCTGCCCGACCTGGCCGACGTGCGTGGCCAGGCCCAGGCCCGGCGCGCGCTGGAGATCGCCGCCGCCGGTGCCCACCACCTGCTGATGAGCGGTCCGCCCGGCTGCGGCAAGACCTTGCTGGCCTCGTGCCTGCCCGGGCTGCTGCCGGAAGCCAGCGAGGCCGAGGCGCTGGAGACGGCGGTCGTCCATTCCAGCAGCGGCCGCGGCATCGATCCGGCACGCTGGCGCCGGCGTCCGCTGCGCACGCCCCACCATGGCGCCAGCCCGGTGGCCCTGGCCGGCGGCGGCAACCCACCGCGCCCGGGCGAGATCTCGCTGGCGCACAACGGGGTGCTGTTCCTGGACGAATTGCCCGAGTGGAGCCGGGCGGCGCTGGAAGTGCTGCGCGAACCGCTCGAGTCCGGTCGCATCACCATTTCCCGCGCCGCGCGCAGCGCCGAGTTCCCGGCGCGCTTCCAGCTGGTGGCGGCCATGAACCCCTGCCCCTGCG
>JAFLEA010000087.1 GCA_017302035.1 Lysobacterales bacterium
GGACTGGCCCGATCCGCCGACCCGGCGTTACCGGCGATGGACCACGCACTGGCGTGGCTGGCGCGCCCCGGCCGCCACCTGATCGGCCGCGACGATCCCCGCTACCCTCCGCTGCTGCGGCAGGCGCCGCACCCGCCGCTGGCGCCGTTCGTCGATGGCGACCCGGACCTGCTGTGGCGCCCGGCGGTGGCGGTGGTCGGCAGCCGCGGCGCCAGCGCCGGCGGTTGCGACAACGCGCGCCGGTTCGCCGCGGCGCTGTGCCGGGCCGGGGTGGCGGTGGCCAGCGGCATGGCCGCCGGGGTCGACGCGGCCGCGCACCAGGCCGCGCTGGCCATGCCCGGCGGGCTCACCGTCGCCGTGCTCGGCACCGGCCCGGACCTGGCCTATCCGCCGCGGCATGCGGCCCTGCGCGACCGCATCGCCGCGCAGGGCGCGGTGGTCAGCGAACACCCCCCGGGCACCCCGGGCAGGGCCTGGCACTTCCCGGCCCGCAACCGGATCATCGCCGGACTGGCGCTGGGCACCCTGGTGGTCGAGGCGGCGCTGCGCTCCGGCGCCCTGATCACCGCCCGCCTGGCCGCGGAGGCCGGGCGCGAGGTATTCGCCATCCCGGGCTCGATCCACCTGCCGCAGGCGCGCGGCTGCCACCGCCTGATCCGCGACGGCGCCCAGCTGGTGGAGACGCCGGAGGAGGTGCTGGCGGGGATCGCACCGCTGGCCGCGCGCCTGGCGCTGGCCTTGGACCCGCCCGCAGCCTCGGCGAACGCCCCCGGAAGGACCCGGACGGGCGCCGGTCCGGCACCCCGCCGCCTGGATCCCGACCACGACAGCTTGTGGAAAGCGCTGGGCCACGACCCCACCCCTATGGATGTGCTGGCTGAACGCACCGGATTGACGACCGCTGCCCTGTCCTCCATGCTGCTGGGCATGGAACTGGACGGGCGGGTCGTGGTCGAACATGGCCGCTACGCCCGCAACTCCACCGGCGGCGGCACGGTCGCGCGGCAGGGCGACTGAGCGACGTCCCACGACGCCGGTGGTCCACAACCCCACGGCGCCCCCACCGGGCGCAGGCCGAGGGCAATGAAAGAAAGCATTCTGGACGTCCTGCTCTACCTGTTCGAACACTACATCGGCGACGATGCGGACTGCCTCCACGACCGCGACCCGTTGCAGCAGGGCCTGATCGAGGCCGGCTTCAGCCCCAGCGAGATCAACAAGGCCTTCGACTGGCTCGACGGCCTGGCTCAGCAGCGCCCGGCGGGCGGCCCGACGCGGGTTGACGGCCCGGTGCGGGTCTACCACGGCCCCGAGCTGGATCGGCTGGACGTGGAGTGCCGCGGCTTCCTGCTGTTCCTGGAGCAGCATGGCGTGCTCGATGCCGACCAGCGCGAACTGGTGCTCGACCGGGCCATGGCCCTCGACCAGGACGAGCTGGACCTGGACGACCTCAAGTGGGTGGTGCTGATGGTGCTGTTCAACCAGCCCGGCGCCGAGGCCGCCTATGCATGGATGGAGACGCAGATGTTCGGCGAGGAACCGGAGCCGGTGCACTGACCCGCCACCGCGCCTCGGACCCGTGTCCCGGAAGCCGGCGCAAGCCGGCTTCCGCACATCCGGGGCATGGGTTAAGTTGCACCCAGGCTTCACGGGGACCCTCATGACCGAGTGGTATTACGCCACCGCCGACGGGCGCCGGCACGGGCCGCTGCCGTCCGCCGAACTGCAGGCACTCGTCGCGGCCGGCACGATCGGCGCGCGCACCCTGGTCTGGCGCGAAGGCCAGGCGCAATGGCGCCCGTTGCAGGACTTCGCCATCGAACTGGGGCTGCCGGCCCTGCCGCCGCCGCTGCCCGCAACCACGCCCGCCGCCGCCACCCAACCGCCGCCGCGCAACCTGTCCGGCTGCGCGATCGCCGCGCTGGTCGCGGCGGCCGGCGTGTTCGTCGTGGCCGTGCTCGGCATCCTGGCCGCGATCGCGCTCCCGACCTACCAGGACTACACCCTGCGCGCGCAGGCCAGCGCCGCGATCGCCGAGGCGCAGGCGCACCAGGCGGACGTGGTCGCCTTCCTGGAAGCGCACGGCCGTTGCCCGACCAACGACGACGAGGCCTTCGGCCGCGCCACCAGTCATGCCGGCGCCCACCTGGCGTCGATCGAGTTCGGCCAATTCGAGTCCAGCACGCTGTGCGGGATGGCGGCGACGATCCGCGCACCCGGCCACGAGCAGCTCGACGGCAATACCCTGTGGCTGGAATACAACCCCGCGGTGGACACCTGGATGTGCTCCTCCTCGGTGGAAGACCGCTATCTCCCGCATTCCTGCCGCGGCTGACGCGGCCGGGCATGGCAGCGGCGAAACAACCGACGAACGAAGGAAGCAAGGCATGACCGAGTGGTACTACGCAGACCGCCAGCGCCGGCAGATCGGCCCGCAACCGGCCGAGGAGATCGGCCGGCGTTTCCGCGCCGGCGAGATCGACGCGGCCACCCTGGTCTGGCGCGAGGGCCTGGACTCCTGGCAACCGCTGGGTTCGCTGCGCGCGGAGCTGGGCCTGGATGAAGCGCCGGCCACCCTGGACTTCCGGGTCGAGCCGGTGGCCCCCGCGGCCATTGCCGCGGATCCTGCGCCAGCCCCGGACGGGTTCCACGCCGTGCCGGCCGCGCCCCCTGCGGACGGCGGCTACAGCCCGTACTCCGCCCCGGAAGCCGCGACCGGCGCGGTGGCTGCGCCGGTCCACGGCGGCGCCGTGGTCCAAGCCGGCCTCTGGCGCCGTTTCGCCGCCTCCTGCGTCGACGGCGTGGTCACCGGCCTCCTCAGCTACGCGCTGCTGATCCCGGTGATGCTGGCTTTCGGCATGAGCATGTCGTCGCTGGTCGAATCCGAGCTCGCCGGTGCCGGCATGGGCGCCGGCTTCCTGCTGCTGAACTACGCGATCAGCTTCGGCGTGCCGGCGCTGTACTTCGCCTGGATGCACTCGTCCGGCACCCAGGCCAGCCTGGGCAAGATGGCGGTGGGGGCCAAGGTGGTGCGCGGCAACGGCGACCCGGTCGGCTTCGGGCGCGCGTTCCTGCGCTACCTGGCCTACCTGCTGTTCGTCGTCCTCACCTGCGGCATCGGGATCCTGATCTCCGGCCTGATGGTGGCCTTCACCGAGCGCAAGCAGGCGCCGCACGACATGCTCTGCGACACCCTGGTGGTGGACAAGTGGGCCTTCACCGACCACCCCGAGTGGCAGCAGCAAGGGCTGGGCACGGTGACCGTGGTGGTGCTGGTACTGTTCGGGCTGTTCATGCTGGCCCTGCTGGTGCTGGGCCTGGCCCTGGCCGGCATGATCGCGTCGATGGGTTTCTGACCGTTCCCGGACCCGGACCGGGCGGCCGGCTTGACACGGCCGCCCGCGGCGTGATTCACGTATAAAAAGGACAGCGACCGCGCCCGGGGGGCTCCCTCCCGGGCGTCGGCTTCTCTGGCGGAGGCGCGCCTGACCCCGCGCCCGCCGCCCGCACCCGGTCCCGGAAGGACCGCCGCTCCCCCGAAACCGCCCGCCATGCCCAAGCACCTGCTCATCGTCGAGTCGCCCGCCAAGGCCAAGACGATCAACAAATACCTCGGCAAGGACTTCACCGTCCTGGCCTCCTACGGCCACGTCCGCGACCTGGTGCCGAAGGAGGGCGCGGTCGATCCGGAGCGCGGCTTCGCCATGCGCTACGAAACGATCGAGAAGAACGAGCGGCACGTCGAGGCGATCGCCCGCGCGGCCAAGACCGCCGACGACATCTGGCTGGCGACCGACCCGGACCGCGAGGGCGAGGCGATCAGCTGGCACATCGCCGAGATCCTCAAGCACCGCGGCCTGCTCGGGGACAAGCCGCTGCACCGGGTGGTGTTCACCGAGATCACCCCGCGCGCGATCCGCGAGGCGATGGGCCATCCGCGCCACATCGCCGTCGAACTCGTCGACGCGCAGCAAGCCCGCAGAGCGCTCGACTACCTGGTCGGCTTCAACCTCTCGCCAGTGCTGTGGCGCAAGGTCCAGCCGGGCCTGTCGGCCGGGCGCGTGCAGTCGCCGGCGTTGCGCATGATCGTCGAGCGCGAGGAGGAGATCGAGGCGTTCAGGGCGCGCGAGTACTGGACCATCGCCGCCGAACTGGCGCACGCCTCGCAGCCGTTCACCGCGAAACTCGTGAAGCTGGACGGCAGGAAGTTCGAGCAGTTCACCATCACCGACGGCGACACCGCCGAGGACGCGCGCCTGCGCATCCAGCAGGCCGCCGCCGGCTCGCTGCACGTCACCGACGTGGCCAGCAAGGAGCGCAAGCGCCGTCCGGCGCCGCCGTTCACCACCTCGACCCTGCAGCAGGAGGCCTCGCGCAAGCTCGGCTTCACCACCCGCAAGACCATGCAGGTGGCGCAGAAGCTGTACGAGGGCGTGACCCTCGGAGACGAGGGCACGGTCGGCTTGATCAGCTACATGCGTACCGACTCGGTGAACCTGTCGCAGGAGGCGCTGGCCGAGATCCGCGACGTGATCGCGCGCGACTACGGCACCGATTCGCTGCCGGACAAGCCCAACTTCTACCAGACCAAGTCCAAGAACGCGCAGGAAGCGCATGAGGCGATCCGCCCGACCTCGGCGCTGCGCACGCCCGCGCAGGTTTCGCGCCACCTCACCGACGACGAACGCAAGCTGTACGAACTGGTGTGGAAGCGCGCGGTGGCCTGCCAGATGGTGCCGGCCACGCTCAACACCGTCTCGGTGGACCTGGCCGCCGGCGCCGAACACGCGTTCCGCGCCAGCGGCACCACGGTGGTGTTCCCCGGCTTCCTGGCCGTGTACGAGGAAGGCAAGGACGGCAAGGCCGCCGAGGACGAGGACGAGGGCCGCAAGCTGCCCCTGCTCAAGCCCGGCGAGCGGGTGCCGCTGGAACGCATCCACGCCGACCAGCACTTCACCCAGCCACCGCCGCGCTTCACCGAAGCGGCCCTGGTCAAGGCGCTGGAGGAATACGGCATCGGCCGTCCCTCGACCTACGCCTCGATCATCCAGACCCTGCTGTTCCGCAAGTACGCGGAGATGGAAGGGCGCGCGTTCAAGCCCACCGACGTGGGACGCGCGGTCAGCAAGTTCCTCTCCGGCCACTTCGCCCAGTACGTGGACTACGACTTCACCGCCCGGCTCGAGGACGAGCTGGACGCGGTCTCCCGCGGCGAGGAGGAGTGGGTGCCGCTGATGGAGAAGTTCTGGGGCCCGTTCAAGGAGCTGGTCGAGGACAAGAAGCAGTCGCTGGACCGCACCGACGCCGGCAGTTCGCGTTCGCTGGGCGTCGACCCCAAGAGCGGCAAGGACGTCAGCGCGCGGATCGGCCGCTTCGGGCCGATGGTCCAGGTCGGTACCGTGGAGGACGAGGAAAAGCCGAAGTTCGCCTCGCTGCAGCCGGGCCAGAGCATCTACTCCATCACCCTGGACGATGCGCTGAAGCTGTTCGACATGCCGCGCGTGCTCGGCGAGAGCAACGGCGAGACCGTGAGCGTGGGGATCGGCCGCTTCGGCCCGTTCGCCCGGCGCGGCAGCACCTATGCCTCGCTGAAGAAGGAGGACGATCCGTACAAGATCGACCTGGCGCGCGCGGTGTTCCTGATCGAGGAGAAGGAGGAGATCGCGCGCAACCGGATCATCAAGGAATTCCCGGGCAGCGACATCCAGGTGCTCAACGGCCGCTTCGGTCCGTACCTCAGCGATGGCAAGCTCAACGGCAAGATCCCCAAGGACCGCGAGCCGGCCTCGCTGACCCTGGAGGAGGTGCAGCAGTTGATGGCCGAAACCGGGAAGCCGGCGCGGCGTGGCTTCGGCGCGAAGAAGGCTGTCGCGAAGAAGGCCGTGGCCAAGAAGGCCGCGAGGAAAACTGCCGCACCCGCGAAGACCGCGGCGGCGAAAAAGGCGCCGGCCAAGAAAGCGCCCGCGAAGAAGGCCGCGACGAAGAAGGCCGTGAAGAAAACCGCGGCGAAGCAGGCACCGGCGAAGAAGGCCGCGCGCGGCGCGGCGGATGACGCGCCGCCGTTCTGACGCCGCGCCATCCCGGGCCTGCATCGCGCGCAGGCGCGGCCGCCGCTAACATCGGCGGCCATGGCCCGCACCATCGACATCGAAGAAGCCGCCGCCCTGCTCCGCCAGGGCGGCCTGCTCGCCTACCCGACCGAGGCGGTGTGGGGGCTGGGTTGCGATCCCGGCGACGAGATCGCGGTCCTGCGCCTGCTGCGGCTCAAGCAGCGCCCGGTCGGGAAAGGCCTGATCCTGGTCGCCGCGCACCTGGACCCGCTGCGGCGCTGGCTGGACCTGGCGGCCTTGCCGGCGGCGCGCCTGGCCGCGGTGCTCGATACCTGGCCCGGTCCGAACACCTGGGTGATGCCCGCCGCCGCGGACGCGCCGGCCTGGATCACCGGTGGCGGCGACGGCATCGCGGTGCGGGTCAGCGCCCATCCGGTGGTGGTCGCGTTGTGCCAGGCCTTCGGCGGGCCGCTGGTGTCCACCAGTGCCAACCCCGGCGGGCAGCCGCCGGCGCATTCGCGCGCCGAACTGGATCCGGCGCTGCTCGACGCGGTCGATGCCGTGGTCGCCGGCGAGACCGGCGGCCTCGCTCGCCCGACCCCGATCCGGGTCGCACTGAACGGCAGCGTGCTGCGCGACTGAACCGCGCCTTGGGCCCGTCCCGGACACGCTAGCATGGGGTCCGTCGCCCCGGAGACTGCCATGTCGAGGAAGCCGCCATCGCAGGCATCGACCGCCTTCATCCATGCCGGCAGGATCCCGGGATGAACCTGCGCAGCGTCGCGCCATCGGTGCTGCTGGGCGTGGTGATCGGCCCGGTCGCCGCGGCCGTGGTCGATACGCCAGGCCAGGCGCCCGGTGGCGTCACCATCTACCGCTGCACGGACGAGCGCGGCCACCTGGTCGCGCTGCGCGACTCGCCGTGCCGCGACGGCGAGCGCCAGGAAGCCGTGCAGATGCAACGCCCGCAGGATCCGCCGCCGCGCCCGGCGCCAATCGCGCCAACCCCACCGCCGGCCGCGGGTCCGCCGCACGAGGTCCGTATCGTCACCGTGTCGCCGCCGCAGCCGATGTACGAATGCACCGCGCCGGACGGCACGATCTACACCAGCGATTCGAGTGAAGGCAATGCGCGCTGGGTGCCGATGTGGACCTGGGGCCGTGCGGTCGGCATTTGGCCGCGGCCGCCGCTGGCGCGACCGCCGGCCCCGCCGCCGCTCCGGCCGCCGGGCGGCGCACCGCCCCCGCCCGCACCGCCGCCGCCACGGCCGCCGGCAGTGGCGGTTCCTGGCGGTACCTGGGTCCGCGATGCCTGCGTGCGCCTGCCGCAACAGGAGGTCTGCCGGCATCTGTCCGACCGCCGCTTCGAAATCCTGCGCATCTACCATGCCGCCATGCCCAGCGGCCGCGCCGAACTCGACCGCGAGCAGGCACGGATCGATGCGCGCATGGCCAACGACTGCCCCGCCTCCTGATCCGATGCGGCGCCTGTCCGTCCCGCCGTTCCTTTCCGCCTGCCTGCTGGCCTGGCTCGCATGGCCCGCGCCCGCGCAGCCGGTGACGATCTACCGCTGCACCGATTCGGCCGGCAACCTCACCGTGCAGAACCGGCCCTGCCCGGCCGGCACCACCCAACGCGAGCAGCAACTGCAAGGCATCGCCACCGCACCTGCAGCCGCGTCCGACAGCGCGGCAGCGCCCGGCCCGATCTCTGCACCCGCGCGATCCGAGGCACCCGCGCCGCTGCCCTCGCTGCAAAGCCAGGGGCGCTCGTCCGATGGCGGCTTCGTCACCACCGGCACCGGCCCCCGCACTCTCGGCAGCATCGATTTGCCGGGCGTCTCGCCGGCGCAGCCATCGCAACCCGGATCCGACCGGAGCTTCGTCAGCACCAGCGTCGGCCCGGAACCACGCATCCTCGACAGTGCCAACCTGCCGCGGAACAGGCCTCCGGAACGGGAGGCCGGACCCGATCCGGCGCGGTTGCCGCCGCCACCGCTGTTCCAGTGCACTACCTACGACGGCGACAGCTACTTGTCCGAAGATCAGGACGTCCCGCCGCGCTGCCTGCCGCTGCGCACGGTAGGCCTGGACGGCAACCCGGGGACCGGCGCCGGGATGGCCTGCGAAGTGGTGCGCGACCGCTGCGCGCGGGTCGCCGACGGCGGCGCCTGCGAGGCCTGGCGCCGGTACGCGCGCGAGGCCGAGTCGCGTTGGCGCTTTGCCCATCCCGACAACGCCGAGCGGCGCCGCGTCGAGTACGAGCGCCTGGCGAAGATCGTCAGCGAGAGCTGCGGCGGTTGAGCGTCCCGGCGCGGCAACGCGCTCGCTGCAGGTGCCGCGCGCTCACCCCGACCATGGCACGCTCACCGCCACCAGCAGCAGGAAGCACGCGAACACCTTGCGCAACGCATCGCCGCTGAGCCGGTGCGCCAGCCGCGTGCCCCAGGGCGCGGCCAGCACCGAAGCCACCGCGACGCCGATCGCCGCCGGCAGGTAGACGTAGCCGATGGCGTGCGCCGGCAATGCGCCGGCCGGCGCGTGCAGCGCATAGCCGGCCGCGCTGGACAGGCCGATCGCCACCCCACAGGCGCTGGAGGTGCCCACCGCCCGCCCCGGCCTGACCCCGCGCCAGACCAGCAGCGGCACGGTCATGCTGCCGCCGC
>JAFLEA010000088.1 GCA_017302035.1 Lysobacterales bacterium
GGTCTCGTGGTCGATGATGCCGGCGGCCATGAACAGCGAGGCCTTGAAGGTGGCGTGGTTGAGGATGTGGAACACGCCGGCCACCACCGCCATCGGCGTGGACAGGCCGAACAGCAGGGTGATCAGGCCCAGGTGCGAGATCGTCGAATACGCCAGCAGGCCCTTGAGGTCGTGCTGGAAGATCGCGTTCCACGCACCCAGCAGCAGGGTGGTCGCACCGATGCCGGTGACCACGTAGAAGAACAACTCGGTCCCGGCCAGCGACGGGTGCAGCCGCGCCAGCAGGAACACGCCGGCCTTCACCATCGTGGCCGAGTGCAGGTAGGCCGACACCGGGGTCGGCGCGGCCATCGCGTGCGGCAGCCAGAAGTGCAGCGGGAACTGCGCGCTCTTGGTGAACACGCCGGCCAGCACCAGGGCCAGCACCCACGGATACAGCTCGCTGGAACGGATCAGGTCGCCGGAGGCCAGCACCGTGTCCAGGTCGTAGCTGCCGACGATGCGCCCGATCAGCAGGATGCCGCCCATCAGCGCCAGGCCGCCGCCGCCGGTGATCGCCAGGGCCATGCGTGCGCCCTCGCGCGCGTCCTGGCGCTTGTACCAGAAGCCGATCAGCAAAAAGGAGCTGATGCTGGTCAGTTCCCAGAACACCAGCAGCAACAGCAGGTTGCCGGCGACCACCACACCCAGCATCGAGCCCATGAACAGCAGCAGCAGGCCGAAGAAGCGCGGCGCGCTGTCCTCCTTCGACAGGTAGTAGTGCGCGTACATGACCACCAGCGCGCCGATGGCCAGGACCATGCCGGCGAACATCCAGGCCAGTCCGTCCAGGCGCAGGTCGAAGTCCAGGCCGATCTGCGGGATCCAGGCGTGGTGGGCACGCGGGATCCAGCCCTGCAGCACCGCCGGCGTCATCCACGCCAGCAGCACCAACCCCAGCAGCGGCGCGGCCGCGGCCACCCACGCCACCTGGCCGCGCGAATGCCCGCGCATGAACACCATGGCCAGCGCTGCCAGGAACGGCAGGGCGAGCAGGGTTTCCAGGAAGGGGATCATCCGGGGGCGAAGGCGTGCAGCGTGCGGTCCCCGAGTCTACCAGCCGCCTGCACTCCCCCTGTAGAGCCGACCGCTGCTCGTCTCCGGTCGTGGCCCTCGTTGCCGTCGGGGTCGCGAAACGCTTCGATATCGGTACGGGGCCCCTTGCATCGACGTCCCCTGCGGGCTTGGCGACCTCCTGCTTCTACAATGCGGCGGATGCACACCTCCGACACCCCGTCTGTCCCGGTGCCCCGCGCCCTGCTGTTCGGCGCCTCCGGCCCCATCGGTCGGCGGGTACTGGAGCGGTTGCTGGCGCACGGCTGGGCGGTGACGGCGCTGTCGCGCGAAATGCAGACGGCGCGCGAGGGCGTGGATTGGCGACGGGGCGGGTTCCCGGACACGATTGGCGAGAGCGCCGGGTTCGACGCCATTCTCAGCTGCGGTCCATTGGACCTGTTCTCGCACTGGTACGCGGACACCTCGACCGGCGCTGCACGCGTGGTTGCGTTCGGCTCGACCAGCGTGCACGTGAAGGCCGATTCCCCGGACGCCGCCGAGCGCGACCTGGCCGAACGCCTGCGTGAAGGCGAGGCACGAGTGAGCCAGGCCGCGCGTGCGCGCGGTGCCGTCGTCACCGTGCTGCGGCCGACCCTGGTCTACGGCGGCGGTGGCGACCGCAGCCTGAGCCGGATCGCCGCGCTGGCCCGTCGCCACGGTTTCTTCCCGTTGCCGGACGATGCCCTGGGCCTGCGCCAGCCGGTGCACGTGGACGATCTGGCCGATGCCGCGCTGGCAGCGCTGGCGCGGGCAGGCGGCGGTGCGCGTGCCTACGACCTGCCCGGCGGCGAAACCCTGTCCTACCGCGAGATGGTGGCGCGTACCCTGGCCACGCTGGACCCGCCGGCAAGGCCATGGTTGCTGCCGGCGCCGCTGTTCGCGCTGGCGGTCGCCGCCGCCCGCCTGTGCGGCCTGCACGATGCCGGCCCGGCCATGCTGGCGAGGATGCGCCAGGATCTGGCGTTCGACGACGTGCCGGCGCGGCGCGAGCTGGGCTACGTGCCGCGCGGATTCGAGCCGGACGCGGGGATGTTCGGCACCGGGGACGCCGGCTGAGTCAGTATTTCCAGCCCATCCTGCGGTATACCCGGGCCAGCACCCACAACGGCCCGACCAGCAGGTACCTCAGGTCGCCGAGGAAAGCCGGCCTGCGCCCCTCGATCCGGTAGCCGACGAACTGCGCGATCCCCCCGATCGCGAACACCGCCGCCGCCGTCCACAGCAGCGCCGCCAGTCCCAGCCGCATCTCGAACAGCCGGCACAGGCAACCGAAGACGAAGAACACCGCCAGCATGCCCAGCCCCAGCGGGCGCGAGAGCCGGTAGTAGTACGACCAGGCGAAGAACATCGCCAGCGCGGCCCAGATCCCGGTCTTGGCCAGGGTGCCGAACACCGGGATGCACCACAGCAGCGCCACGGCCGACCACGCCATCGCCGGCACGGCGACGCCGCCGATGGCCTGGTTGAGCGGATGGCGGTAGTACTCGGCGTAGCCGGCGAAGTAGCGGTCGAGTGGCCGTTGCGGGGGAGTCGTGTTCATCGTCCCGTTCCGCGCCTCAGTCGACCGGGATGCCGGCCAGCTTCTGCAACGCCTCCGCATAGCGCGCGCGGGTGCGCCCGATCACTTCGGCCGGAAGTGCCGGCCCCGGCGGGGTCTTGTCCCAGCCCGACGCTTCCAGCCAGTCGCGCACGATCTGCTTGTCGTAGCTCGGCGGGCTGGTGCCGACCTGGTACTCGCCGGCCGGCCAGTAGCGCGACGAATCCGGGGTCAGCATCTCGTCCATGATGTACAGGCGGCCGTCGGCGTCGGTGCCGAATTCGAACTTGGTGTCGGCCAGCAGGATGCCGCGCTCGGCTGCGTAGGCGGCGGCGTAGCGGTACAGGCGCAGGGTGGCGTCGCGCACCCGCTCGGCCAGTTCGCCGCCGACCTTGCGCACCATCGCGTCGAAGTCGATGTTCTCGTCGTGGTCGCCGACGGCGGCCTTGGTCGAGGGGGTGAAGATCGGCTCGGGCAGCTGTTCGGCCTGGCGCAGGCCGTCGGGCAGGGCGATGCCGCTGACCGCGCCGGTGCGCTGGTAGTCCTTCCAGCCGCTGCCGATCAGGTAGCCGCGGGCGATGGCTTCGACCGGGACGGGCTTGAGCTTGCGCGCCACCACCGTGCGCTTCGCGTACAGCGCCGGATCGACGCCTTCGGGCAGCACCGCCGCCACGTCAATACCGGTGAGGTGGTTGGGAATCAGGTGCGCGGTCTTGGCGAACCAGAAATTGGAGATCTGGCACAGCATCTCGCCCTTGCCCGGGATCGGGTCGGGCAGGACCACGTCGAACGCGGACAGGCGGTCGGTGGCGACCATCAGCAGGTAGCGGTCGAACAGGGTGCCGGAGGCGGCCAGCGCCTCGGTCGGAATCCGCTCGCGCGGCAGGTCGAACACGTCGCGCACCTTGCCGCGATGGCGCAGCGGCAGGCCGGGCAGGTCGGACTGGAGCAGGGTCGTGGACAACGCAAGTCTCCGGGGCAGGGCAGGAATCACGATCAGGGACGCCCCGGCCACGCCTGGCAGCGCCTGAACGGCGGCCGGCCGCACAGTGTACGGCCAGCCGGGCCGGCTGTGCCTTAGAATCGACAGCTGGATCGGCCAGGCCCGAGGCATCGACCGCCGCATGAACCGCTGGTACGGAAAACTGCTGGGACTGGTCGCCGGTGCACTGCTGTTCCGGCCCAATCCGCTGTTCGGCGCGGTCATCGGCCTGCTGATCGGACATGCCTTCGACAGCGACTGGTTCCGCCTGCGCCAGCACGACAATCCCTACGCCGAGCTGGGCCTGACCGCCGAGGCCAGCGATGCCGAGATCGACCAGGCCTATCGCCGGCTGATGTCGCAGTACCACCCCGACAAGGTCGCCGGCGCCGCGCCCGAACTGCGCGCCCAGGCGGAAAAGCGCGCGCGCGCGGTCAACGCCGCCTACGACCGCATCCGTACCCTGCGCCGGCGCTGACCGCCGCCGCTCCCCTCCTGTCCGCTTGCCGCGAGCCGACCATGCAGTCCACCGTCATCGCCCCGTCCATCCTCTCCGCCGACTTCGCCCGCCTGGGCGAGGAAGTGGACAACGTGCTGGCTGCCGGCGCCGACTGGGTCCACTTCGACGTGATGGACAACCACTACGTGCCGAACCTGACCATCGGCCCGATGGTCTGCCAGGCACTGCGCGCACATGGGGTGACCGCACCGATCGACGTGCACCTGATGGTCGAGCCGGTGGACCGGATCGTGCCGGACTTCGCCCAGGCCGGGGCCACGCTGATCAGCTTCCATCCCGAGGCCAGCCGCCACGTCCATCGCACCGTGCAGCTGATCAGGTCGCTCGGCTGCCAGGCCGGGCTGGTGCTCAACCCGGCCACCCCGGTGGAGGCGCTGGACTGGGTGCTGGAAGACCTGGACCTGGTGCTGCTGATGTCGGTCAACCCCGGCTTCGGCGGCCAGGGCTTCATCCCCTCGGCGCTGGACAAGCTGCGCGCGGTGCGGGCGATGATCGACAGGACCGGCAAGCCGATCCGGCTGGAAATCGACGGCGGGGTGAAGGCCGACAACATCGCGCAGATCGCCGCGGCGGGCGCGGACACCTTCGTCGCCGGCTCGGCGATCTTCAACGCGCCGCGGACCCGCGAGCACTACGCCGGGGTGGTCGGGCAGATGAAGGCCGCGGTGGCCGCGGTCCGCTGAGCCGCAGGCGGGCTAGAGCCGACGCATGCCGCCCGGCGTGGAAACCACCTCCAGCAGCGCCGCGGTCTCCGCGTCCGGTTCGCCGGCGATGTCGGACGGGCGGTACTTCATCTGGAAGGTGCTGATCACGTCGCGGGTGGCCGGGTCCAGCGCGCCGCCCTGCGGCACCCGGTAGCCCACCGCCGCCAGGCGTTGCTGGAACCAGGCCACGTCCGGCAGCGGATGGCTGCGGTGGAACGCCAGCCGCTCCTCGACCTGGGCCGCGTCCGGCCACAGGATCAGCCCGGCCTCGGCGAACTGCCGCCACGGGAACCGCGGGCCCGGATCCTGCTTGCGCCCGGGCGCGATGTCGGCGTGCCCGAGCACGTACTCGGGGGCGATCCCGTGGCGTGCCACGATCTCCTTCGACAGGCGGATGACCGCATCGATCTGTGCCTGCGGATAGGGCGCGTACACCCGGCCCTCGGGGGTGTCGGCATAGCCGGGATTGACGATCTCGATCCCGATCGACGAGGCGTTGAGCCGGGAGACTCCGGCCCAGTAGCTCTCGCCCGCATGCCGCGCCAGCCGCGATTCGTCGACCAGCTGGTAGATCTCGACCGGGTCCTCGCGCACCAGGTAGTGCGAGGACACCCGCCCCTGCCGGGCCAGGATGTCCAGCGATTTCTCGAAGTCCTCGTCGGTGTAGTGCAGGATCAGGAACTGCACCCGGCTGGCCTGGACCACCGATTCGTGGCTCGTGTCGATCTTCAGCGCCGGGCTGGCGCAGCCGGCCAGCAGGAGCGCGGCGGCGGCGAGGGCGGGCAACGGGATGCGCATGGGGCCTTTTTACCAGTAAAGTTGCCGGCATGTCCGGCCAGGCGATCAGGCTCCTCCCTTCCTCCGCGCGCCCGTGCTGGCGATGGCGGCCGGTTGCCGTCATCCCCTGCCATGCCTTGACCCGCCGGAAGGAAGCCCGCCTTGATTTCGCCCGAACAGTTCCAGCAGCACGCCGCCGATAGCCACGTCCCCGGCCTGCACAAGCGCGTCCCCATCGTCCGCGAGGTGCTGTCCGACCTGGACACGCCGCTGTCGGTCTACCTGAAGCTGGCCGACGCCCCGCATACCTACCTGCTCGAATCGGTCGAGGGCGGCGAGCGCTTCGGCCGCTACTCGATCATCGGCCTGCCGGCCCGGCGCACGGTCGCCTTCCGCGGCCACGCCATGGAGGTGCGCGAGCACGGCGCGGTGGTGGAGTCGCGGCAGGTGGCCGATCCGTTCGCCGAGGTCGAGGCGCTGCGCGCGTCCTACTCGGTGCCCAAGCTCGATGGCCTGCCGGGGTTCACCGGCGGCCTGGTCGGATGGTTCGGCTTCGAGTGCATCGGCTACATCGAGCCGCGCCTGGCCGGCGGCGGCAAGCGCGACGAACTCGGCACCCCGGACATCTACCTGATGCTGTCCGAGGAACTGGCGGTATTCGACAACCTCAAGGGCCGGCTGTACCTGGTCGTGCATGCCGACCCACGCGAGCCCGGGGCCTGGGACGCGGCGCAGGCACGCCTGGACGCACTGGTGGACAAGCTGCGCCAGCCCGGCAGCTACCCGGTGCCGCTGAGCCGCGACGTCCTCGACGAGGGTCACTTCGTCTCCGGTTTCACCCGCGAAGGCTTCATCGCCGCGGTGGAGCGGTCGAAGGAATACATCCGCGCCGGCGACGTGTTCCAGGTGGTGCTGAGCCAGCGCCTGAGCGTGCCGTTCAACGCCCGCCCGGTGGACGTGTACCGCGCCCTGCGCGCGCTCAACCCCTCGCCGTACATGTATTTCATGGATGCCGGCGAGGTCCAGGTGGTCGGCTCCTCGCCGGAAATCCTGGTGCGATTGCAGCAGGGCGAGGTGACCGTGCGCCCGATCGCCGGCACCCGCCCGCGCGGCGCCACCCCGGTCGAGGACCTGGCCCTGGAGCAGGACCTGCTGGCCGATCCCAAGGAACTGGCCGAGCACGTGATGCTGATCGACCTGGGCCGCAATGACGTCGGCCGGGTGTCCGTGGCCGGCAGCGTCGAGGTCGGCGAGCGCTTCGTGATCGAGCGTTACAGCCACGTCATGCACATCGTCAGCGAGGTCACCGGCAGGCTGCTGCCCGGGCTGAGCTACGCCGACGTGCTGCGCGCCACCTTCCCCGCCGGCACCGTCAGCGGCGCGCCCAAGATCCGTGCGTTGGAGGTGATCGGCGAGCTGGAGCCGATCAAGCGGAACGTATATGCCGGCAGCATCGGCTACATCGGCTGGCACGGGGACGCCGATACCGCCATCGCCATCCGCACCGCGGTGATCAAGGATGGCCGCCTGCACGTGCAGGCCGGCGCCGGCATCGTCTACGACTCCGACCCGGAGAAGGAGTGGGACGAGACCATGAACAAGGGCCGCGCATTGTTCCGCGCGGTGGCGCAGGCGGCGAAGGGGTTGTGAGGGTCCAAACGGGAGAACGGAACATGAGGAACATCTTCGCGGCGGCCGTGCTCTTGCTGGCGGTAGCAGGAGCGCAGGCGCAGTCGATCGGCGGCCCCCCCTTCATTGCCGTCCATGGCAAGGCGAAGGCGGAGGTCGTGCCGGACATCTTCCCGCTGGAAATCACCCTGTCGGAAACCAGCAAGGATGCGGCCAAGACGCAGGAATTGATCGAAGGCCATGCACGCCAGATCGTCGACCTGACCCAGGCGATGGGCATGGCCGAGCGTGACGTGGAGATCTCCAACCTCGACGTGTCGCCGGAATACCGCTACGACGACAAGAACGATATCGAGGTGTTCCTGGGCAACACCTACGAACGCAGGATCAGGCTCCGCTTCCACACCCTGGCGGATTTGCAGAAGATGATTTCATCGCTGCCGCGGGCTCCGCAAGTGAGGTTGAGTACCGGGAATTTCGCAACGTCGGAAGCGGACGAGTTGCGCCGCCGGTTGCTTGACCAGGCAGTGGCGGATGCCCGGAGCACCGCGGAAATCATGGCCAGGGCCGTGGGGAAGAAGATCGGCACGGTGCACAATGTCTCCAATCAGGGGTTCAACGTCCGCTACGTCACGTCGGGGGATTCGGACCAGCTGGACCGGATCATGGTGACGGGCTCGAAGACCGCTGCCTCCGCTCCGGCCGTGGCGTTGCGTGAAGGCACCATCCAGCTCGACCAGAATGTGTACATCATCTACACCCTCGTCGATTGAGGCAGCCGCATGATTCTCATGATCGACAACTACGACAGCTTCACCTTCAACCTCGTCCAGTACCTGCAGACGCTGGGGGCGGAGGTGGAGGTGGTGCGCAACGACGCGATGACCGTGGACGAGATCGGGAAGCTCGCGCCCGAGCGCATCGTCATCTCGCCGGGGCCGTGCACGCCGAACGAGGCGGGAGTGTCGCTGGAGGTGATCGAACGGCTCGGCCGGACCACGCCGATCCTGGGCGTATGCCTGGGCCACCAGGGCATCGGCCAGGCCTACGGCGGCACGGTGGTGCGCGCGGGCAACATCATGCACGGCAAGACCTCGCGCATCCGCCACCAGGGCCGCGGGGTGTTCGCCGGCCTGCCCGACGGCTACGAGGCCACCCGCTACCACTCGCTGGTGGTCGAGCGCGCTTCGTTGCCGGCGGAGCTGGAGATCACCGCCTGGACCGAGAACGAGGACGGCTCGTTCGAGGAGATCATGGGCCTGCGCCACCGCGAACATCCGGTCGAAGGCGTGCAGTTCCATCCCGAGTCGATCCTGACCGAGCATGGGCATGCGTTGCTGAGGAACTTCCTGGAGCGCTGAGCTTCGGCGAGCTTCGGCGGGGGTCAGCGGTAGACCAGG
>JAFLEA010000089.1 GCA_017302035.1 Lysobacterales bacterium
GGCGAGGCCGTCGGCGCGGGGGCGGCCGCGGCGGGGCACTGAACGGGAACCGGGCCCGGTTCCGGGCCCGACGCGACAAGGGCCGGGCTTGGGCGCACAATGGCGCCCCTGTTCAGCCTCTTCGCCGCGCCGTCCCGGCGCGCGCCGCCGGAGCCCCGGATGTCCACCCCCGAAACCGAAATTCCCGCCGCGCTGCGGTTCGGCGACCTTGGCCTGCCTGAAACGCTGCTCGCCGCCCTGGCCGGGGTCGGGTACGAATCGCCGTCGCCGATCCAGGCCGCCACCATCCCGGCGCTGCTGTCCGGCCGCGACGTGCTGGGCACCGCCCAGACCGGCACCGGCAAGACCGCCGCCTTCGCCCTGCCGGTGCTGTCCCGGCTCGACCTGGCCCGGCACAAGCCGCAGGCGCTGGTGCTGGCGCCGACCCGCGAACTGGCGATCCAGGTGGCCGAGGCGTTCCAGCGCTACGCGGTCAAGCTCCCGGGCTTCCACGTACTGCCGATCTATGGCGGCCAGGGCTACGGCCCGCAGCTGCAGGCGCTGCGTCGCGGCGTGCACGTGGTGGTCGGCACCCCGGGGCGGGTGATCGATCATCTGGAGCGCGGTTCGCTGGACCTGTCGGGCCTGACCACCCTGGTCCTGGACGAGGCCGACGAGATGCTGCGGATGGGCTTCATCGACGACGTCGAGGCGGTGCTGCAGAAGACTCCCCCGCAGCGCCAGGTCGCGCTGTTCTCGGCGACCATGCCGCCGCCGATCCGGCGCATCGCCCAGACCTACCTGCGCGATCCGGCCGAAGTCACCATCGCGGCCAAGACCAGTACCGCGGCGAACATCCGCCAGCGCTACTGGTTCGTCAGCGGCTTGCACAAGCTCGATGCGCTGACCCGGATCCTGGAGGCCGAGCCGTTCGATGCGATGATCGTGTTCGCGCGCACCAAGGCCGCCACCGAGGAACTGGCCGAGAAGCTGCAGGCGCGCGGCGTGGCCGCCGCCGCGATCAACGGCGACATGCAGCAGCAGCAGCGCGAGCGCACCATCGCCCAGCTCAAGGACGGGCGCCTGGACGTGCTGGTGGCCACCGACGTGGCCGCGCGCGGCCTGGACGTGGAACGGATCAGCCACGTGCTCAACTACGACATCCCCTACGACACCGAGAGCTACGTGCACCGGATCGGCCGCACCGGCCGCGCCGGGCGCAGCGGCGAGGCGATCCTGTTCGTCACCCCGCGCGAGAAGGGCATGCTGCGCGCGATCGAGCGCGCCACCCGGCAGCCGATCGAAGAGATGCGCCTGCCGACCGTGGATGCGGTGAACGACCGCCGCGTGGCGCGTTTCTTCGAGAAGATATCCGCCGCGCTGGAAGCCGGCGGGCTGGACGACTACCGCGAGCTGGTCGAGCGCTATGCCGGCGAGCACGACGTCACCACCACCGAAGTGGCTGCCGCGCTGGCGCGGATGGCCCAGGGCGATACTCCGTTGCTGCTGCAGGCGCGCGATGAGCCGGCGCCGCGACCACGTGCCGAGCGCGAGCCGCGCGGCACCGACGCACGCGCGCCCGCGGCGCGCCCGCGGCATGCCGGCGAAGAGGGGCACGGTGCCCACCCGCCACGCGCATTCGATGCCGAATACGGCGTCCGCCCGCCGCGCGCACCCAAGCCCCCGCGCGCCGCGCCGGAGCCAGGCATGGAAAGCTACCGGGTCGAGGTCGGCCACGTCCACGGAGTCAAGCCGGGCAACATCGTCGGCGCGATCGCCAACGAGGCCGGGCTGGAGAGCCGCTACATCGGCCGCATCGACATCCACGAGGACCATTCCATCCTCGACCTGCCCGAGGGCATGCCGCCGGAGATCATGGCGCACCTGCAGAAGGCCTGGGTGGTCGGCCAGCAATTGCGGATCAGCCGCTGGGACGGCAGCCACGCGCCTTCCGAACACGCGCCGAAGGCCCGCTTCCGCCCGCCAGGCGCGCGCGCCGGCAAGCCGCCGATGAAGCCGCACCGCAAGGGGCCGCCGAAGCCGCGTGGTTGAGCGAGCATGACCGTCCGCCTCAACAAGCACATCGCCGAGACCGGCGTCTGTTCGCGCCGCGAGGCCGACCGCCTGATCGCCGAAAAGCGGGTCACCGTCAACGGCCAGCCGGCCGGGATGGGCGCGGTGGTGGGCGAGGGCGACACCGTGCGGGTGGATGGCCAGCCGCTGCAGGCGCGCATCGCCAGGGCCGGCAGGCGCCGGCACGTGTACATCGCGCTGAACAAGCCGGTCGGGATCACCTGCACCACCGAAAGCTCGGTCAAGGGCAACATCGTCGACTTCGTCGGCCACGAGCAGCGGATCTTCCCGATCGGGCGCCTGGACAAGGAGTCGGAAGGCCTGATCCTGCTGACCAGCAACGGCGACATCGTCAACGACATCCTGCGCGCCGAGAACCGCCACCAGAAGGAATACCTGGTCGCGGTCAACCAGCCGGTCACCGACGAGTTCCTGCGCGGCATGTCGCGCGGGGTGCGCATCCATGGCGAAACGACCCTGCCGTGCCGAACCGCGCGGATCGCCCGGTTCGGCTTCCGCATCGTCCTGGAGCAGGGCCTCAACCGGCAGATCCGGCTGATGGCTGCCGCCTTCGGTTACCGGGTCACCCAGTTGCGGCGGGTGCGGATCGACAACATCAAGCTGGGTGCGCTCAAGCCCGGGCAGTGGCGCAACCTGACCGACGCCGAGCTGGCCGGCCTGCTGCCGGGGCGCAAGGACTGGTAGCCCCGGTCCGCGACGGCGCGGTTGATCCGGATCATTCCCGGCGGCGCGCAGTGGCATTACCATCGCCCCAAGACGGCCATTCCTGGCATCGGAGGTTGGGCAATGAGGATCCTGCTGGCGGTGGATGGCAGTGCGGTGGGCGCGACTCTGGTGCGCCGGGTGGCGAAGCTGGCGAAGGAACTGGCGGCGCCGGCGGAACTGCACGTGCTGACCGTGGTGCCGCGGCTGTCCAAGGCCGCCGAGAAGGAGTTCGGCAAGGCCGGCCCGGAGCGCTACTACGACCGCCAGGCCGAAGCGGCCCTGGAGCCGTTGCGCCCGCTGCTCAAGCGCACCCGCCTGGCATGGGTGGAGCACAAGGCGATCGGCGAGGCCGTGCCGACGATCCTGGCCGAGGCCAAGGCGGCCAAGGCCGACCTGATCGCCATCGGCAGCCACGGCAAGGGCGCGATCAAGAGCCTGCTGCTTGGCTCGGTGACCCAGAAGGTCGTGGCCCTGAGCCCGGTGCCGGTGCTGGTGGTGCACTGAGGCCCGGGTCGTCCCCGCGCCGCGCGCGGATGGCCTGGAGTCAATCGACCAGGTGCTTGGCCTCCGAGGTGCCCAGCACTTCGGGATGCTGCACTTCGCTGTCGCCTGCCGCCGGGCGCCGGCCGCGCCTGGCCAGCAAGGGATCGAGGAACACCGCGCCGAGGATCACCGCCACGCCCAGGTAGAACAGCGGGGTCAGTTCGCGCTGTTCACCCAGCAGCAGCGCGGCCAGCACGATCGCGTAAACGGGCTCCAGGTTGGTGGCCAACTGCACGGTGTAGGCGCTGAGGTGGCGCAACGCCACCAGCGACAGCGCGAACGGCAGCAGGGTGCAGCCCAGTGCCAGCACCAGCAGCAATGCGCCATCGCGCGGGCCTGGCAGGGCCAGCAATTCGCCGTCGAAGGCGGGCAGCAGCAGCGCCAGCAGCGGCGCCAACGCGGTCAGGGCCACGGTGCCCGCGCCCAGCTCGAGCGCGGTCACGGTCAGCGGATCGGCGTGCTCGACCAGGCGCTTGTTGAACGAGCCGAAGATGGCCACCAGCAGCGCCGACAGCGCGCCGACCGCCACCCCCAGCCGCATTCCGTCCGGTACTCCGCCGACCACCAGGGCCACGCCCGGCAGCACCGCCACGCCCAGTGCCAGTTCGCGCAGGCGGAACGGCCGCTGCGCCGCCCAGGGTTCGATCGCCGCGGTGAACACCGGGGCCAGGGCAATGCAGGTGGCGGCGACCGAGGCATTGGCGAGCTTGATCGCACCGTAGAAGGTGAGCCAGTGCAGGGCGACCAGTACGCCGATGCCGGCATAGGCCAGGGCCAGCCGCGGCGTCAGCGCGCGCAGGCCGCGCCAGACCCGCGGCAGCAGTGCCAGCACGGCCACCACCAGCAGCATGCGCCACCACACCAGCGGCAGCGCCGGCAACGCGATCAGTTTGCCCAGGATCGCGGTGAACCCCCACAGCAGCACGCAGAAGTGGATTTGCAGTTGCGCGCAGGTGCGGTCGCTCATGGACATGGCGGCATTATCGCCCGGCTGCGCGCGCATGGAAGCGCCTAGAATCGGGGAATCGCCAACCCGGAACTGCCTGCATGTCCTCGCGCCCGTCGCCGCTTCGCCTCCGTTGCCTGCTGGTCCTGGGCTTGTGTGCGTTCGCGCCGCTGCCGGCCTTCGCCCTCGACGGGCCGTCCGCCGCCACGCTGCCCGCAGCGACCGCGCTGGATCCGGCCGAACTGGATGCCTGGGTCGAGCAGGTGCGCGAGCGCTTCGAGGTGCCGGGCATCGCGGTCGCCGTGGTCAAGGACGGGCAGGTGGTGCTGGCGCGCGGCTGGGGCGTGCGCGAGCTGGGCAAGCCGGGCCAGGTGGACGAGCACAGCCTGTTCGCAATCGCCTCCAACACCAAGGCCTTCACCGCCGCCTCGCTGGCGATGCTGGCCGACGAAGGCAAGCTCTCGCTGGACGACCGGGTGATCGACCACCTGCCCTGGTTCCGCATGTCCGATCCCTACGTCACCGGTCAGATGCGCGTGCGCGACCTCCTCACCCACCGCAGCGGCCTGGGCCTGGGCGCGGGCGACCTGCTGTTCTGGCCGGGCAGCGACTACAGCACCGAGGAAGTGGTACGGCGGCTGAAGGACGTGCCGCTCAAGACCGGCCTGCGCGAACGCTATGCCTACGACAACATCCTCTATGCGGTGGCCACCCTGTTGATCGAGCGGGTCTCCGGCCAGCCCTACGCGCAATTCCTCCAGCAGCGCTTCTTCACTCCGCTGGGCATGTCCGCCACCCGCTTCAACGCCGATGCGCTGCAGCCGGGCGACAAGGTCGCCAGCGGCCACGCCAAGGCCGATTTCGCCACCCTGAAGCCGACCTTCCCGCTGACCTGGCACAACGCCTCCGGCGCGGGCGGCGTCTATTCCAGCGCCCACGACATGGCCCGCTGGGTCCTGGCGCAACTGGCCGGCGGCACCTATGCCGATGCGCACGGCCGCGAGCGGCGCCTGTTCTCCGCGGAGCGGCAGAAGGACATGTGGTCGCTGCATTCGCCGATGGCCATCGCCGATCCGCCGGTGCCGGAGCTGACGCCGGCCAGGCCCGACTTCCAGGGCTATGGCCTGGGCTGGATCACCTCGTCGTATCGCGGCGAGAAGCTGGTCTGGCACACCGGCGGTTGGCCGGGCATGGTCTCGCGCACGACCCTGGTGCCGGGGCGCGGCCTGGGCATCGTGGTGCTGACCAACCAGGAGGCCGGTGGCGCGTTCAATGCGCTGACGATGCAGATCCTCGATGCCTACCTGCAGCCGGGACAGCGCACCGACTGGATCGCCGCCTATGCCGCGGCCGCGGCCAGATCCCGGGAAAAGGCGGACCTGGCCTGGCAGAAGCGGGTGCAGGCGCGCGAGTCCGGCACGAAGCCGTCGCTACCGCTGTCGGCCTACGCCGGTACCTGGCGCGATCCGTGGTACGGCGACTTCGAGATCGTGGAGCAGGGCGGCATGCTGCGGATGCGCGCCGTCCACAGCCCGTTGCTGCAGGGCAGCCTGGAGCACTGGCAACACGACACCTTCCTGGTGAAGTGGGACGAGCGCACGCTCAACGGCGATGCGTTCGTCAGCTTCGCCCTGGATGCGGACGGCAAGCCGCGCGAGGCACGGATGCAGGCGGCCTCGGACCTGACCGACTTCAGCTTCGACTTCCAGGACCTGCTGCTGAAGCCGGTGCGTTGAACCTGCCGCGCCGTTCCCGCCGACGCGGGAGCGGCAGCGGACGGGGCGGCGGCTCCGCTGTGCCCGGGGCATGGGCGGGCCGGGTTACTCGATCGGCTGGTCCAGCATCAGTTCGCGCACGAACCGCACCGGCGGCGCGCCATAGGACAGCACCTGGTCGTGGTAGGCCTTCAGGTCGAAGTCCGCGCCCAGTTTGGCCTGCACCGCCTTGCGCGTGTCCAGGTGCTCCTGTACGCCGACGAAGTAGGTCGGCAGCTGCGCCGAGGTGAGCTGCGCGCGCACCCACTTGCCGGCGGCCTCGCGCTCCTGCTGGAAGGTCCGGTTGACCATCAGGTCCATCGCCTGCTCGCGGGTCCAGCCGTCCACGTGCACGCCCTGGTCGAGGATCGCGTTGGCGATCGTGCGCAGGTAGAACTTCAGCTGCACCAGCCGGAACAGCGGGTCGTTGTCGAGATAGCCGGCGTCGGCCATCATTTTCTCGGTGTACACCGCCCAACCCTCGGCGAACATGCCCGAGCGCAGCACCGCGCGCAGCATCGAGGGGAACTTGGCCGAGTGCCAGCCTTCCAGGTAGTGGCCCGGCGTGCCCTCGTGGATGCTCAGCAGGTGGATCATGCGCGAGTTGTATTCGCGCAGGAACGAATCGACCTGTTCCTGGCTCCAGTCCTCCGGGATCGGCGAGACCGCGTAGAAGGTCTTGAGGTTCTTGTCCAGCGGGCCGGGCGAGTCGGCGTAGGCCACCGACACGCCGCGCTGGAACTCCGGCATCTCGATGATCTCCACCGGCGCGTCGGGCAGGGTGACCAGATCATGGGCGCGGACGAACTCGGTGGCCTGCGCCAGCGCGGCCTTGGCCGCGGGCACCACCTGGTCGCGCGCCGGACGTTCGGCGTAGGCCAGCTCCAGCGCCGCCTCGATCGCCTTCTGCTGCTGCTCGGGCGTGGGGCTTTCCGGCAGCTCGGGCGCGCCGGGCCGGTCGGCCAGCACCTGGCGGGCGATGCCGTACATCTCCTCGCGCACGCGCACCAGTTCGGCCTCGGCGCGCTGCTTGATCTGCGCGCGCGACAGCGAGGAGAGCAGGGCGAACTGCAGCTTCTGGTCGTACCGCTCGGCGCCGATGCGGAAGTCGCCCTTGGCGGTGGGCACCAGGGTCTTGTCCAGCCATTCCTGGTGCTCGGCCACCGCCTGCTTGAGGCCGGCGATGGCGGCCTCGGCGCGCTGGCGGTCGGTTTCGTCCAGCTGGCCCAGGTTGGGGGCGATGAAGGTGTCGACGATGCCGAGGATGCCGGCGTTCTGCTTGGCCACCGTCTCGGCGTGGATCTTCGGCACCCGCGCCGGGTCGAGGTTGGCGCGCGCCTGCGCCAGCAGCGCCGGCAGCTTCTCCATGCGCGCGGTGGCCGATTTCAGCCGCTCGGGCAGCGGCGCGAATTCGCGCGCCATCAGGCCGTAGATCGCGCTGCCGGCCAGGCCGCTGTAGACCTGCGGATCGGTGGCCCAGGACTGCAGGGTCTCGTTGCCCCAGATGTCGTACTGCAACTGGTTGCGCAGGATCGCCGCGTCGACCTGGTTCTCGCGCGAGAGCTTGGACACGTCCATCGCGTCCAGTTCGGCGAGGATGCCGCGGCTGAACTCCAGGCCCTTGCTCCGGCCCTCGGCGCTGAGGTCGTCCAGTTCGCCGTCGTACTTGTGCTCGCCGATCTGGGTGGCGCTCACCGGGGACAGCCGCATCCAGCCTTCCACTGCGCGCTGCGACAGGTCGGCGAAGGCGGCGTCGGCGGGGGAAGCGGCCGGGGCGGCGGCTTCGTTGCCGGCGGCCGGGGCGGTGGGCGGCCCGGCCTTCTGGCAGGCGGCCAGGCCGGCGAGGAGGGCGAGGGCGAGCAGGGGCTGGCGCATGGGCGGGGTTTCCGTCGTGGTGTGGTGCGTCGTCGCGCGAAGGGCCAGAGCATAGGCGTCATAAGAAGACATGAAGCTTGTAAACCCGACAGAAAGGTTCATAGAAAAATCAGTTGAAAATATATACGCTTCGGTTATCAGCGGATATGTTTTATTTGCAATATACCCCTGGTGAAGCCCAAC
>JAFLEA010000009.1 GCA_017302035.1 Lysobacterales bacterium
AGGCCGGGGTGCTGGCCGAGGACGTGCGCCGCTTCGCCGCGGCGCCGCCAGCGGCGGACCCGGGGCCTGTCTGGACCAGCGCGCTGCAGGACTGGCCCGGGCTGGACGTTGCCCGCCAGGGCGATCCGGACTGGTGTCCACTGCGCCAACCCGGTTGCCTGGAGCGCGTGCGCGCCGCGCCGCAGGCGTATGCGCAGATGCTGGAACGCCATGCCGCGCTGCTGGAGCGGATCGAAGCACTGGATGCCCGGGACCACTTCCAGAATCCGTTCCCGGCGCGATTCGACACCCCGCTGCCGGCCTACCAGCCCCTGACCCGCCCGCTGACCCGGGACGCATGGCGTTTCGCGAGCGGTGACGTGGATGCGGGACTGGCTGGCGCCTGCGCGGGAGTGGCCCGTGGGCGCAGGCTCATTGCCGCCGGAGACTCGCTGATCGGGAGCATGATCGGCGCGGCGCTGGTGGAGGGCCACGCCACCTTGCTGGCCGAGATGCTGGCCGAGCTGCCGCGCGGGCATGCGCTGCCGGCGCAGTGCCAGGCCGCGTTCGAACTTCCGTTCCCGCTGGAGCAGGGCGTGTGTCGGGCCATGCTGGCCGAAGGCCGCTATGCCACCGGCGCGATGCGCGACCAGATCGGGGCCGTTGCCACGGTCCAGGCGCAGGAGCGGAACCTGCCGGCATGGAGCATGCGCCTGCTGTTCGATCCCGAGCGCACCGCCGCCCGCGGCGCCCCGAAGTTCGCCTGGTACTGCGGCGAGCAGGCGCGCGCGCAGATCGCGCAGGATTTGCCGCTGCACGATCCCACGCCGCCGCCCTCGCGCTGGACCCTGGCCTGCGCATCCAACCCCGTCGGCTGCATCCTGGCCGACATCGCCGCGCCGGCCTACCACGGCTACGCCGCGCGCCTGCAGGACGTCGACGCGCGCCTGCGCGCCATGGCCGCGCTGTTGCGCCTGCGGGCCGGGGAGGGGGCCATCGATTCGGCGGCGCTGGCCGGACTGCCGGCGCCCCTGCAGAGCCCGTCGCGCCCGCTGCTGCTGGATGTGGACGCCGGCACCCTCGGCATCACCCTGTTCCAGCCCCTGCGTGACGATGGCACGGTCCGCGACCGGGCCTGGACGGTGCCGCTGCCGGCCAGCCGGCTTCAGCCGGCCGACGCGTCGCCCTGAGCCGGGCGCCGGTCCGGCTTGCGCCGCACGTAGACCTGCTTGCGCACCCGGGCGACCACCTCGCCATCGGCGTCCAGCACCTCGTTGGAGAACCAGTGCAGGTACTTGCCACCCCCGGCGGTGGCCGCGCGTACCTCCGCCACGGTGGCGTCGTCGATGGCGAACGTGGCGCTGACCGTGCCGCGCCCGGGCTTGACGAAGTCGATCGCGCCGGACTGGTCCCAGACGTAGTAGTCCTCGCCCAGCCGGTGCAGCAGCAACAGCATCCAGAACGGATCGGTCATCGCGAACAGGCTGCCGCCGAAGTGGGTGCGCAGGTAGTTGCGGTTCCACGGCCGCATCCGCAACTCGGCCCGGGCACGGCGCCAGTCGGGCGAGATCTCGGTCACATGGATGCCGGTGAACAGGAATGGCGGCCACAGGTTCATGGCGTGGCGCAGGATCGAGGCGTTCATGGCGGGCGAGGGCGGGCGGGATCTTCCGTACGCAATGGTACGGCATGTTGGACGCCCGCCGCCGCCGGCCTGGCCGTGAGCTAGACTGGCGCCCTTTCCGGCCCGCGACGGCCGCCGCACGGATCCGACCCGCCCGCATGAGCTGGCTCAGCAAATTGATGCCCTCCGGCATCCGCACCGACAATGCCGCCAACCGCAAGCGCAGCGTGCCCGAGGGCCTGTGGGAGAAGTGCGACCGCTGCGGTGCGGTGCTGTACCGACCCGAGCTCGAGGAGAACCTGGAGGTCTGCCCGAAATGCGACTTCCACATGCCGATCCGGGCCCGGGCCCGGCTGGCGGCGCTGTTCGATCCCGGTAGCGGCGAGGAGATCGCCGCCACCCTGGCCCCGATCGACGTGCTCAAGTTCAAGGATTCCAAGCGCTACGTCGAGCGGATCAAGGCCACCCAGAAGGCCACCGGCGAGTACGACGCGATGGTGGCCATGCAGGGCCTGCTCAAGGGCCGGCCTTTGGTGGCCAGTTCGTTCGACTTCGCCTACATGGGCGGCTCGATGGGTTCGGTGGTGGGCGAGAAGTTCACCCTGGCCGCCGAGCGTGCGCTGGAGATCGGTTCGCCGTTCGTCAATTTCTCCGCCAGCGGCGGCGCGCGCATGCAGGAGAGCCTGTTCTCGCTGATGCAGATGGCCAAGACCTCCGCCGCGCTGGGCCGGTTGCGCGCCGCCGGGCTGCCCTACATTTCCGTGCTCTCGCACCCGACCACCGGCGGCGTGTCGGCCTCGTTCGCGATGCTGGGCGATCTCAACATCGCCGAGCCTGAGGCGTTGATCGGTTTCGCCGGCCCGCGGGTGATCGAGCAGACCGTGCGCGAGAAGCTGCCGGAAGGCTTCCAGCGCTCGGAGTTCCTGCTCGAGCATGGCGCCATCGACCAGATCTGCGACCGCCGCGACCTGCGCGACCACCTGGCCGACCTGCTGGCGCTCCTGACCCGGCAGCCGCGGCCCGAGGACGACGACACGGTGCAGGCGGCATGAGCGGCGCGCGGCGCTGGTTTGGCACCGACGGCATCCGCGGCCGGGTCGGGCAGGGCCCGATATCGGCCGATTTCGTCCTGCGCCTGGGCAATGCCCTGGGCCGGGTGCTGGCCGCGCAGCGGCCGGGCCGGCGCACGGTGGTGATCGGCAAGGACACGCGCATCTCGGGCTACATGTTCGAGTCGGCGCTGGAGGCCGGACTGGTGGCCGCCGGCGTGGACGTGCAGTTGCTGGGACCGATGCCGACCCCGGCGGTGGCGTTCCTGACCCGCACCCTCGGCGCCGATGCCGGCATCGTCATCAGCGCCTCGCACAACCCGCACCACGACAACGGGATCAAGTTCTTCTCCGCCCAGGGCGAAAAACTGGACGACGCCACCGAACTTGCGATCGAAGCCGCGCTGGAAGGCGATTTCGCCACGGTCGAATCCGAACGCCTGGGCAAGGCGGTGCGCGGCCGCGACGCGGTCGGTCGCTACATCGAGTTCTGCAAGGCCTCGGTGCCGCGCGGTTTCGACCTGCGCGGCCTGAGGATCGTGCTCGACTGCGCCCACGGCGCCACCTATCACATCGCCCCACTGCTGTTCGGCGAACTGGGCGCGCAGGTGATCGCCATCGGCGCCAGCCCGGACGGCTTGAACATCAACGCCGGGGTCGGTTCCATGCACGTGGACAGCCTTGCCGCCAAGGTGCGCGAAACCGGCGCCGATCTGGGCATCGCCTTCGATGGCGACGGCGACCGGGTGCTGATGGCCGATGACCGGGGCAATCCGGTCGATGGCGACGGCCTGCTGTACGTGCTGGCCAGGGACTGGCGAGCCAGTGGCCGCCTGCGCGGGCCGGTGGTCGGTACCCTGATGACCAACTACGGGCTGGAGCAGGCGCTGGCCGCCGCAGGCATCGCGTTCCAGCGGGCGAAGGTGGGCGACCGCTACGTGCACCAGGCGCTGGTCGAGGGTGGTGGCGTGCTCGGCGGCGAGGCGTCCGGCCACTTGCTGTGCCTGGACCGGGCCACCACCGGCGACGGCATCGTCGCCGCGCTGCAGGTGCTCGACGCCCTGCGCCGGTCCGGGCTGGGCCTGCGCCAGGCCGTGGCCGGCCTGGCGATGCTGCCGCAGAGAACCGCCAACGTGCGCCTGGCCGGGGCTTCGGCCAGGGCGATCGTGGAGGCCGACGGCGTGCGCGCCGCACTGCAGGCCGCGCAGGCCGCGGTGCACGGCAGGGGACGTGCGTTCCTGCGCCCGTCCGGCACCGAGCCGGTGGTCCGGGTCACGGTCGAGGCCGACGACGCGGTGCTGATGCAGGACACCCTGGACCGCCTGTCCGCCGCGGTCCGCCAGGCCGCGGCCTGACCAGGATCAAGAACCCCGGGTGCGCGGCGTGGTCGAATGCGCCACGACCGTCCCCGGACAACCATCGACCTTCGGAGCAGGATCCATGGCTTCAGCCATCCCCACCCTGGACATCAACCGCTTCATCGCGCCCGCCAGCAGTGCCGACCGCGACGCCTTCGTCGCCGAACTCGGCGCCGCCTACCGCGAGTGGGGTTTCGCCGGGATCCGCAACCACGGCATCCCGCAGGCCGACATCGACGCGGCCTACGGCGCGTTCAAGCGCTTCTTCGCCCTGCCCGAGGAAACCAAGAAGCGGTACCACGTCCCCGGCGGCGGCGGTGCGCGCGGCTACACTCCGTTCGGAGTGGAGACGGCCAAGGACTCCAAGTATTTCGACCTGAAGGAGTTCTGGCACATCGGCCGGGAGATCCCGGAAGCGTCGAAGTACCGCGCCTCGATGCCGCCGAACCTGTGGCCGGAAGAGGTGCCCGGCTTCCGCGAGCACGGCTATGGCCTGTACCAGGCCCTGGACGCGCTCGGCTCGAAGGTGCTGTCGGCGCTGGCCCTGCACATAGGCCTGGCCGAGGACTGGTTCGCCGACAAGACCGACAACGGCAACTCGATCCTGCGCCCGATCCACTATCCGCCGATCACCGCCGACGACATCCCCAACGTGCGCGCCGGCGCGCACGAGGACATCAACCTGATCACCCTGCTGGTGGGCGCCAGCGCCGCCGGCCTGGAAGTGCTGTCGAAGAAGGGCGAATGGGTGCCGTTCACCTCCGATGCCGACACCATCGTGGTCAACATCGGCGACATGCTGCAGCGCCTGACCAACCACGTGTACCCCTCGACCACCCATCGCGTGGTCAACCCGCCGGGCGAACAGGCGCGGCAGCCGCGCTATTCGGTGCCGTTCTTCCTGCACCCGAACCCGGACTTCCTGATCGACGTGCTGCCCTCGTGCGTGACCGCCGACAATCCCAGCCGCTACCCGCAGGCGATCACCGCGCAGGGCTACCTGGAGGAGCGGCTGCGCGAGATCAAGCTCAAATAGGGCGGCACCTGGGGCGTGCAGGCCTGGGGCCCCCGCGCTAGGCGGTATCCTGTGGCGCACATCCGTAGTCTGGAGAGGTCGGCATGCGTCGCAGAATCGTCGCGGGCAACTGGAAACTGCACGGGTCGCGGGAGTTCGCCGCGGCCCTGGTCGGGCAGATCGCCGCGCAGGCGCCGCTTCCGGGGGTGGAACTGGTGATCCTGCCGCCCCTGCCGTACCTGGGTGGCCTGGCCGAGCGCTTCGGCGACGCGCTGCAGTTCGGCGCCCAGGACGTCAGCAGCCACCAGGAGGGCGCCTATACCGGCGAGGTGTCCGCGGCGATGCTGGCCGAGGCCGGCGCCCGCAGCACCCTGGTGGGGCATTCGGAGCGGCGCCAGTACCACGGCGAGAGCAGTGAACTGGTGGCGCTGAAGTTCCAGGCCGCGCTCGGCGCGGGGCTGCAGCCGATCCTGTGCGTGGGCGAGGGCCTGGCCGAGCGCGATGCCGGCCGGGCCGAGGAGACGGTGGCCGCCCAGCTGCGGCCGGTGCTGGAACGGGTCGGGGCAGGGGGGCTGGCCGGCGCGGTGGTGGCCTACGAGCCGGTCTGGGCCATCGGCACCGGGCGGACCGCGTCCCCGGAGCAGGCCCAGGACATGCATGCATTCATCCGTCGCCAGATCGCCGGCCACGATGCTAGAATCGCCGATTCCCTGCCGATCCTGTACGGCGGCAGCGTGAAGCCCGGCAACGCCGGCGCGCTGTTCGCGCAGCCGGACGTGGATGGCGGGCTGATCGGCGGAGCCTCGCTGGTGGCCGCGGATTTCCTGGCCATCGCCCGGGCTGCGGCCACGCAGGCGAAGTAAGAGACGAGTCGAGAAGATCCAAGATGCTGATGCTGATCCTCAATATTGTGTACGTGCTGGTGGCGATCGCGATGATCGCGCTGATCCTGCTCCAGCGCGGTGCCGGCGCCGCCGCCGGGTCCGGTTTCGGGGCCGGTGCTTCGGGTACCGTGTTCGGGGCCCGCGGCGCATCGAACTTCCTGTCCAAGAGCACCAAGTGGCTGGCCGTGGTGTTCTTCGGCATCAGCCTGTTCATGGCCTGGTATGCCACCCACAGCGCGCGCCCGGTGGTGCAGCAGGACGGCGGCCTGATGGGCCAGCTCGCCACGCCGGCGCGGCAACAGGGTGCCCCGGCTCCGGGCGAGATGCCGGCGCTGCCGGCCACCGCTCCGGCCGGCAGCGAAGTCCCGGCCGCCGCCCCGGCGGCGAACGCGCCAGCGCCGTCCGATGCGGGCGCCGTCCCGGCCCCGCAGCCGCAGCCGCCGACCCCGGGCGAGACTGCTCCGCCCGCGCAGTAAGGCGTACAATGCGCCGCGCCATGTCCGTGCTGCGGCCGGCGCGCACAGCTTCAGCCCAGGTGGCGGAATTGGTAGACGCACTACCTTGAGGTGGTAGCGACGAGAGTCGTAGGGGTTCGAGTCCCCTCTTGGGCACCAATCATTTCAGGCGGAACCCGGCCCGGCGCGCCGCACGGCGCAAACGGCCAGGCGCATGCCAGGCGATCACGGCAGGATCCGGGGCCCGCGCGATGCGGGTTTTTTTTCGTCTTCCGGCACCAGGGCGGGGCCGGAAGCGTTTACTCCCCAACCGGGCACCCGCTACAATTCCGCTGCTGTGCAAAATCGCAGCGGACACCGGCACTTGCGCCACGTCCGCAGCACCGCCGGCCGCCGTCGCGCGGTATGGCGGCGAGGACGCAACAGGCGCTCCGCGGCCTTCGCGGAATCCGACCCAAGCCCGGCCCGCCGGGCAGAGGCAAGAGAGAACGACGTGCTGGCCCAATACCTGCCGAACCTGTTGTTCCTGATCGTCGCTACCGGCATCGGCATCGCGTTGATCGTGATCGGCAACCTGCTCGGGCCGCGCCGTCCCACCCTGGAGAAGCTCTCGCCCTACGAGTGCGGCTTCGAGGCGTTCGAGGACGCGCGCATGAAGTTCGACGTGCGCTACTACCTGATCGCCATCCAGTTCATCGTCTTCGACCTGGAAATCATCTTCATCGTGCCGTGGACGCTGGTGTTCCAGGAACTGGGGCCGCGCGCCCTGGTCACCATGGGCCTGTTCGTCGGCATGCTGTTCCTCGGCTTCATCTACGTCTGGAAGAAGGGAGCGCTCGAATGGGAGTGATCCAAACCATCGACCGCTTGATGACCAACCCGATCCCGGAAGGGCGGGTGGACGACATCCTGCGTCCCGACGGCGACAACCCGCTGCTGGAGAAGGGCTACGTCACCACCAGCGTCGATGCACTGCTGAACTGGGCGCGCACCGGCTCGATGTGGCCGATGACCTTCGGCCTGGCCTGCTGCGCGGTGGAGATGATGCACGCCGGCGCCGCGCGCCTGGACCTGGACCGCTACGGGGTCGTGTTCCGGCCCTCGCCGCGCCAGTCCGACGTGATGATCGTGGCCGGCACCCTGTGCAACAAGATGGCCCCCGCGCTGCGCAAGGTCTACGACCAGATGCCGGATCCGAAATGGGTGATCTCCATGGGCAGCTGCGCCAATGGCGGCGGCTACTACCACTATTCGTACTCGGTGGTCCGCGGCTGCGACCGCATCGTCCCGGTGGACGTGTACGTGCCGGGCTGTCCGCCGACCGCCGAGGCGCTGGTCTACGGCATCCTGCAGTTGCAGAAGAAGATCTGGCGCACCCAGACGGTGGCCAGGAAGAACACCATCGATCGCTGACCCCATCTATCCGGACACGCCAAGCCCCATGGCCGAGCCAGCTGCCCAATTCGCCCAACGCCTGCGCGACCGTTTCCCGGCCGCGGTCGTGACCGTGGCCGAACCCCATGGCGAAACCACCCTCGAGGCCGACGGCCGGGACTGGCTGGCGACCTGCCAGGCCCTGCGCGACGAGTTCGGCTTCGAGCAGCTGACCGCGGTCAGCGGCATCGACTACATGGGCTACGGCAGCGACGAATGGGACACCGAAAGCGTGTCCTCCAGCGGCTTCAGCCGCGGCGTGGAAGGCAAGAATGCCGGTCGCTTCGGCTGGGGCGAGCGCCCCAGCCAGGAGCGTGACGGCCGCATCGTCCCGGTCGCCGTGCCGCCGCGCCGCTTCGCCGCGGTGCTGCACCTGCTCTCCTACGCCCACAATCTGCGCCTGCGCGTGCGCTGCTTCGCCGCGGACGACGCGCTGCCGGTGGTGCCGTCGGTCACCGGGATCTGGCCGGGCGCCAACTGGTTCGAGCGCGAGGCGTTCGACCTGTACGGCATCGTCTTCGAAGGCCATCCGGACCTGCGCCGGATCCTCACCGACTACGGCTTCGTCGGCCACCCGTTCCGCAAGGACTTCCCGCTGATCGGCAACGTCGAGGTGCGCTACGACGAGGAACGCAAGCGCGTGGTGTACGAGCCGGTGACCTCGGTCGAGCCGCGGGTGGGCGTGCCGCGGGTGATCCGCGACGACGCCCGTTACCAGACCTCGGCCGGCGAAGCCGCGCAGCGCGGAGGCACCCAGTGAGCGCGCAGATGCTGCCCGACACCACCATCCAGCCGGCGAGCGAAGGCCTGGCCCTCGGCCCGGCCGAGGCGCAGCAGGAAATCCGCAACTACACCATGAACTTCGGCCCGCAGCACCCGGCCGCGCATGGCGTGCTGCGCCTGATCCTGGAGATGGACGGCGAGACCATCGTCCGCGCCGACCCGCACGTGGGCCTGCTCCACCGCGGCACCGAGAAGCTGGCCGAGTCCAAGCCGTTCAACCAGTCGATCGGCTACATGGACCGGCTCGACTACTGCTCGATGATGTGCAACGAGCACGCCTACGTGCGCGCGATCGAGAACCTGATGGGGATCGAGGTGCCGGAGCGCGGGCAGTACATCCGCACGATGTTCGACGAGGTTACCCGGATCCTGAACCACCTGATGTGGCTCGGCTCCAACGCCCTGGACCTGGGCGCGATGGCGGTGTTCCTGTACGCGTTCCGCGAGCGCGAGGAACTGATGGACGTGTACGAGGCGGTCAGCGGCGCGCGCATGCACGCGACCTACTACCGTCCCGGCGGCGTCTATCGCGACCTGCCGGACCGCATGCCGAAGTACCGCGAGTCGCCCTGGCACAAGGGCGCCAAGCTCAAGCGCTTCAACGAGGCGCGCGAGGGCTCGATGCTCGATTACCTGGAGCAGTTCACCCGCGAGTTCCCCAGGCGCATCGACGAGTACGAGACCCTGCTCACCGACAACCGGATCTGGAAGCAGCGCACCGTCGGCATCGGCGTGGTCAGCCCGGAGCAGGCCAAGGCATTGGGCATGACCGGGGTGATGCTGCGCGGTTCGGGCATCGAGTGGGACCTGCGCAAAAAGCAGCCGTACGCGAAATACGATTCGGTCGATTTCGACATCCCGGTCGGCACCCACGGCGACTGCTACGACCGCTACCTGGTGCGGATGGCCGAGCTGCGCCAGTCCAACCGGATCGTCGCCCAGTGCGTGGCCTGGCTTAAGGCCAACCCGGGCCCGGTCATCGTCAGGAACTTCAAGGTCGCTCCTCCCAAGCGCGAGGAGATGAAGGACGACATGGAAGCCCTGATCCACCACTTCAAGCTGTTCTCCGAGGGCTATTGCGTGCCGGCCGGAGAGACCTACGCCGCGGTCGAGGCGCCCAAGGGCGAGTTCGGCTGCTACCTGGTCTCCGACGGCGCCAACAAGCCGTTCCGCGTGCACCTGCGCGCGCCCGGCTTCGCCCACCTGTCCACCATGGACGAGATCGTGCGCGGCCACATGCTGGCCGACGTCGTCGCAATGATCGGTACTTATGACCTCGTATTCGGTGAGGTGGATCGATGAAGGCCACCGGTAACTTCGAGAACGCGCGCAGCGTCGACCCGATGCTCGTGCTCAGCGACGCCACCCGCGCCCATATCGACCACTGGCTGACCAAGTTCCCGCCCGACCGCAAGCGCTCCGCGGTGCTGCAGGGCCTGCACGCAGCCCAGGAGCAGAACGGCGGCTGGCTCACCGACGAGCTGATCGCCGGCGTGGCCAAATACCTGGACCTGCCGCCGGTGTGGGCCTACGAGGTGGCCACCTTCTACTCGATGTTCGAGACCGGGAAGGTCGGGCGCCACAACGTGGCGTTCTGCACCAACATCAGCTGCTGGCTCAACGGCGCCGAGGAACTGGTCGCGCACGCCGAGGGCAAGCTCGGCTGCAGGCTTGGCGAGTCGACCGCCGACGGCCGCATCTACCTCAAGCGCGAGGAGGAGTGCGTGGCTGCCTGCTGCGGCGCCCCGGTCGTCGTCATCAACGGCCATTACCACGAGAAGCTCACCGCCGCGAAGGTGGACGAGCTGCTCGACGGACTGAAGTGAGGGAGCCGAGGATGGCGCACCACACCCCCAGGGTTTCCCCCGGCTACGGCCCGGTCGGCCCGGCCCCGAAGGAGCACCAGGCGGTCTACACGACGCTGCACTTCGACAAGCCGTGGTCGTACGAGAACTACCTCAAGACCGGTGGCTACCAGGCGCTGCGCCGGATCCTGAGCGAGAAGATCCCGCCGGCCGACGTGGTCGAGATGGTCAAGGCCTCGGGCCTGCGCGGGCGCGGCGGCGCGGGCTTCCCGACCGGCCTGAAGTGGAGCTTCATGCCCAAGGGCGACATGCAGAAGTACATCCTCTGCAACTCGGACGAATCCGAGCCTGGCACCGCCAAGGACCGCGACATCCTGCGCTACAACCCGCACGCGGTGATCGAGGGCATGGCCATCGCCTGCTACGCCACCGGCAGCACGGTCGGCTACAACTACCTGCGTGGCGAGTTCCACCACGAGCCGTTCGAGCACCTGGAGGAAGCCACCGCCGAGGCCTACGCCCACGGCTGGCTGGGCAAGAACGTGCTCGGCTCGGGCGTGGACATCGACATCCACAACGCGCTGGGCGCGGGCGCCTACATCTGCGGCGAGGAAACCGCGCTGATGGAGTCGCTGGAAGGCAAGAAGGGCCAGCCGCGCTACAAGCCGCCGTTCCCGGCCAACTTCGGCCTGTATGGCAAGCCGACCACGATCAACAACACCGAGACCTATGCCTCGGTGCCGGCGATCGTGCGCAACGGTCCGGAGTGGTTCATGAACCTGGGCAAGCCCAACAACGGCGGCTGCAAGATCTTCTCGGTCTCCGGCCACGTCGCCCGCCCGGGCAACCACGAGATCCGCCTGGGCACGCCGTTCGCCGAACTGCTGGAACTGTGCGGCGGCATGCGCGACGGCAACCGGCTCAAGGCAGTGATTCCGGGCGGCTCTTCGATGCCGGTGCTGCCGGGCGAGGTCATGATGGGCCTGACCATGGACTACGACGCGATCCAGAAGGCCGGTTCCGGCCTGGGCTCGGGCGCGGTGGTGGTCATGGACCACACCACCTGCATGGTCCGCGCCTGCCGCCGCATCTCGCGCTTCTACTGGAAGGAGAGCTGCGGCCAGTGCACGCCGTGCCGCGAAGGCACCGGCTGGATGCATCGCCTGCTCGACCGGATCTGCAGGTTCGAGGCCACGATGGACGACCTGCACATGCTGCGCGCGTCCGCCGGCCAGATCGAGGGCCACACCATCTGCGCCTTCGGCGAGGCCGCCGCCTGGCCGGTGCAGGGCTTCCTGCGCCATTTCCGCCACGAATTCGAGTACGCGATCGTCAACCGACGCTTCCTGGTCGACGACGAGCGCGACGGCACGGTGGTGCGTTCCAGTCTGGAGGTGGCCGCGTGAGCGCCCAGCCGGTCAATCCGAACCTGCCGCCGGACCACGTCACCGTCTTCATCGACGGGGTGGAACTGGCCGCGCCCAAGGGCTCGATGATCATCCAGGCCGCCGACAAGGCCGGGATCCCGATCCCGCGCTTCTGCTACCACGACAAGCTCGCGGTGGCGGCCAACTGCCGCATGTGCCTGGTCGATACCGAGGTGGGCGGGCGCTCGGCGCCGAAGCCATCGCCGGCCTGCGCTACCCCGGTGATGGACGGGCTCAAGGTCTTCACCCGCAACGAAAAGGCACTGCAGGCCCAGCGCAACGTGATGGAATTCCTGCTGATCAACCATCCGCTCGACTGCCCGGTTTGCGACCAGGGCGGCGAGTGCGAGCTGCAGGACCTGTCGCTGGGCTACGGCCGCTCGGTCAGCCGCTTCTCCGAGCGCAAGCGCGTGGTCGCCGACGAGGACATCGGCCCGCTGGTCGCCACCGAGATGACCCGCTGCATCCAGTGCACCCGTTGCGTCCGCTTCACCGGCGAGATCGCGGGCACCTACGAACTGGGCGGCATGTACCGCGGCGAAAACCTGCAGATCGGTACCTTCGACGGCAAGCCGCTGGCGACCGAACTGTCCGGCAACGTCATCGATGTGTGCCCGGTGGGCGCCCTGACCAACAAGGTGTTCCAGTTCCGCGCCCGGCCGTGGGAGCTGGTCGCCAGGGAGTCGCTGGGCTACCACGACCCGATGGGTTCCAACCTGTACCTGCACGTGCGCCGCGGCGAAGTGCTGCGCACCGTGCCGCGCGACAACGAGGCGGTCAACGAGTGCTGGCTGTCCGATCGCGACCGCTATTCGCACCAGGGCCTGTACGCCGCCGACCGTGCCACGGTGCCGCTGCGCAAGGTGGACGGGCAGTGGCGCGAGGTCAGCTGGGCCGAGGGCCTGGCCGCCGCTGCGCAGATCCTGCGTGCCCACCACGGCGACGCGCTGGGCGTGCTGGCGCATCCGGCCACCTCGAACGAGGAGGGCGGATTGCTGGCCGAACTGGCCGGCGGCCTGGGCACGGCCAACCTCGACCATCGCATCGGCAACCGCGACTTCTCCGACGCGGCCGTGGCCGAGCCGTTCGCGCTGCCGCTGGAGGAGGTCGGGCAGGCCGACGTGGTCGTGCTGGTCGGCACCAATGTCCGTCACGAACTGCCGCTGCTGCACGCGCGGCTGCGCCAGGCCCAGGTCAAGCGCAATGCGCGGATCCACGCGGTCAATCCGGTGGATTTCGACTTCACCTTCGCCCTGGCCGGTAAGACCATCGTGCCGCCGTCGCAGATTGCCGCCGCGCTGGGTGACGCCGCACTGCGCGAGGCGGCCAAGGGCGCGACCCGCGCCGCGGTGATCGTCGGCGCGATCGCCGAGAACCATCCGCAGGCCGCCGCGATCCGCGCCGCAGCGCGCGAGTTCGCCGCCGCCACCGGCGCCTCGCTGTGCCGGATCCCGCAGGGTGCCAATGCGGTGGGCCTGGCCCGTGCCGGCGTGCTGCCGGCCGCGCGCGACGCGGCGGCGATGTTCGCCGAGCCGCGCGGCGCCTATGTGCTCTATGGGATCGAGCCGGGCCTGGATTTCGCCGACACCGCCGCCGCGCTGAAGGCGTTGAACGCGGCCCAGGTAGTGGCCTTCAGCCACTACGCCTGCGAATCGACCCGCGCGGTGGCCGACGTGATCCTGCCGATCGGCGCGTTGCCCGAGATCGAGGCGACCCTGACCAACCTGGACGGCGTCGAGCAGGTCGCCCATGCCGGCGGCAAGCTGCCGGGCCTGGCCCGCGAGGGGTGGCGCGTACTGCGCGCGCTGGGCGGAGAGCTGGGCCTGCCAGGCTTCGAGTTCACCGACCTGGCCGGCGCGCGCGCGCTGCTGCAGGGCGGACGCATGCCCGGGCTGAAAGCCGGTCGTGGCGGCGATGCCGGCAATGCGGGCCTGGAGCTCGCGCTGGTTCCGGCGATCTACCGCACCGATGCGGTGGTGCGCCGCGCCGCCGCGCTGCAGGCGCATCCGTTGAACGTCGAGCCGCACGTCGCCCTGAACCCGGCCGATGCCGCCGCCGCCGGCCTGGCCGACGGTGCGATGGCCAGGTTGAGGGGCCCCAGCGGCACGGCGACGCTGCCGGTGACGGTGGACGACCGCATCGCCGCGGGCGTGGCATGGATCGAAGGCGGCCACGGCGCCACCGCGCCGCTGGGCGCGGGCCGGGTCGAGGTGGTGAAGGCATGAACGAACTGCTGATCAACGCGGTTGGCCCGATGCGCGAATGGCTGTTCGGCCTGGGCGACGTGGGCGTGGCGCTGTGGATCGTGCTGAAGATCCTGGCCATCGCGGTTCCGGTGATCCTGGCCGTGGCCTTCTACGTGGTCTGGGAGCGCAAGCTGATCGGCTGGATGCACGTGCGCCACGGGCCGATGTACGTGGGCATGGGCATCTTCCAGGCCTTCGCCGACGTGTTCAAGCTGTTGTTCAAGGAAGTCATCCGGCCCGCGAACGCGCACAAGACCATGTACATCCTGGCGCCGCTGATCGTGCTGGCGCCGGCCTTCGCCGCCTGGGCGGTGGTGCCGTTCGACTACCAGCTGGTGCTGTCGAATGCCAATGCCGGCCTGCTGTACCTGCTGGCGATGACCTCGCTGGGCGTGTACGGGGTGATCATCGCCGGCTGGGCCTCCAACTCGAAGTACGCGTTCCTGGGCGCGATGCGTTCGGCCGCGCAGGTGGTCAGCTACGAGATCGCGATGGGCTTCGCCCTGGTCGGCGTGATGATCGCCGCCGGCAGCCTCAACCTGACCGACATCGTGCTCGCCCAGCAGGGCAACGCCGGCCTGTTCGAGTGGTTCTGGCTACCGCTGCTGCCGCTGTTCGTCGTGTACTGGGTGTCCGGCGTGGCCGAGACCAACCGCGCGCCGTTCGACGTGGTCGAGGGCGAGTCGGAGATCGTGGCCGGGCACATGGTCGAGTACTCCGGCGCGGCGTTCGCGCTGTTCTTCCTGGCCGAGTACGCCAACATGATCCTGGTCAGCTTCCTGATCACGATCTTCTTCCTGGGCGGCTGGTTGAGCCCGATCCAGGGTTGGGTGAGCGCCGACGTGTCGCCGTGGGTCGACTGGATCTGGAAGGGCGGCTGGCCGTGGACCCTGCTCAAGGTCGGGTTCTTCGCCAGCGCCTACATCTGGTTCCGCGCCAGCTTCCCGCGCTACCGCTACGACCAGATCATGCGCCTGGGCTGGAAGGTCTTCATCCCGATCACCATCGCCTGGATCGCGGTCACCGCGCTGATGGCGTTCTACGGCGTGTTCGAGAAGGGCGCCTGACCGATGAACAAAGTCGTCCATTACTTCAAGAGCCTGATGCTGCTGGAGTTGCTCAGCGGCCTGGGGCTGACCCTCAAGTACCTGTTCCGTCCCAAGTACACGCTGATGTACCCGATGGAGAAGTTCCCGCAGTCGCCGCGCTTCCGTGGCCTGCATGCGCTGCGCCGTTACCCCAACGGCGAGGAGCGCTGCATCGCCTGCAAGCTGTGCGAGGCGGTGTGCCCGGCGCTGGCCATCACCATCGACTCGACCCGGCGCGAGGACGGCACCCGCCGCACCACCCGTTACGACATCGACCTGTTCAAGTGCATCTACTGCGGATTCTGCGAGGAAAGCTGCCCGGTGGATTCGATCGTGGAGACGCACGTGCTGGAGTACCACTTCGACAAGCGCGGCCAGAACATCGTCACCAAACCGCAACTGCTGGCGATCGGCGACCGCCTGGAGGCGGAGATCGCCGAACGCCGCGCGGCCGATGCCGCCTACCGCTGAGGCCATGATGGACTGGATAAACATCTCCTTCTGGGCATTCGCGATCACCGCGGTGGTTGCCGCCGGCGCGGTGATCAGCGTGCGCAACCCGGTGCACGCGGTGCTGTGCCTGATCCTGACCTTCTTCTCGGTGGCCTGCATCTGGCTGCTGGTCGGTGCCGAGTTCCTGGGCGTGGCCCTGATCCTGGTCTACGTCGGCGCGGTCATGGTGCTGTTCCTGTTCGTGGTGATGATGCTGGACGTCGACGTGGCCGCGCTGCGCGAGGGCTGGGTCCGGTTCCTGCCGGTCGGGTTGGCGGTGGCCGTGGCCATGCTGGTGCAGATGCTGATGCTGATCGGGGTCAAGGCGCGCAGCGCCGCGCCGTTCCCGGACAATGCCGCCTCGGTCGCCGCCGACGCGTCCAACACCCGGTGGCTGGCCGAGCACCTGTTCACCGGCTTCATCCTGCCGTTCGAGTTCGCCGCGGTGATCCTGACCGTGGCGGTGGTCGCAGCGGTCACCCTGACCCTGCGCCGGCGCACCGGGATCAAGACCCAGAATCCGGCCGAGCAGTCGCGGGTCAAGGCCGGAGACCGCCTGCGCATGGTGAAGATGCCGGTGGAGAAGCCGGCGCCGGCTGCGGCGGAAGGGGAGGGCCAGGCATGATCACTCTCGGCCACTTGCTCTCCCTGGGCGCGGTGCTGTTCTGCATCAGCCTGGCCGGCATCTTCCTCAACCGCAAGAACGTCATCGTCCTGCTGATGTCGATCGAACTGATGCTGCTTTCGGTCAACATCAACTTCGTGGCGTTCTCGCGCGAACTGGGCGACGCGGCAGGCCAGATCTTCGTGTTCTTCATCCTCACGGTGGCTGCCGCCGAGGCGGCCATCGGCCTGGCGATCCTGGTCGCGTTGTTCCGCACGCGGGGCACGATCAACGTCGCCGAAGTGGATACGCTGAAAGGCTGAGCCCGCGCGGGCCTCCGGCCCACGCAGCCCTTACTGGACTAGACCGCAACCATGATCATCTCCAAAACCCAACTGCTGCTGATCGTGCTGGCACCTTTGCTGGGCAGTGTTGTGGCCGGTCTGCTCGGGCGCCAGATCGGCCGCAGGGGTGCGCAGTACGCCACCATCCTCGGCGTGGCAGTGAGCTGCGCGCTGTCGGCGCACGTGCTGTGGCAGCTGGTGGCGGGCGGCGCATCGCCGTTCAACCAGAATATCTACACCTTCTTCCAGGTGGGCGAGTATGCTGCCCACGTCGGCTTCATGGTCGACCGCCTGACCGCGATGATGATGGTAGTGGTGACCTTCGTCTCGCTGCTGGTCCACGTCTACACCATCGGCTACATGGCCGACGACCCGGGGTACCAGCGCTTCTTCAGCTACATCTCGCTGTTCACCTTCAGCATGCTGATGCTGGTGATGAGCAACAACTTCCTGCAGCTGTTCTTCGGCTGGGAAGCGGTGGGCCTGGTCTCCTACCTGCTGATCGGCTTCTGGTTCAAGCGGCCCAGCGCGGTGTTCGCCAACATGAAGGCGTTCCTGGTCAACCGGGTGGGCGACTTCGGCTTCCTGCTCGGCATCGCCGGGGTGCTGCTGTGGTTCGGCACCCTGGACTACGCCACCGTGTTCGCCAACGCGCCGCTGCTGCAGGGCCAGGCGGTGCAGATCTTCGCCGGCCACAGCTGGGAGATCGCCACCATCATCTGCGTGTGCCTGTTCATCGGCGCGATGGGCAAGTCGGCCCAGGTGCCGCTGCACGTGTGGCTGCCGGATTCGATGGAAGGTCCGACCCCGATCTCGGCGCTGATCCACGCCGCGACGATGGTGACTGCCGGCATCTTCATGGTCGCGCGCATGTCGCCGCTGTTCGAGCTGTCGCAGACGGCGTTGAATTTCGTCCTGTTCGTCGGCGCCACCACCGCGTTCTTCACCGGCCTGATCGGCATCGTCCAGAACGACATCAAGCGCGTGGTCGCGTATTCGACCCTGTCGCAGCTGGGCTACATGACCGTGGCCCTGGGCGTGTCGGCCTATTCGGCGGCGGTGTTCCACCTGATGACCCACGCGTTCTTCAAGGCGCTGCTGTTCCTGGCTGCCGGCTCGGTGATCATCGGCATGCACCACGAGCAGGACATGCGCCGCATGGGCGGCCTGCGCAAGTACATGCCGATCACCTACTGGACCAGCGTGATCGGTACCCTGGCCCTGGTCGGCACGCCGTTCTTCTCGGGGTTCTACTCGAAGGACACGATCATCGAGGCGGCCGCGCACAACGCCCACCATGCGCACAGTTGGGTAGCCACCTACGGCTACTGGGCGGTGCTGGGCGGGGTGATCGTGACCAGTTTCTACAGCTTCCGCCTGCTGTTCATGACTTTCCACGGCAAGGAGCGCTTCCGCGACGCCCATGCCGACCATGGCCATGCCGATGCGGCGCATGCGCACGACGACCACGCGCATGGCGATGCCTCCCCTGGCGGACACGACGATCACGGCCATGACCACGGCCATGACGCGCACGAGCCGCACGAGTCGCCGTGGGTGGTGACCGTGCCGCTGATCCTGTTGGCGATCCCGTCGGTCGTGGTGGGTTTCTTCACCGTCGGCCCGATGCTGTTCGGCACCGACTGGCGCGGCCACCATGCCGAGGCCCTGGTGCCGGGGCAGGCGGTGCACTTCTTCACCGGCGCGATCGACTTCCTCGATCCGGCACGGGATACCGTCGCCGCGGTCGGAGAGGAATTCCACGGCCCGGTCGCGTTCGCCCTGCACGGCATCCTGGCCTGGCCGTTCGCGCTGACCGTCGCCGGTTTCCTGCTCGCCGCACTGCTGTACCTGTGGAAGCCGGACCTGGCCGGCCGTGCCCGCAGCGCCTTCGCACCGCTGGTGCGGGTGCTCGAGGAGAAGTACGGCTTCGACAAGCTATGGATCGACGGCTTCGCCGCCGGCGGCGTGGCACTGGGCCGGGTCTCGCGCTGGATCGACAGCACCCTGATCGACGGCGTGATCGTCAACGGCAGTGCCCGCGTGGTCGACCTGGCCGCCACCCTGCTGCGCCGTACCCAATCCGGCTACCTCTACCACTACGCCTTCGCCATGATCATCGGCCTGATTGCACTGCTGGCCGTGCTCATGCGGTTCTGGCGCTGACCCGACGGAAGAACGACACGTGGCGAACGCGCATCTGTTGAGTGTCCTGATCTGGCTGCCGGTGATCGGCGGCCTGCTGATCCTCGCCCTGGGCAGCGCCCGGGCCGAGGCGGCACGCTGGGCCTCCCTGGCGGTGGCGGTGGCCACCTTGTTGTGGAGCCTGCGCCTGCTGACCGGGTTCGATTACTCCAATCCCGGAATGCAGTTCGTCGAACAGCACGCCTGGATCCCGGCTTGGGGCATCCACTACAACCTGGGCGTGGACGGCATCGCGATCGCCCTGATCCTGCTCACCACCCTGATCGGCGTGCTGGCCCTGATCGGCGCCTGGGGCGTGGTCAACAAGCGCGTGCACCAGTATGTCGCCTCGTTCCTGATCCTGCAGGGCGTGACCGTCGGCATCTTCGCCGCCACCGACGCGATCCTGTTCTACGTGTTCTTCGAGGCGATGCTGGTGCCGATGTTCCTGATCATCGGCGTGTGGGGCGGGCCGCGGCGCATCTATGCGGCGATGAAGTTCTTCCTCTACACCTTCCTCGGCTCGGTGTTGATGCTGGTGGCGCTGATCTACCTGTACATCAAGGGCGGCAGCTTCCAGCTCGCCGACCTGTACGCGCTGCCGCTCACGGCGAAGGAGCAGACCTGGATCTTCTTTGCCTTCATGATCGCCTTCGCGGTCAAGGTGCCGATGTTCCCGGTCCATACCTGGCTGCCGGATGCACACGTGGAGGCGCCGACCGCCGGCTCGGTGATCCTGGCCGCGATCGCGCTGAAGATCGGCGGCTACGGCTTCCTGCGTTTCAACCTGCCGATCACCCCGGACGCCGGCCACGAGTGGGCCTGGCTGGTGATCGCGCTGTCGCTGGTGGCGGTGGTCTACGTCGGCCTGGTGGCGCTGGTCCAGGACGACATGAAGAAGTTGGTGGCGTACTCCTCGGTCGCGCACATGGGTTTCGTCACCCTGGGTACCTTCATCGTGTTCACCCTGGTCCGCGACTACGGCTCGGTCGATGCCGCGCGCCTGGGCCTGCAGGGCGCGATGGTGCAGATGGTGTCGCACGGCTTCGTCTCCGGCGCGATGTTCACCTGCATAGGCGTGCTCTACGACCGCATGCATACCCGCCGGATCGCCGACTACGGCGGCGTGGCCAACGTGATGCCCTGGTTCGCCGCCTTCGCGATGCTGTTCTTCATGGCCAATGCCGGCCTGCCGGGCACCAGCGGCTTCGTCGGCGAGTTCATGGTGATCCTGGCGAGCTTCCAGAAGCACCCGATGATCGCGTTCCTCGCCGCGACCACCCTGGTGATCACCGCCGCCTACACCCTGTGGCTGTACAAGCGCGTGTTCTTCGGCGAGGTCGGCAACGCCCATGTCGCGGAGATGAAAGACATCGGCGCCCGCGAGACCCTGGTGCTGGGCGTGTTCGCGGCCGGCGTGCTGCTGCTGGGCGTATGGCCCAAGCCGCTGACCGACCTGATGGAACCGTCCATCGCGCAACTGGCGGTCCAGATCGCCACCAGCAAGCTGTAAGGACCCACCGATGACGACCACATCCCTTGCGATGCCGACCGCCGCCGAGCTGCTGCCGTTGCTGCCGGAGCTGGTGCTGATCGGCAGCGCCTTCGCCTTGCTGATCGTCGACCTGTTCATCGGCGAGCGGCACAAGGTCTGGACCCACTTCCTGTCGGTGCTGGCGCTGGTCGTGGTGCTGGCGATGCTGGCCACCGGCGTGGGCGGGCAGGGGGTCGTCCTCAGCGGCATGTTCGTGCGCGATGCCGCCGCCGATGTGATGAAGATCGCCATTGTGCTGATGAGTACGCTGACCTTGGTCTACGGCTGGAGCTATCTGCGCGAGCGCAGGCTGTACAAGGGCGAAATCCCGGTGCTGATCCTGTTCGCCACCGCCGGCATGATGATGCTGGTCTCGGCTGGCAGCCTGCTGATGGTGTATCTGGGCCTGGAACTGCTGGCGCTGTGCTCCTACGCGCTGGTCGCAGCCGACCGCGACAACGGCAAGGCCACCGAGGCGGCGATGAAGTACATCGTGCTCGGCTCGCTGGCCTCGGGCCTGCTGCTGTACGGCATGTCGCTGATCTACGGCGCCACCGGCAGCCTGCACCTGGACGCGATCAACGCGGCCATCGACGGCTCGGGCGAGCGCACCCTGCTGCTGACCGGCACGGTGTTCATGATCGCCGGTGTGGCCTTCAAGCTCGGTGCCGCGCCGTTCCACATGTGGTTGCCGGACGTGTATCAGGGCGCTACCGCGCCGATCGCGCTGTTCATCAGTTCCGCGCCCAAGCTGGCCGCGTTCGGCATGGCCTGGCGCCTGCTGGAGATGGGCGTGGGCCCGCTGTCGGACGAGTGGCGATGGCTGCTGGCCGGGCTGGCGGCGGTGTCGCTGGTGGTCGGCAACCTGATGGCAATCGCCCAGACCAACCTCAAGCGCATGCTGGCGTATTCGACGGTGTCGCACATCGGCTTCCTGCTGATGGGCCTGGCCAGCGGCGACGAGCGCGGTTACGCAGCGGCGCTGTTCTACGTGATCGTCTACGCGCTGATGTCCACCGCGGCCTTCGGCGCGATCATCGCGCTGTCGCGGCAGGGCTTCGAGGCGGAGAACATCGACGACTTCAAGGGCCTGAACGCACGCAATCCGAAGCTGGCGGGGATGGTGCTGTTCACGATGGTCTCGCTGGCCGGCATCCCGCCGTTCCTTGGCTTCTGGGCCAAGCTGTTGGTGCTGGGCGCGGCGGTGCAGGGCGGCATGCTGTGGCTGGCGCTGCTGGGCGTGGCCAGCGCGGTGGTGGGCTGCTTCTACTATCTGCGGGTGGTCAAGGTCATGTACTTCGACGAGCCGGTGGGTGCGCCGATCCCGGCGCACAACGACCGGGTGCTCGGCATCGTCCTGGGCGTGAACTCGCTGGCGCTGCTGGTGCTGCCGCTGGGCCTGAATCCGCTCCTGGCGTGGTGCCAGCGCGCGTTCATGTGATCCGCCGCGCCGGCCTGCCTGGAAGGCGCTGGGTTTTCGTCCCTGGTCGGGAACTGTCATTGGAAGTGGGCCGCGCACAGCCGTGCTTCGGCAAGGGGCCGCCGCTGCAAGGGGCTCGCGTTCGCCGCGTGGTTCCGCGACCTGCTCCAACACGCGGGCGCGGCACATCCCTGTGCCACTCGAACGGCCCCCCTTGCATCGACGTCCTCTGCGAGCTTCGGGAATCCCGCTTCTAGGGGAAAGGCCGGCTCAGTCCGGGCGACCTGGTGAGGTGCCTGCTGACGGGAAGTCAAGGAAGAGGTCCTGGCCGCAGGTCAGGGTCGGGGGACATGAGTGGCGGCAGGCATCGCACCAGGTCGCACCCGACTCCCTATCCCAACAAGCGCTTTCGCTACACATAGAGGCCACCGACACATGGTGGCCCCGGCCGCAGCCACGTAGCCATGTATCCCGTCCGGCCCTGCGGTTCAGGCTCCGGGACAGGGCGGGCTTGCAAAGGACCGGGCCGGCCGCCATAATTCCGCTTCTGCTGCGGGGTGGAGCAGTCTGGCAGCTCGTCGGGCTCATAACCCGAAGGTCGCAGGTTCAAATCCTGCCCCCGCTACCACGTTTCGCGGTTCGGTCTTCCCGGTTTGCCGGGCGGGCGCGGATCGCAAAGCCTGGGCTTGCAACGGCACCTGTTCCAGCCGTTGCGCCGATTCCAGCATCATCGGATGGGAAGCCCGGGTGGGCCTCCTGTCGGACACGGGGCCCGGATGGGCCCTTTGTCGTTTCCGGGGTCCGGGTTTTTCACCGTTTCTCCTTTTCGCGCTTCGAGAACACCGCTGCAATGAGCGACAAGCACAGCGAAATTGCCGAGCTGCTGGGCCCGACCATCGCGTCGCTGGGCCTGGAGTTGCTGGGCATCGAGTACCTGCCGGCCCCCGGCGGTGCCACGCTGCGCCTGTACATCGACGTGCCGGCGGGCGAGGGCGGCGCGGACCTGCGCACCGTCACCATCGACGACTGCGAGGCGGTCAGCCGCGAGGTTTCCGCGCAACTGGACGTCGCCGACCCGATCTCCGGCAACTACACCCTCGAGGTGTCCTCCCCGGGCCTGGACCGGCCGCTGTTCACCCCGGTGCAGTTCGCCCGTTTCCTCGGCGAACAGGCCAAGGTCGCGCTGAAGCTGCCGCAGGATGGCCGCCGTCGCCTGCAGGGCACGATCCTGCGCGTGGAAGGCGGCAACGTGGCGTTCGAGCTGGACGGCGCCGAGTTCGTCGTGGCCGCCGACAACATCGACAAGGCCCGGTTGGTCCCCGACTGGGTCGCCCTGGGCCTGGCGCCCAACAAGTATTCGCCCGCCAACAAGGGCAAGCCCGCGCCGAAGCCCGGCAACGGGAAGGCGGGCAAGCATCCCTCCAACAATCCGGCGGCCGGCGAGCCGCACGCGGAGTAACGACGAGATGAGCAAGGAACTTCTGCTGGTGGTTGACGCGGTCGCCAACGAAAAGGGCGTGCCGCGCGACGTGATCTTCGAAGCGCTGGAGGCCGCGCTGGCCTCGGCGGCGAAGAAGCGCTACGTCGACCAGGACGTGGTCGCCCGGGTGGCGATCGACCGCAAGGACGGCAGCTACGAGACCTTCCGCCGCTGGGAAGTGGTGGCCGACGACGTCGTGATGGAGTCGCCCGACCGCCAGATCCGGCTGATGGATGCGGTCGACGAGGCCGACGGCGTCGATGTCGGCGACTGGATCGAGGAGCAGATCGAGAACCCCGAGTTCGGCCGCATCGCGGCCCAGGCCGCCAAGCAGGTCATCGTCCAGCGCGTGCGCGAAGCCGAGCGCCAGCAGGTGGTGGACGCATGGAAGGACCGCGTGGGCGAGCTGGTCACCGGCGTGGTCAAGCGCGCCGAGCGCGGCAACATCTACGTGGACCTGGGCGGGAACGCCGAGGCCTTCATTCCGAAGGACAAGGGCATCCCGCGCGATGTCCTGCGCACCGGCGATCGCGTGCGCGGCTACCTGTACGAGGTCCGCAGCGAGCCGCGCGGCCCGCAGTTGTTCATCAGCCGCGGCGCGCCGGAGTTCATGATCGAGCTGTTCAAGCTCGAGGTGCCCGAGGTTGGCCAGGGCCTGGTCGAGATCAAGGCCTGCGCTCGCGATCCGGGCGACCGCGCCAAGATCGCCGTGCTCGCCCACGACACCCGCACCGATCCGATCGGCGCCTGCATCGGCATGCGCGGTTCGCGCGTGCAGGCGGTGTCCAACGAGCTCAACGGCGAGCGCGTGGACATCGTGCTGTGGAACGACAATCCGGCCAACTTCGTCATCAACGCGATGGCGCCGGCCGAGGTGCAGTCGATCATCGTCGATGAAGAGAAGCATTCGATGGACCTGGCCGTGGCCGAGGACCGGCTGGCCCAGGCCATCGGCAAGGGCGGCCAGAACGTGCGCCTGGCCAGCCGCCTGACCGGTTGGCAGCTCAACGTGATGACCCAGGACCAGGTCGCGGCCAAGTCCGAGGCCGAGCAGGCCGTGGCCCGCCAGTTGTTCATGGACAAGCTGGAGGTGGACGAGGAGATCGCCGGGATCCTGGTGGCCGAGGGCTTCAGCACGGTCGAGGAAATCGCCTACGTCCCGGTCGGCGAGCTGCTGGCGGTGGAGGGCTTCGACGAGGACATCGTGGAGGAACTGCGCTCCCGCGCCCGCGACGCCCTGCTCAACGACGCGCTGGCGGTGGAGGAGGAGCTGGACGAGCACCAGCCGGCCGAGGACCTGCTGGCCCTGGAGGGCATGGACGAGGAGACCGCGTTCGCCCTGGCCAGCCATGGCGTGCTTACCGCCGAGGACCTGTCCGACCTGGGCGCCGACGAGGTGGTCGAGTTCGGGATCGAGGACCTGGACGAGGCCCGCGCCGCGGCGCTGATCTTGGCCGCGCGCGCCGAGGAGATTGCCCGTCTGGAGCGTGGCGCGTGAGCGCCGCGGGGGCCCGCTTGGAGCGCGGCGCATGAGCCGGCGATGAATACCGCCCTGCACTGTCCAGGGCTTAGAATCCGCGCTTCCCTTGCACCTGGCGAGGGGGCGCCACCAGGAGCATAGGATCCGAATGTCGCAGCAAACCACCATCCGCAAGCTGGCCGAGCTGGTCAACACCCCGGTCGAGAAGCTGCTCGAACAGCTTGCCGAGGCCGGCATGCAGTTCAGCGACCCCGACCAGGTCGTGACCAGCGCCGAGAAGCTCAAGCTGCTCGGCTTCCTCAAGCGTGCGCACGGCAAGGGCGAGGCCCAGGTCGAAGAGATCGCCGCGCCGAAAAAGATCACTCTGGCCCGGCGCAAGGTCCAGGAGCTGACCGTCGGCGGCGGCCGCAGCAAGACCACGGTCAACGTCGAGGTGCGGCAGAAGCGCACCTACAAGACGGCCGAGCCCGCTTCCGACAATGCCGCCGCCCCCGTGGTTCCGGTGGACGCCGAGCACGCCGAGGTCCTGCGCAAGCTGGAGGAGTCGCGCCAGCGCAACCTGGCCGAGCAGCAGCGCCTGGCCGAGGAGGATCGCGTCCGCGCCGAGGAGAACGAGCGCAAGCGCCGCGAGGAAGAGGTGCAGCGCCAGGCCGAGGAAGAGGCGCGCAAGGCTGACGAGGAACGGCAGAAGGACTCCACCGCCCGGGGCGATGCCACCGAGGCAGCGCGGCCGGCGCGCGGCACCCCCGCGCACCGCCCGGCGCCCGACCGTGGCGCCGACGATGGCCGCGGCCACAAGCACAAGACCCGCGGTTCGCACGTGATGGTCGCCGGGATCGAGGACGACGACTCGGCCGCCAGCCGCTTCGCCGGCCAGTTGCACCTGTCGGCGGCCGACCGTGCGCGCCGTACCAGTGCCCGTACCACCGGCAAGGCCAAGCCGCAGCGCCGCAGCGAGATGCGCGGTGGCGGCGGCAATGCCGGCGCCGGCGGCTTCGAGCGCCCGACCGCACCGGTAGTGCGCGAGGTGGCGATCGGCGATTCGACCACCGTGGCCGACCTGGCGCAGAAGCTCGCGCTCAAGGGCGGCGACGTGGTCAAGGCGCTGTTCAAGATGGGCGTGATGGCCACCATCACCCAGACCATCGACCACGACACCGCCGCGCTGGTCGCCGAGGAACTCGGGCACAAGGTGGTGCGCGCCGGCAACGACGACGCCGAGAGCGAATTGCTGGCCCACGTCGAGCAGGCCCAGGGCGACCTCGCGCCGCGCCCGCCGGTGGTCACCATCATGGGCCATGTCGACCACGGCAAGACCTCGCTGCTGGACTACATCCGCCGCACCAAGGTCGCCCATGGCGAGGCCGGCGGCATCACCCAGCACATCGGCGCCTACCACGTCGAGACGTCCAAGGGTGTCATCAGCTTCCTGGATACCCCCGGCCATGCGGCCTTCACCTCGATGCGTGCGCGCGGCGCCAGGCTGACCGACATCGTGGTGCTGGTGGTGGCCGCCGACGACGGCGTCATGCCGCAGACGAAGGAGGCGATCCAGCACGCCAAGGCGGCCGGCGTGCCGCTGATCGTGGCGATCAACAAGATCGACAAGTCCGACGCCGATCCGCTGCGGGTCAAGAACGAACTGCTCGCCGAGCAGGTCGTGGCCGAGGACTTCGGCGGCGACACCCAGATGGTGGAGCTGTCGGCCAAGACCGGCATGGGCGTGGACGACCTGCTCGACGCGATCTCGCTACAGGCCGAAGTGCTCGAACTCAAGGCGGTGCCGGATGGCAACGCCAGCGGCGTGGTCATCGAGTCGGCGCTGGACAAGGGCCGCGGCCCGGTCGCCACGGTGCTGGTCCAGCAGGGCCAGCTGAAGAAGGGCGACTATCTGGTCTGCGGCGTGCAGTACGGCCGCGTGCGCGCGCTGTTCGACGAGACCGGCAGCCAGCCCGACGCGGCCGGCCCGTCGATCCCGGTGCAGGTGCTGGGCCTGTCGGGCGTGCCCGACGCCGGCGACGACTTCGTGGTGGTCAAGGACGAGCGCCTGGCCAAGGACGTGGCCCAGCAGCGCGACGCCAAGCGCCGCGAGTCGCGCCTGGTCCAGGCCGCGGGCAACCGCATGGAAGACATCATGGCGCAGATGGGCAAGGGCGAGGGCCAGCAGGTCCTCAACCTGCTGGTCAAGGCCGACGTGCAGGGCTCGGTGGAGGCGCTGAAGCAGTCGCTGACCGCGCTTTCCAACGACCAGATCCGGATCAACGTGATCTCCTCGGGCGTGGGCGGCATCACCGAGTCCGATGCGAACATCGCAGCCACCACCAAGGCCACCGTGATCGGCTTCAACGTCCGCGCCGATGCTTCGGCACGCCGGATCATCGAGTCCAACGGCGTGGACCTGCGCTACTTCTCGATCATCTACGACGTGATCGACCAGGTGAAGCAGGTTGCCTCGGGTCTGCTGGGCGTGGAGATCCGCGAGGAGATCATCGGTATTGCGGAAGTCCGCGACGTGTTCCGCAGCTCCAAGTTCGGCGCGGTGGCCGGCTGCATGGTCATCGAGGGCGTGGTCAAGCGCAACAAGCCGATCCGCGTGCTGCGCGACAACACCGTGGTGTTCGAGGGCGAGCTGGAATCCCTGCGCCGCTTCAAGGACAACGTGGAGGAGGTGCGCAACGGCACCGAATGCGGCATCGGCGTGAAGGAGTACAACGACGTCAAGCCGGGTGACCAGATCGAGTGCTTCGAGCGCATCGAAGTCCAGCGGACCCTGTAAGCAGCCATGCCGACCAAGTCCTTCCACCGCACCGACCGGGTCTCGGCGCAATTGCGCCGGGAACTGGGCATCCTGGTCCACGAGGCCGTGCGCGAGCACGGCCTGCCGTCGGTGAGCGTGTCCGACGTGGAGGTCACCCGCGACCTGGCCCACGCCAAGGTGTTCGTCACCGCGCTGCTGCCGGAGCGCGCGACCGACGCGGTCAAGGCGCTGAAGGAGCTGGCCAGGGAGATCCGGATGGAACTGGCGCGGCGGATGAAGCTGCGCCACGTGCCCGAGCTGCATTTCCATTACGACGACTCGGTCGACCGCGGCGAGCGCATCGAGGCGCTGCTCAAGGACAACCCGCCGGCCGACTCCGACTCCTAGGAGCCGGATCGCCCGGTGCCCAGGCACCGGCAAGCCGGGGGTATCGGCCGCGCCGCGGCATCGCCGGCAGGACCGGCCTCAAGCAATCACCGCATGACCTCCTCGCGACGCTTCCGCCCGCTCGACGGCATCCTGCTGCTGGACAAGCCGGCGGGCATGAGTTCCAACGCCGCCTTGCAGGCGGTGCGGCGCCTGTTCCGCGCGGAGAAGGGCGGGCACACCGGCAGCCTCGATCCGCTGGCGACCGGCCTGCTGCCGCTGTGCTTCGGCGAGGCGACCAAGCTGGCCGGGCTGTTGCTGGGCTCGGACAAGGCCTATGAGGCCGGGATCATGCTGGGTGCGACCACCGATACCGATGACGCCGACGGCCAGGTCCTGCGGCGGCGTCCGGTGCCGGCCCTGGAACACGCGCGGCTGCAGGCGGCGCTGGCTGCGCTGACCGGGACCCTGCGGCAGCGTGCGCCGGTGTATTCGGCGCTCAAGCAGGGCGGCGAACCGCTGTACGCCCGGGCCCGCCGTGGCGAGGCGATCGAGGCGCCGGTGCGCGAAGTCGTGGTCCATGCCATCGAACTGCTGGAGGCCGGTCCGGACCGGCTGCGCCTGCACGTGACCTGCGGCAGCGGCACCTACGTTCGCAGCCTGGCCCGCGACCTGGGCGAGGCCCTGGATTGCGGCGCACATATCGCCCGCCTGCGCCGGCTGTGGGTGGATCCGTTCCGCAGGCCATCGATGTGGACCCTGGACCAGTTGCAGGCGCTGGCCGGTGCCGAGGGCGAGGTGGCGCTGGACGCCTGCCTGTTGCCGCTGGAGGCGGGGCTGGCCGGCTTTCCGCGGGTGGATCTGGCACCGGCCGAGGCGCTGCGCTTCGGCCAGGGCCAGCGCCTGCGCGGCGATTGGCCGGCCGCGGACCCGGCGGCGGTGTTCGGCGTGGACGGGCGGGCGCTGGGGCTGGCCCGGGTCGATCCGACCGGCCGTCTGTCCCCGCAGAGGCTGTTCCGCCAGGATCCTGGCCGGGCCGAGTGAGGCTCCCAGCCGGGCGCTGGACTTGCAGCTGCCGACCGTGGGTCGAGCATTTGCGTTCGGCCCCCTGAACGGCGACCGCGGGGCCGTCGCCCGACAGCCGCCGCCGCATCCCGGGACCGGCACGTCGGCGGGCACTCCTAAGCCCTTGTCCGCAAAGGCCCGGGGCGATACAATTCGCGCGCCTTTTTTCAGGCAACTCCCTGCCGCCCGTTTTCCCCGCATTCGAGTGGGGTGGGGCGGTCTTCCGCAAGCGGCGGGTCGGGCGGTGCGCGCAGCGCGTTCCTGCCTACCTCGCATCGAGAGAAAAAAATCATGTCCATCGATACCCAGAAGATCATTGCCGACAACGCGCGCGGCGCCAACGACACCGGTTCGCCGGAAGTCCAGGTCGCCCTGCTGACCGGCCGCATCGAGCAGCTGACCGAGCACTTCAAGACCCACAAGAAGGACCACCACAGCCGTCGTGGCCTGCTGCAGCTGGTCAACCGCCGCCGCAGCCTGCTCGACTATCTCAAGCGCAAGGACAACGAGCGCTACAAGGCCCTGATCGAGAAGCTCGGCCTGCGTCGCTGATGCAAGACCCCACCGCGGCGCAGCGATGCGCCGCGGTTTGCGTTTCAGGCCCCGCGTTCGCCGTGGCCGCGTAGTCCCCAAGCAGTTTCCATCGCCAGCGGCCGGGTTCTCCGGCCACCCGGCAGCGGCAAGGGCCGCCTCCGGTCAATCGCAAGCAGAATCCCAAGGAACCGACGTGGCAAAAATCACCAAAACCTTCCAGTACGGCAAGCACACCGTGACCCTGGAGACGGGCGAAGTCGCCCGCCAGGCCAGCGGTGCGGTCATCGTGAAGATGGACGACACCGTGCTGCTGGTCAGCGCCGTCGCCGCCAAGACCGCGCGCGAAGGCCAGGACTTCTTCCCGCTCACCGTTGACTACCAGGAGAAGTTCTACGCCGGCGGCCGCATCCCCGGTGGCTTCTTCAAGCGCGAGGGCCGGCCGACCGAGAAGGAAACGCTGATTTCGCGCCTGATCGACCGTCCGATCCGCCCGCTGTTCCCGGAGGACTACAAGAACGAAGTCCAGATCATCGCCACCGTCATGTCGCTGAACCCGGAAATCGACGGCGACGTCCCGGCGATGATCGGTGCCTCGGCGGCGCTGGCGCTGGCCGGCACCCCGTTCAAGGGCCCGATCGGCGCAGCCAAGGTCGGCTACAAGGACGGCCAGTACATCCTCAACCCGACCGCTTCGGAGCTGAAGGAATCGCAGCTGGAACTGGTCGTGGCCGGCACCGCCAATGCCGTGCTGATGGTCGAGTCCGAGGCGGCGCTGCTGTCCGAGGAAGTGATGCTGGGCGCGGTCACCTTCGGCCACCGCGAACTGCAGAAGGTGATCCTCGCGATCAACGAACTGGTCGTCGAGGCCGGCACCAAGCCGAGCAGCTGGGTCGCCCCGGCCAAGAACGAGGCGCTGATCTCGGCGCTGAAGGAAGCCGTCGGCAGCCGCCTGGCCGAGGCCTTCCAGGTCCGCGACAAGCTGCAGCGCCGCGATGCCATCGCCGCGATCAAGAAGGACGTGGTCGAGCAGCTGGCCGGCCGCGTCGCCGCCGAGGGCTGGAACCCGGCCGAACTGTCCAAGGAGTTCGGCGAGCTCGAGTACCGCACCATGCGCGACTCGGTGCTGGATACCAAGATCCGCATCGACGGCCGTGCGCTGGACACCGTGCGCCCGATCAGCGTGAAGACCGGCGTGCTGCCGCGTACCCACGGCTCGGCCATGTTCACCCGTGGCGAGACCCAGGCGATCGTGGTCACCACCCTGGGCACCGCCCGCGATGGCCAGATCATCGATGCGGTCAGCGGCGAGTACAAGGAAAACTTCCTGTTCCATTACAACTTCCCGCCGTATTCGGTGGGCGAATGCGGCCGCTTCGGCGCGCCCAAGCGCCGCGAGATCGGCCACGGCCGCCTGGCCAAGCGCGGCGTGCTGGCGGTGATGCCGACCCTGGAGTCGTTCCCGTACACCATCCGCGTGGTCTCGGAGATCACCGAGTCGAACGGTTCCTCGTCGATGGCTTCGGTCTGCGGCAGCTCGCTGGCGCTGATGGATGCCGGCGTGCCGGTGAAGGCTCCGGTGGCGGGCATCGCCATGGGCCTGGTGAAGGAGGACGACCGCTTCGTGGTGCTGTCCGACATCCTCGGCGACGAGGACCACCTGGGCGACATGGACTTCAAGGTGGCCGGCACCTCCGAGGGCGTGTCCGCGCTGCAGATGGACATCAAGATCGAGGGCATCACCGAGGAAATCATGAAGCAGGCGCTGGAGCAGGCCAAGGCCGGCCGCCTGCACATCCTGGGCGAGATGGCCAAGGGCCTGACCGCGCCGCGCGCCGAGCTGAGCGAGTACGCACCGCGCCTGCTGACCATCAAGATCCACCCGGACAAGATCCGCGAGGTGATCGGCAAGGGCGGCGCCACGATCCAGGGCATCACCAAGGAAACCGGCACCCAGATCGACATCCAGGACGACGGCACCATCGTCATCGCCTCGGTCAATGCCGCTGCCGCCCAGGCGGCCAAGGCGCGGATCGAGCAGATCACCTCGGACGTGGAGCCGGGCCGGATCTACGAGGGCAAGGTCGCCAAGATCATGGACTTCGGTGCGTTCGTGACCATCCTGCCGGGCAAGGACGGCCTGGTGCACGTGTCGCAGATCTCCAACGACCGCGTCGAGAAGGTCAGCGACGCGCTGAAGGAAGGCGACGTGGTCAAGGTCAAGGTGCTGGAAGTCGACAAGCAGGGCCGCATCCGCCTGTCGATCAAGGCGGTGGAGGAGGGCGAGGGCTGATCGGCCTTCACTCCCGATGCACACGGAAGAGCGGGCTTCGGCCCGCTTTTTCTTTGCGCAGTTGCGACAGCAACCATGACGACAGGAACGCGGGACGTGCCGGTTCCGGCCCGCCGACGAAGCCGGCGTTGCTGCCGCCGGGCGTTCCCGGGCTGGGTGGGCGGGCGCCCCGGCAGGCCGCAGCTCAGGCCGCTTCCAGCGCCTTCAGGCCGGCCAGGTCGAGGATCTCGATGCGGTAGGTGGAGGGCAGGGCGATCAGGCCGCGGGTGCGCAGGGCGGTCAGGCAGCGGCTGACGGTCTCCACGGTCAGGCCCAGATGGTCGGCGATGTCCGCGCGCGGCATCGGCAGCGAGATCGACGGGCCAGGCGTGCCGGCGCGTTCCTGCTGGGCCGCCAGACGGAGCAGGAAGTCGGCCATGCGCTCGGTCGGGTTCATCCGTGCCAGCGACATCATCCGGTCGTGGGCCGTGTCCAGTTCGGTGCAGGCCCGTTCCAGCAGCTTGCCCTGGAGGTGCGGGAACTGCACGCCCAGGCGCTGCATCGCGTCCAGGCCGATGCGGCACAGCTCGGTGTGCGCCAGGGCCTCGATGTCGTGCGGATAGGTCGCCGCGCCGCTGAGCCCGACGAAGTCGCCGGGCATGGCGAAGCCGGAGACCTGGCGGCGGCCGTCCGCGGACAGCCGGACCAGGCGCAGTGCGCCCTGGACCACGGTGTAGACGTACCGCCGCTGTTCGCCCTGGCGCGCCAGTACCGCACCGGCCTCCAGCACCTGCAGGCTGGCGACCGTGTCCATCGCCTGCACCTCCGCCGGCGTGAGCACGCCGCATACCGCCAGGTGGCGGATCTGGCAATGCAGGCACGGGCCGAGTGGACCGGGGGATTCGGTCGCCGGGGTCAAGCAGGGACTGTCGAACGGGGGCCAGGACATGCGTCGGACCGAGGCATATGTGCCCATATGATACCGGGGCAGCGAGGCCGGGTTGGTGCGACCAAGGTAGAATCGCGGACCGAAGCGTTTCCCTGGAGTCCCCCGCGTGATCAGGCCCCGCACCCCGCCTGGCGTCATGGAGCTGCTGCCGCGCGAGCAGATCGCGTTCCAGCGCATGCTCGACGTCATCCGCCGCAACTATGAGCGTTTCGGTTTCCTGCCGGTGGAGACGCCGGTGTTCGAATTGTCGGACGTGCTGCTGACCAAGTCCGGCGGCGAGACCGAGCGCCAGGTGTACTTCGTCCAGTCCACCGGCGCGCTGGCCAATGCCGCTGCGGAGGCCGACAAGGGCGGCGAGGGCGGCCTGCCGGAGCTTGCTTTGCGCTTCGACCTGACCGTGCCGCTGGCCCGCTACGTGGCCGAGCACGAGCACGAGTTGAGCTTCCCGTTCCGCCGCTACCAGATGCAGCGCGTGTACCGCGGCGAGCGCGCCCAGCGCGGCCGCTTCCGCGAGTTCTACCAGTGCGACATCGACGTGATCGGCAAGGACGCGCTGGGCATCCGCCACGACGCCGAGGTGCTGGCGGTGATCCATGCGGTGTTCTCCGAACTGGGGATCGGGCAGTTCCGGGTGCAGTTGAACAACCGCAAACTGATGCGCGGTTTCTTCGAGGCCCAGGGCGTGGCCGACCCGCAGCAGCAGGCGCTGGTGCTGCGCGAGGTCGACAAGCTCGACAAGCGCGGCGCCGACTACGTGCGCGATACCCTGGCCGGTCCGGACTTCGGGCTGCCGGCCGCGGCGGTGGCGCGGATCCTGGATTTCGTTGCGGTGCGCTCCGAATCGCATCTTGACGCGCTGGCCAGGATCGATGCGGTGCTGGCCGAGGCGGGCCAAAGCGCCGGCCAGGCGCTGCGCACTGGCGCAGCCGAACTGCGCGAGGTGCTGGAACTGGTCAAGGCCCTGGGCGTGCCCGAATCGGCCTACTGCCTGAACTTCTCCATCGCCCGCGGCCTGGACTACTACACCGGCACCGTCTACGAGACCCAACTGGTCGAGCACCCGGGCATCGGTTCGATCTGCTCGGGCGGCCGCTACGACGATCTGGCCAGCCACTACACGAAATCGAAGCTGCCCGGCGTGGGCATTTCCATCGGCCTGACCCGGCTGTTCTGGCAGTTGCGCGAGGCCGGACTGGTCGAGGGCATCGCCGAGAGCAGCGTGCAGGCGATGGTCGCGCTGATGGACGACGGCCAGTTGGCCGATGCGCTGGACATCGCCCGCCACCTGCGTGCCGGCGGCATCAACACCGAAGTGCAGATGGAGGCGCGCAAGGTCGGCAAACAGTTCCAGTACGCCTCGCGCGCCGGAATCCGCTTCGTGGTCCTGGCCGGCGAGGACGAGTTGGCACGCGGTGTGGTCGCGGTGAAGGACCTGGCGCGCGAACAGCAGTTCGAGGTGCCGCGTGCGGAGCTGGCCGGCGCGCTGCGGGTGGAACTGGAACAGGCGCGCGCGCTGGCCGGTCGCTGAGGCCAATGCAACGCCAGGCACGCTACACGGAACCGAGAACATGCAGACGATCCTCCTGGATGGACATTCCCTGACCCGCCAGCGGCTGGCCGCGGTCGCCGACGGCGCCCGGGTCGAGCTCGATCCGGGTGCGCTGGAAGCGGTGGCCCGTGCCGCCGACTTCCTCGCCGAGCAGGTGCGCCGCGAGGAACCGATCTACGGCGTGTCCACCGGCTTCGGCAGCAACGCCGACAAGTTGCTGGGCGCGTACCCGTTGCGCGACGAACTGCCCGGCGCTACGCCTTCCGGCCGCTCGCTGCACGAGGAACTGCAGCGCAACCTGATCGTCACCCATGCCGTATGCGTGGGCGAACCGATGGCGGCCGACGTGGTCCGGGCCATGCTGTGCATCCGGATCAACACCCTGCTCAAGGGCCACTCGGGGATCCGGGTGCAGACCCTGCGGGCGCTGGCCGCCATGCTCAATGCCGGGATCGTGCCGGTGGTCCCGCAGTTGGGTTCGGTCGGCGCCTCGGGCGACCTGGCGCCGTTGTCGCACCTGGCCATCGTGCTGCTCGGCGGCGGTGAGGCGTTCTTCCAGGGCGAGCGCCTGCCCGGCGCCGAGGCGCTGCGCCGCGCCGGTCTGCAGCCGGCGGCGCTGTCCTACAAGGAAGGCCTGGCCCTGAACAACGGCACCGCACAGATGCTGGCGATGGGGGTCTTGGCGCTGCAACGGTTGGAAAGGATGCTGGATACGGCCGACCTGGCCGCGGCGATGACCCTCGAGGCCTTCGCCGGGCGCCTGGGCGCGTTCGCCGAGGAAGTGCATGCGCTGCGCCCGCATCCGGGTCAGGTCCAGGTGGCCGCGAACCTGCGCCGGCTGCTGGCCGGTTCGACCCTGGCCGACATCGCCTACCACTTGGTGCCGAGGTTCCGGCCGTGGTTGCCCAGCAGCTGGGACACGCCCGAGGCGCGCGAACTGCGTTTCGACATCGGCTGGGACTGGGTGCCTGCGGACCAGCGCCACGGCCGCGAGAAGTTCTACCTGCGCTTCCTGCCGTTCCGCGGCGGCAAGAAGCACCAGCCGCAGGACAGCTATTCGCTGCGCTGCATCCCGCAGGTGCACGGCGCGGTGCGCGATGCCGCCGCGCAGGCCGCGCGCGTGCTCGACATCGAGCTCAACGCGGTCACCGACAACCCGCTGGTGTTCCCGGACAAGGCCGATGCCGAACACGTGGAGCAGCAGGTGATCTCCGCCGGCCATTTCCACGGCATGCCGCTGGCGCTGGTGCTGAGCTACCTGAAGGCGGCGATCCCGACCCTGGCCTCGATTTCCGAGCGCCGGCTCAACAAGCTGGTCGACCCGGCCACCAACGACGGTCTGCCGGCATTCCTGATCGGCAACGAGGACGGCACCGAATCCGGGCACATGATCGTGCAGTACACCGCCGCGGCGATCGTCAACGACCTGGCCAGCCGTGCGCATCCAGCCTCGGTGTTCTCGGTACCGACCAGCGCCAATGCCGAGGACCACGTATCGATGGGCGCCAACGAGGCCCGGCATGTGCTGGCGATGGTCGAGGACCTGGGCAAGGTATTGGCGCTGGAGTTGTACACCTCCGCGCAGGCGCTGGACCTGCGCCGCGACATGATCAACGCGGCGCGGGCGCTGGCCCGCCGCGCCGATGCGCAGGCGCTGGCGGCGAAGGTGCAGGGCGGTCCGGCCGCCGATGCGCCGGGTCGCGAGCGATTCGTCGAGGAAGTCGAGGCGCTGCGTGCCCAGTTGGCGCAGGCCGACGCGTTCCATCCCGGCGGGGCGGTGGCCGTCGCGCACGCGCGCATTCGCGCCACCGTCCCGTTCCTGGAGCGCGACCGTGCGCTGGACGGGGAGGTCGCTGCCATGGTCGATCTGGTCGCCTCGGGGGCGCTGCTCGACTAGCGGGCGATCGGCCTGAGTTCCGGTCGCCGAGCGCAAAGGGCTGACTTCGGCGTCGGAGCCGCGTTGCCCGGGCGATGCCCAATGACGCCTCTTCGACGCGGGATCGCCGCTGCCCGGGCGCAGACCAGACGCCCCGTGCATCGGCGTCCTCTGCGGGCGCCATGATCCTCGCGTCTGATGGAAAGGCCAGTCCACCCTGGGCGATCCGGTGCGATGCCTGCTCCCGCGGCCGCGGCACGAGCTGACGCGGCGCCGGGCATCGCCTGCGGGGCTTGACCGGCATCGCACCCATGGATTAATGTATTAACACGCTAATACATTGGATCGAGCCGGGACGATGAAACGACGCGGGCAGGACATCGGGGAGGAGGGCGAGGACCGGCTGGGCGCGCTGGCCGAGGCCCTGGCGTCGCTGGGCGATGCACAGGCCTGTGCGGCATTCCTGGAGGACCTGTGCACGCCGGCCGAGCTGGAGGCGATCACCGACCGCTGGCGGGTCGTGCCGTTGCTGCAGCAAGGCGTGCCCTACCGGGAGATCCACGATCTGACCCAGGTCAGCGTCACCACGATCGGTCGGGTCGCGCGCACGTTGGAGCGCGGCACCGGGGGTTATGCGCTGGCCCTGGAGGCGGCAGCGCGTCGCGCCGTCCGTGCCGGCCGGGGTGTCGGCGCCCGCAGGAAGGCAGCGCGATGACGCCTCCATCGGGTCCGAGGCTGGGCACTGCCCCCCGCGACCGCCTGCGCATCGCGATCCAGAAGAGCGGACGCCTGGCCGAGCCGGCGCGCTCGCTGCTGGCCGCTTGCGGCCTGAGCTGGCGGGAGAGCCGCGACAGGCTGTTCTGCTACGGCGAGTCGCTGCCGGTGGACTTGCTGCTGGTCCGCGACGACGACATCCCCGGCCTGATCGCCGACGGCGTCTGTGACCTGGGCGTGGTCGGCCGCAACGAACTGGACGAACAGGCCGGAGAACGCGCGCGCAACGGCCTGCCACCCGCCTACCGCGCCCTGCGCGGCCTCGGCTTCGGCCAATGCCGGTTGATGCTGGCGGTGCCGGAGGAATGGGAATGGACCGGTCCGGCGCAATTGCCGGGCATGCGCATCGCCACCAGCTATCCGGCGATCCTGGCCAACTGGCTGCAAGCGCGGGGCATCGACGCGCAGGTGGTGGAGCTGTCCGGCTCGGTCGAGATCGCCCCGCGCCTGGGTACGGCCGACCTGATCTGCGACCTGGTCTCCAGCGGCGCCACCCTTGCCGCCAACCACCTCAAGCCGGTGGAGAGCCTGCTCGACAGCGAGGCGGTGCTGGCCGGTCCGGCCGGCAGCTTCGACGACGCCCGCGCCGGGTTGGCGCAGATGCTGCTGCGGCGCATGGACGGCGTGCTCCAGCTCAAGGACCGCAAGCTGCTCATGTTCAATGCCACGCGCGAGTCGTTGCCGGCGCTGGAGCGGTTGCTGGGCGACGCCGGGCCGTTGGTCCAGTTGCCCGGCGGCAACGGCGTGCTGTCGCTGCAGACGATGTGCGACGGCACGGTCAGCTGGCAGCAACTGGAGGACCTGGAACGCGCCGGTGCGCGCGGGCTGATGGTGCTGGCGGTGGAGCGATCGCTGGCATGAACACGATTCGCGCCACCACGACAGCCACGACCGGAGCGCCTGCCTGGAATCGCCTGCGCTGGGCCGACCTGGACGCCGATGCCCGCGCGCGGGCGCTGACCCGGCCGGTGCAGGTCGTAGCCAAGGCCACCCGCGAGGCGGTGGCCGCGGTGGTCGAAGCCGTGCGCGGGCGCGGCGATGCCGCGTTGCGCGAGTTGACGGCGCGCTTCGACCGGGTCGGGCTGGAGCGCTTCGAGGTCACGGCGTCCGAATTCGCCGCAGCCGAGGCGGCGGTGGCACCGGAGCTGCGCCAGGCCATGGCCGGGGCCATGGCCCGGATCGAGGCCTTCCACCGAGCCGGCATGGCCGCCGCCTATGCGCTGGAAACCGCCCCGGGCGTGGTCTGCGAGCGCATCGTCCGGCCGGTGCCACGGGTGGGCCTCTACGTGCCGGCCGGCAGCGCGCCGCTGCCGTCCACGGCCTTGATGCTGTGCGTGCCGGCGCGCCTGGCCGGTTGCCGGGAGGTGGTGCTGTGCACGCCGCCGCGCGCCGACGGCAGCGCCGATCCAGCAGTCCTGGTGGCGGCGCGGCTGGCCGGGGTGGAACGGGTGTTCAAGCTTGGCGGCGCCCAGGCGATCGCCGCGCTGGCCTTCGGCACGGAGAGCGTGCCCAAGGTCGACAAGATTTTCGGCCCGGGCAACGGTTACGTGGACGAGGCCAAGCGTCAGGTCGCCCAGTGCGGTGCGGTGGCGATCGACATGCCGGCCGGGCCATCGGAGGTGCTGGTGGTCGCCGACGCCGGCGCCGATCCGGCCTTCGTCGCCGCCGACCTGCTGTCGCAGGCCGAGCACGGCCCCGATTCGCAGGTGCTGCTGCTGTCCGACAGCGAGCTGTTGATCGACCGGGTCGAGGCTGAACTGGCGGCCCAGCTGGCGGCATTGCCGCGCGCCGGAATCGCGGGCCAGGCGCTGTCGGCCTCGCGGCTGATCGCGGTGGACTCGCTGGAACAGGCCCTGGCGATCAGTAACGCGTATGCGCCCGAGCACCTGATCCTGGCCCTGCGCGAGCCGCGTGCGTGGCTGGACCGGGTCGAGGCGGCTGGCTCGGTGTTCCTTGGCGACTGGACTCCGGAGGCGCTGGGCGACTACTGCAGCGGCACCAACCACGTGCTGCCGACCAATGGCGCGGCGCGGGCGTGGAGCGGGGTGGGCGTGTCCAGCTTCCAGAATTTCGTCAGCGTGCAGACGGCCAGCCGCGGGGGTGTCCTCGCCATCGGCGACTGCGCAGTGACCCTGGCCCGCGCCGAGGGGCTGGACGGGCATGCCAACGCGGTGGCGCTGCGCCTGCGCGGGGCACTGGCATGAGCGCAGGTGGCGGGACATCCGGCGCCGAAGCGTTGCTCGACCTGGTCCGCGAGGATCTGCGCGATTTCGGCGGCTATGCGTCGGCGCGCAGCCATGCGCTGCCGGGCGAGGTCTGGCTGAACGCCAACGAGAATCCGTGGGCCAACCCGGCCGATGCGGGAGGCGGCAACCGGCGCTATCCCGATCCGCAACCGCCGGCCCTGCGCGAGGCGCTGGCGCGGCTGTACGGTTGCCGGCAGGACCAGTTGCTCATCGGCCGCGGCAGCGACGAGGCCATCGACCTGCTGGTGCGCGTGTTGTGCGTGCCCGGCCGCGATGCGGTGGTGGTCACCCCGCCGGTGTTCGGCATGTATGCGGTCAGCGCGCGCCTGCAGGGCGCGCCACTGCTCGAGGTGCCGCTGGTCGATGGCGAGGCGGGCTTCGGCGCCGACCTGGACGCGGTTGCCGTGGCCGCGGAGCGGGGTGGGGCGAAACTCGTATTCCTGTGCTCGCCGTCCAACCCGACCGGCGCCAGCGTGCCGCCTGCGGATATCACGGCCTTGGCACGGCGCTTGGCCGGGCGCGCGCTGGTGGTGGTGGACGAGGCCTACGGCGAGTTTTCCGACCAGCCTTCGGCGATTGCCCTGATGGATGCGCATCCGAACATTGCGGTACTGCGCACCTTGTCCAAGGCGCATGCGCTGGCGGCCGCGCGGGTCGGCGCGCTGATCGCCGATCCGGCGCTGGTGCGGGTGCTGCGCGCCTGCCAGGCGCCGTATCCGATCCCGACCCCGTGCGCCGAGCTGGCCTTGGCCGCGCTGTCGGAGGAGGCGCTGGTGCGCACCGCCGCGCGGGTGGCGCAGCTGTGCGCCGAGCGCGCGCGGATGCAGGAGGCCCTGGCTTCGTTGCCCGGCGTGCGGCGCGTGTATCCCTCCGAGGGCAACTACCTGCTGGTCCGCTTCGCCGACGCCGATGCGGCCTTCGCGCGTTTGCTCGCCGCCGGCGTGGTGGTGCGCGACCAGCGCGCCGCGCCGCAACTGGGCGACGCCCTGCGCGTCAGCCTGGGTACTCCCGAACAGAACGCACGCGTGCTGGCCGCGCTGGCCGCCAGGGAAGCCGCATGACCCCCATCCTGTTCATCGACCGCGACGGCACCTTGATCGAGGAACCGGAAGATTTCCAGATCGACGCCTACGAGAAGCTGCGTTTCGTCCGCGGCGTGGTCCCGGCACTGCTGAAGCTGCGCGACGCCGGTTGGCAGTTCGTGATGGTGTCCAACCAGGACGGGCTCGGCAGCGAGGGCTATCCGCAGGCCAGCTTCGATGGCCCGCATCGGCTGATGATGCAGCTGTTCGAAAGCCAGGGAGTTGTTTTCCGCGACGTGCTGATCGACACCAGCTGGCCGCACGAGGACAAGCCCACGCGCAAGCCTGGCATCGGCCTGGTACTGCCCTACGTGCAGGACCGCACGATCGACTGGAAGCGCTCGGCCATGGTCGGCGACCGGCCCACCGACAATGCCTTCGCCGCCAACCTCGGCATCCGTGCCTTCCAGCTGCAGACCGCCCAGTTCGGCGGCGAATGGGACTGGGCCGGGATCGCGCACGAACTGGCCGATGCGCCGCGCCGCGCGGTGGTCGAACGCAACACCCGGGAAACCCGGATCCGGGTCGAGGTCGACCTGGACCGCGCCGCCGAGCCGCAGGTCCATACCGGCCTGCCGTTCTACGACCACATGCTCGAACAGATCGGCAAGCATGCAGGCTTCGAGCTGAAGATCCGCGCCGACGGTGACCTGCACATCGACGAGCACCACACCATCGAGGATACCGCGCTGGCCCTGGGCCAGGCGCTGCGCGAGGCGCTGGGCGACAAGCGCGGGATCGGGCGGTATGGTTTCGTGCTGCCGATGGACGAGGCTCTGGCGAGTGCGGCGCTGGATTTCAGCGGTCGCGCCTATCTGGTGTTCGACGGGCAGTTCCGGCGCGAGCGGGTGGGCGACATGCCGACCGAACTGGTGCCGCACTTTTTCCGCTCGCTGTGCGACGCGGCTGGGCTCAACCTGCACCTGAAGGTGGAGGGCGACAACGACCACCACAAGATCGAAGCCAGCTTCAAGGCGCTGGCCCGCGCGTTGCGCCAGGCCATCCGCCGCGACGGTGATGCGTTGCCGTCGACCAAGGGGGTGCTGTGAATCGGAACGGCAGGGTGCGCGTGGTCGTGGTCGATGCCGGCGGCGCCAACCTCGGTTCGGTCTGCTATGCACTCGAACGGCACCGCGTGGAGCCGCAGGTGATCGCCGATGCCGCGGGGCTGGAGGGCGCGGAGCGAGTGATCCTGCCCGGCGTCGGCGCCGCGCCGGAGGCGATGCGCCGGCTGCGGGCGCAGGGCCTGGTCGAGCCGCTGCGGGCGCTGCAGGTGCCGCTGCTGGGCATTTGCCTGGGGATGCAGTTGCTGTACGAGCGTTCGGAAGAGGGCGGGGTGGAGTGCCTGGGCCTGTTGCCCGGCACGGTGCGCCGGCTCGAGTCGGCACCGGGCATCCGCATCCCGCACATGGGCTGGAACACGCTGCAGAGGATGCGGTCGTCGTCGTTGCTGGATGGCGTGCCCGAAGGCGCCAGCGCCTACTTCGTCCACGGCTATGCCGCGCCGGTGACCGCCGACACCGTGGCCGCGAGCGATCATGGTGGGCTGTTCGCCGCCGTGGTCCAGCAGGGCCGCCGCTGCGGTGCGCAGTTCCACCCCGAACGCTCCGCCACCACCGGTGCGCGCATCCTGCGCAATTTCCTGGAGATGGACTTCTGATGGACTTCACCGTCTATCCGGCCCTTGACATCCGCGACGGCCGGGTGGTGCGCCTGGCGCAGGGCGACTACGCGCGCGAGACCCGCTACGGCGACGATCCGTTGCCGCGCGCGCTGGCTTTCGCGCAGGCCGGCGCGCGCTGGATGCACCTGGTCGACCTGGACGCGGCCCGGGCCGGCGGCTACACCCTGGCCGGCCTGCTCGGCCAAATCACCCGCGTCGCCGGCGTGCAGGTGCAAACCGGAGGCGGCGTGCGCTCGCGCGACGACGTGGCGCGGATCCTCGATGCCGGCGCGGCACGGGTGGTGGTCGGCTCGCTGGCGGTGCGCGAGCCGCGGACGGTGGCCGCATGGCTGGCCGAGTTCGGCGGCGAGCGGATCACCGTGGCCCTGGACACCCGCCGGGATGCCGCCGGTGCCTGGCGGCTGCCGGTGCACGGCTGGACCGAGGACGCAGGCGCCACCCTGGACGCGCTGCTGCCGGGCTACCTGCACGCCGGCCTGCGCCACCTGCTGTGTACCGACATCGCCCGCGACGGCATGCTGTCCGGACCGAACCTGGCGCTGTACGCGCATTTGCGCGCGCTGGCGCCGGGCGTGGCGGTGCAGGCGTCCGGCGGGGTGCGCGATGCGCACGACGTACAGGCCACACGCGAAGCGGGCTGCGCCGGCGCGGTGCTGGGCCGGGCCCTGCTCGAAGGTCGATTGCGGCTGGCCGATGCGCTGGCCTGCCAGGGTGGAGCGCTGCCGTGCTGAGCCGTCGCATCATCCCCTGCCTGGACGTGCGCGACGGCCGGGTGGTCAAGGGGGTGCGCTTCCGCAACCATATCGACATGGGCGACATCGTCGAGCTGGCGCTGCGCTATCGCGACCAGGGCGCCGACGAACTGGTGTTCTACGACATCGGTGCCAGTCCCGAAGGGCGCTCGGTGGACCATGCCTGGATCGAGCGGGTGGCGCGGCTGATCGACATCCCGTTCTGCGTGGCCGGCGGCATTGCCGACGTGGAGACCGCGCGCCGGGTGTTGCACGCCGGTGCCGACAAGATTTCGGTCAACACGCCGGCGCTGCAGCGGCCGGCGCTGGTGGCCGAACTGGCCGATGCCTTCGGCGTGCAATGCGTGGTGGTGGGCATCGACTCGATCCGCGAGACCGACGGCCAGTGGCGGGTACGCAGCCATACCGGGGATCCGGCGAAGATGCGGGCGCCGGCGCTGCGAACCCTGGATTGGATCGCCGAGGTGCAGAGTCTGGGTGCCGGCGAGATCGTGCTCAACTGCATGGACAGCGACGGCGTGCGTCGCGGCTACGACATCGCCCAGTTGCGCCAGGCCCGCGAGGCCTGCCGGGTGCCGCTGGTGGCCTCCGGCGGGGCCGGTGATATGCTCCATTTCGCCGAAGCCTTCGAGCAGGCCGACGTCGATGGCGCGCTGGCGGCCAGCGTGTTTCATGCAGGGGTGATCGCCATTCCCGAACTCAAGCGCTTCCTCCGGCAACGGGGGATCGAGGTGCGCAATGCCTGATCCGTCTGCCGGCACGCAGTCCGCGGTGAGCTTCCCGCCGTTGTTCCCGGACGCGCTGGACTGGAACAAGGGCGAAGGCCTGGTTCCGGCGATCGTCCAGGATGCCGATACGCTGCGCGTGCTGATGCTCGGCTACATGGACCGCAATGCGCTGCGGATCACCCTGGAGACGCGGCTGGTGACCTTTTTCAGCCGCAGCCGGCAGCAGCTGTGGACCAAGGGCGAGAGCTCGGGGCACGTGCTGGACCTGGTGGGCCTGGGGGCCGACTGCGACTCGGATACCTTGCTGGTGCTGGCGCGTCCACGGGGGCCGACCTGCCACTTGCAGCGGGAGAGCTGCTTCGAAGGCGCGCCGGCGCGCGAATCCGCCCAGCCGCTGGCCGCCGGCGAGGTCGCTTTTCTCGGCGAACTGGACGCGCTGGTCGCGGCCCGCGCGCGCACGCGTCCGGCCGGCAGCTACACCACCGCCCTGTTCGAATCGGGGGTGCGCCGGATCGCGCAGAAGGTCGGGGAGGAGGGCGTGGAGACGGCGCTCGCCGGGGTGTCGCAGAACGACGACCAGTTGCTGGATGAAGCGGCGGACCTGATCTACCACCTCACCGTGCTGCTGCACGCGCGCGGGCTGGCACTGGCCCATGCGGTCGAGGTACTCGAGCGCCGCCACGAGGGCGGCTAGCGCCAGCCGCGGGTTGGCCGCCCCCCGCACCCGGATCAAGCCAGCCGGCCCACCGCCGGCCCTACAATGATCGGGTCCATACGGGAACAGTGCATGTCGATCCGTTTTTCCGTCGCTGTCGCATTGGCTTTCGCGATCGTCGCCCCTGCGTCCGGCGAGGAGGGCGTGCGCGAGATTTCCGGATACGTGCACCTGGAACGCGACGGACGCGGCGGACGCAGTCCGTCCGAACCCGGTCTGCCCGGAGTGGCGGTATCCAACGGAACGGACCTTGTCCACACCGATGCGCAGGGCCGATACCGGATTGTGGCGCGACCGGGTCAGGTCGTGTTCGTGGTCAAGCCTGACGGCTACCGCTTCGCCTCCGCCGCGGACGGTCTGCCCGCATTCTGGCATCGGGTGGCGGCGGACACCGGCGCCGGGGTCGATTTCGGCCTGTCGGGAGCCGCCAACCCCCGGGGAACGATGCGCAAGCGCGGGGCGACCGAAGTGCTGCTGTTCACCGACAGCCAGGTCAAGAGCGGGATCGACATCGACCATTACCGGCGCGACATCGTCGAGCCCATCGTCGGCCGGTACCCGGCTGCCTTCGGCACCACCCTGGGCGACCTTGTGGACGACGAAATGGAGCTCTACCCGGCGCTCAACGCGGTCACCACCCGGCTGGGCGTGCCCTGGTTCCACGTGCCGGGAAACCACGACGTGGATCCGGGCGCGGCCACCGACGAAGATTCGCTGGCGGGCTGGGGCGCGGTCTACGGTCCCGACACCTATGCGGTGGAGGAGGGCGGGGCGGCGTTCGTGTTCCTCGACGACGTGGTCCTGCAGCCCGGGCAGGCACCGGCCTATGTGGGCGGCCTGCGCGAAGACCAGTTCCGGTTCCTGGAGCGCTACCTGGCGCAGTTGCCGCGCGAGCGCCTGCTGGTGCTGGGCATGCACATCCCGGTGTTCGATACCGGCGGCCGCCAGACCTTCCGCGCCGATGATCGCGAGCGCCTGTTCGCGTTGCTGCGCGACCGGCCGCGGGTGTTGCTGCTCAGCGGCCACAGCCATGTCCAGCAGCATTACTGGCACGGCGAGAAAGATGGCTGGCACGGCGCATCGCCGTTGCACGAGTACAACGTCGGCGCGGCTTGCGGCGCGTTCTGGTCGGGTGCGCCTGACGCGCTGGGCATCCCGGACGCGACCATGGCCGACGGCTCGCCCAACGGCTACGCGGTGCTGTCGCTGCCGGGCGATGGCAGCTATGCGTTGGCCTACCACCCAGCGCGCGCCCCGGCCGACGACTCTGCCTTCACCGAAGCAATGGCGCTGCACGCACCGCGCGCGCTGCGACGCGACGCTTACCCGGCCTGGGGCGTGTTCGCCAACGTGTTCATGGGCGATGCCGACACCCGGGTCGAGTACCGGATCGACGGCGGCGAGTGGAGACCGATGCGCCGCGTCGAGCGCGCTGACCCGCGCCTGCTGCTGGAGAACGTTGCCGACGACCTGGCCCCGACCTTGCGCGGCTTCGATCGTTCGCCCGAAGCGGTGGATTCCACCCATCTGTGGCGCGGCGCGCTGGCCACCGACCTGTCCTTGGGCGAGCACCGGGTCGAAGTCCGTGCGTTCGACCGCTGGCAGGGCGAGGTGTCCGCTTCGACCACGTATACCCTGCAGGACGCGGCCGACTGACCCGCGGAAACGCGAAACGCCCCTTGCGGGGCGTCTGCGGCATGTCCGCGGCTGGCTTGCGTGGGCTGGCTGGCTCGGATCGCGTGGCTGGCACGCCATGGGCGGGCGGGCTGCGTGGCGCGCAGTCTAGCCAGCGGCGCCGGCGCGTGATCGAACGCGAACCATTCTCAAGCCGCTACAGCGGCAGTTCGATCTCGAGGAAGCTGGCCACGTGGGTATGCCCGTGTGTCGCGTCGCCGTGGCGCGGCTCCGGATAGTCGGCCGGCCGGTCCACCAGCACGGTCTGCATGCCGGCCAGGCGTGCCGCGTCCAGTTCCTCGACCACGTCGGACAGGAACAGGATCTCGTGCGGGCGCAGGCCGATGGCCTCGGCGATGTGCGCGTAGCTGCCTGGTTCGCGCTTGCCGCCGACCGCAGTGTCGAACCAGCCGCTGAACAACCCGGTCAGGTCGCCGGCATCGCTGTGGCCGAAGAACAGCTTCTGCGCCGGCACCGAGCCCGAGGAGTACACGTACAGCGGCACCCCCAGCGCGTGCCAGCGCTGCAGGGTCTGCGCCGCATCCGGGTAGATCGGGGCGGTGAAGTCGGCATTGCGGTAGCCGGCTTCCCAGACCAGGCCCTGCAGCGCCTTGAGCGCGGTGTGCTTGTTGTCCTGGTCGATCCAGCCCTGCAATGTCTCCACGATCATCGCGTCCTGGCACAGCCCGCCGTTCTCGGCGGCGACCTGGTCCAACCAGCGCCGCACCTCCGGGTCGTGGCCGTGCTCGGCGACGAAGCCGGGCAGGGCGCGGCGCGCGTAGGGGAACAGCACGTCGCGCACGAAGGAAATGCCGCTGGTGGTGCCTTCGATGTCGGTGAGGATGGCGCCGGTCATGTCGGTCAGGCCGCTTCCGGTTCGTAGCGCGGGAAGCGCGTGGCGATGTCGGTGCCGGTGAAGTGACCGACCCAGCCATCCGGCTCGGTGAAGAAGCGGATCGCCACGAAGTTGGGGGCCTCGCCCATGTCGAACCAGTGGGTGGCCCCGTCCGGCACCGCGATCAGGTCGTCCTTCACGCACTCGATCTCGTACACCTTGTCGCCCACGTGCAGGGTGAACAGGCCCGAGCCGGCGACGAAGAAGCGCACTTCGTCTTCCTTGTGGAAGTGCTCGTCGAGGAACTTCTTGCGCATCTCGGCGCGATTGGGGTGGTCCGGGGCGATGCTGACCACGTCCACGGTCCTGAAGCCGCGTTCGGCCACCAGACGGTCGATGTCGGCGCGATAGGCGTCCAGCACCTGCTCGGGCGTTGCGCCGGGCTCGATCGGGGCGTTGGCCTGCCAGCGTTCGAAGGTCACGCCGATCCCCGCCAGTTCGGCGGCGATGGCCTGGCCGTCGGTGCTGGCGAACAGGGGCTGGCCCGGGTCGTTCTCGGCGAAGATGCGCAGTCGGCTCATGGGGTGCCTCGCGGGTGGGGCGGCGGGCGCCGCGTGGGGCGTCTAGAGTAGCAGCGGCGGGTCGCGGCATCGGCAACGCCGGCGAAATGGCGGAGGGCGACAGGTCCATCCACCGCCAGGCCGGAACCGTCGGCGCCGGTGTCGCCGCGGCGATGCACGGGGGTCAGTCGCGCGCGCCCAGCTTGCGCAGTTCGAGCTCGCAGCCGAGCAGGAACTCGAACGCCTCCAGGTGGCGACGCGCTTCGGCCATGTCGCGGCCCCAGGCGTACAGGCCGTGGCCGTCGATGAGATATCCCCACATCGCCTGGCTGTCGAGCAGGGCGTCGACCTGGGCGGCGAGCACATCCATGTCCTGGGTGTTGGCGAACACCGGCACGTCCACCGCGGTCTCGTGGGTGCTGTTGCCGTGGAAGGCCTTGAGCAGTTCGTAGCCTTCCAGGCGCACGTGGCCGGCACCGGCGTACAGGCGCGAGGCCACGGTCTGCACCGGCGAGTGGGTATGCAGGACGCAGCCGATCTCCGGGTAGCGCCGGTACAGCTGGGTGTGCAGCAGGGTTTCGGCCGAGGGTCGCAGCGGCCGGCCGACGGCGCGGCCATCGAAGTCCACCACCATGATGTCGTCCTCGACCAGCCGGCCCTTGTCGCGGCCGGAGACGGTGATCGCGGCGTGGTGGTCGTCGAGCCGGTGCGAGAAGTTGCTGCTGGTGGCCGGAGTCCAGCCGGCCTGCGCCAGTTCGCGGATGTTGCCGATCAGCAACCGCGCCAGTTCGTGCAGGCGTGCGGGATCGTAGGGAAGGGCGCTCATGCCGCCATTCTAGCGGAGAGCCGGCCGACCGGAACGGCGCGGGTGCGCCGCGCCGTTCCGTGGATCGCATGCGCCGGCGGTCAGGCCTGCGGGCCCTCGTGGAACTTCGGTTCCGGCGGCATGCCGGGGGCGTGGTCGACAGGCTCGTTGCCGGGAATCATGTGGCTGCGGCGGTAGCCATAGGCGAAGTACACCACCAGCCCGATCGCGGCCCAGGCGAAGAACAGCATGATCGTGTAGCCGGACAGGTTCACGAACAGCAGCAGGCAGCCCAGGATCGACAGGATGCAGACCGGCCAGACGAGCGGCGTGCGGAACGGACGATGGCGGTTGGGCTGCTTGACCCGCAGGATCAGCACGCCGATGGAGACCATGATGAAGGCGAACAGCGTGCCCGAGTTGGAGATGTCCGCCAGCATGCCGACCGGGAACAGCGCCGCGAAGGCGGCGACGAACAGGCCGGTGATGATGGTGATGACGTGCGGGGTGTGGAACTTCGGGTGCACGGTGGACAGCTTGCCCGGCAGCAGGCCGTCGCGCGACATGGTGAAGAAGATGCGGGTCTGGCCGTAGATCATCATCAACACGACCGTCGGCAGCGCAAGCGCGGCGACGATGCCGATCACGTTGCCCCAGGCCGGGAAGCCGAGCACGCGCAGCACGTGCGCCAGCGGCTCGTGGCTGCACACCAGCGCGTCGGTATTGGCCGGCAACGCGCAGGCGGCGGCGAATTCCTTGCTGCCCGGGGGGATCGCGGCGCCGGCGGCGTCGAGCAGCGGCTGCGCACCCACCGCGCCCACCGCGCCGTAGCCCACCAGCAGGTAGAAGACGGTGCAGATGGCCAGCGAGCCGATCAGGCCGATCGGGATGTTGCGGTTCGGGTTCTTGGTTTCCTCGGCGGCGGTGGAGACCGCATCGAAGCCGACGTAGGCGAAGAAGATCGACGCCGCGGCGCCGAGCACGCCCACCCCGCCCATCGGGCTGCCCCAGCCGGTCGGCAGGAACGGCTTGAAATTCTCGTCCTGCGCCGCCGGCACCGCGATGGCGATGAACAGGATCAGTGCGGCGATCTTGAGCGTGACCAGCACCGCGTTGACCCAGGCGCTCTTGCTGGTGCCCAGCACCAGCAGGCCGGTGATGACCAGCGCGATCAGGCAGGCCAGGAGGTTGAAGGAGCCGCCGCCCTGGATGCCGACCTTGAGGTACAGCGGCAGGCCGTAGCCCGCGCTTTCGAGCAGGCCATTCATGTAGCCGGACCAGCCCACGGCCACGGCGCCGGCGGCGACCGCGTACTCGAGCACCAGCGCCCAGCCGACGATCCAGGCCAGCAGTTCGCCCAGCACGCCGTAGGTGTAGGTGTAGGCCGATCCCGAGACCGGCACCATCGAGGCCAGTTCGGCGTAGGCCAGCGCCGCCAGCGCGCACACGATGGCGGCGATGATGAAGGCCACCATCAGGCCGGGGCCGGCCTTCTGCCCGGCTTCTGCGGTCAGCACGAAGATGCCGGTGCCGATGACGGCGCCGATGCCCAGCAACGTCAGCTGGAGCGCGCCCAGTTGGCGCTTCAGCGATTTCTTTTCAGCCGTTTCCAGGATCTTGTCGAGCGGCTTGACGCGCCAGAAGAGCATGTGGGTTCCCCTTTTCCGAAACGCTGAACCCTGCCTGTCCGCAGGGGCTAGGTTGCCGACCTTAACCGCATTGCCGGCAGGGGCACAAGCGACGGAGGATGGCGCGATAATGCCCGCCCGTTGCTTCCGGCCATGCCATGCACCCCGATCCCGCGGCCGCCTCCGGCCTGTCGTGCCAACTGGACGACTACCTGTGCCGTTGGCCGCTGGAAGCGGAGGCCGTGGCGCAGTTCCGGCGGCTGCTGCAGGATCCGGCCAACCCCTACCTGCGCCAGCGCCTGGCCGGCCACTTCACCGGCTCGGCCTGGGTGGTCAGCGCCGACGGCCGCCGCACCCTGTTGACCCACCACCGCAAGCTTGACCGCTGGCTGCAGCCCGGCGGCCATGCTGACGGCGATGCCGACCTGGCGCGGGTGGCCCTGCGCGAGGCCGAGGAGGAGACCGGGGTGGCCGGGCTGCGGCTGCAAGACGGGACGATCTTCGACCTGGACCGGCACTGGATTCCCGCGCGCCGCGAAGTACCCGGCCACTGGCACCACGACGTGCGCTACGTGGTCCGCGCCGGCGCCGACGAACGTTTCACGGTGAGCGCCGAATCCCACGATCTGGCCTGGCGCGAAATCGCCGATATCGCGGCCGATGCGGCGAGCGACGACTCGATGCGGCGCATGGCCGCCAAGTGGCTGGCCAGGACGGATCGCGCAAGACCGGTGACGTAGCGCCGACCGTCGGTCGGCTGCCTTTCGATCCGGGGCCGGGAGCCGCCGGCGGACAACCGGCCCTGCGACGAATCACGGCGCTGGAGCGCCCGGTCAGTACAGCACGCGGGTGCGCAGCGTGCCCGGGATCGCGGCCAGTTCCTCGCGCAGTGCCGCGCCCTGGGCCTCGTCGGCGGCCACGTCGATCACCACGTAGCCGACCTTGGGGTCGGTGCGCAGGAACTGGCCGTCGATGTTGAGCGCATGCCGGCCGAAGATGTCGTTGACCTTCGACAGCACGCCCGGCACGTTGCGGTGGATGTGCAGCAGGCGCAGGCTGCCGGCGTGCCCGGGCAGGGTGACCTCGGGGAAGTTCACCGCCGACAGGGTGCTGCCGTTGTCGCTGTAGCGGACCAGCTTGGCCGCCACTTCCAGGCCGATGTTGTCCTGCGCCTCCAGGGTGGAGCCGCCGATGTGCGGGGTCAGGATCGCGTTGTCGAACTTCGTCAGCGGGGAGACGAAGGGATCGGCGTTGCCCTTGGGCTCGACCGGGAACACGTCCACTGCCGTGCCGCCGACCTGCCCCGACTCCAGCGCCGCGGCCAGCGCGTCGATGTCGACGACGGTACCGCGCGAGGCATTGATCAGGTGCGCGCCGCGTCGCATCGCCGCGATCTGCGCGGCGCCGAACATGTTCTTCGTCGCCGGGGTCTCGGGCACGTGCAGGGTGACCACGTCCGAGCGTGCCAGCAGGTCGTCCAGGCCCTGCGCGGCGCGCGCATTGCCGAGCGACAGCTTGGTCTCGATGTCGTGGAACAGCACGTTCATGCCCAGGCCCTCGGCCAGCACGCCGACCTGGGTGCCGATGTGGCCGTAGCCGACGATGCCGAGGGTCTTGCCTCGCACTTCGTGGCTGCCGGCGGCCGACTTGGACCAGCCGCCGCGGTGGCATTCGGCGTTCTTCTGCGGGATGCCGCGCATCAGCAGCACGGCCTGGGCAACCACCAGCTCGGCCACCGAGCGGGTATTGGAGTAGGGCGCGTTGAACACCGGGATCCCGGCCAGTTCGGCTGCGTCCAGGTCGACCTGGTTGGTACCGATGCAGAAGCAGCCGACCGCGATCAGGCGCTTGGCCTCGGCCAGCACCTCGGCGCTGAGGTGGGTTCGCGAGCGGATGCCGACGATGTGGGCCTCGGCGATGCGGGCTTTCAATTCGTCGTCCGGCAGCGACGTCCCGTGGATCTCGATCTGGCTGTAGCCGGCTGCACGGAAGGTCTCCACCGCGCTGTGGCTGACGCCTTCCAGGAGGAGGATGCGGATGTCCTGTTTCGGATACGAGGTCTTCTTGGGCGACATTCGCGTTGCTTCGGGCAGGGGGGGGGCGTGGGAGCCACGAACTATGCCAGATGCGATGCCGTTTTGCCGCAGTGCGGCATGGAATTCCCGCGCGAATGCAGCAGCGGAAAGTTGCCCGTGAAACCGAGGAGTGGGGCGTGGCCGGAGGTCGAAGCCGGTGGCTTTCCGCTGGACGCTCGGAAGCATCGCTGGCACGCTAGCCGGACCCCACACGCGCCGCCCGGAACCATGACCGACCCCCGCCTGGCCGACCTGCTGCAGACGGTGCCCGACCTGCGCCTGAAGACCGCTCCAGCCGACCTGGCGCACTACGGCCGCGACTGGACCCAGCACTGGACGCCGGCCCCGTTGGCCATCGCCCTGCCGGGCTCGGTGGCCGAAGTGCAGGCGGTGGTGCAGTGGGCCAACCGACACAAGGTCGCGGTGGTGCCCTCCGGCGGCCGCACCGGCCTGTCCGGCGGCGCGGTGGCCGCCCATGGCGAACTGGTGCTGAGCCTGGAGCGGATGCACAAGGTGCTGGGCTTCGACCCGGTCGATCGCACCCTGACCGTGCAGGCCGGCATGCCGCTGCAGGCCGTGCACGCGGCGGCCCTCGAGCACGGGCTGGTCTACCCGGTGGATTTCGCCTCGCGCGGCTCGTGCTCGATCGGCGGCAACATCGCCACCAATGCCGGCGGCATCCGCGTGATCCGCTACGGCAACACCCGCGAATGGATCGCCGGGCTGACCGTGGTCACCGGCGCCGGCGATGTGCTCGAACTCAACCGCGGCCTGGTCAAGAACTCCAGCGGCTACGACCTGCGCCAGCTCATGATCGGTTCGGAAGGCACCCTCGGCATCGTCGTCGAGGCGATCCTGCGCCTGACCGACCCTCCGCCGCCGACCAGCGTCATGCTCCTGGCGCTGCCCTCGTTCGAGGTGCTGATGCGGGTGTTCGCCGAGTTCCGCGGCCGCCTGCGCCTGGAAGCGTTCGAGTTCTTCACCGATTGCGCCCTGCGCCACATGCTCGCCCATGGCGCGCACAAGCCGCTGGAGCAGGAGTATCCGTATTACGTGGTCACCGAGTTCGCCAGCGACGACGGGGCCACCGCGGCTGCGGCGATGACCGCCTTCGAGCACTGCATGGAACAGGGCTGGGTCGCCGACGGCGTGATCGCGCAAAGCGATGCCCAGGCCGCCCAGATCTGGCGCCTGCGCGAGGGCATCACCGAGGCGACGGTGAAGTACAAGCCATACAAGAACGACATCTCGGTGCGGGTCTCGGCGATGCCGGCGTTCCTGGCCCAGGCCCAGGCATTGCTTGGCCAGGCCTATCCGCACTTCGAGGTGGTCTGGTTCGGCCACATCGGCGACGGCAACCTGCACATCAGCGTGCTCAAGCCCGGGGATGCGTCCGAGGAGGAGTTCGTCGCCCAGTGCGGGCAGGTGACCGAACTGCTGGGGCAGGCGCTGAAGGCGCACGGCGGCAGCATCTCGGCCGAGCATGGCATCGGCCTGCTCAAGAAACCGTACCTGGACAGTACCCGCGGCGAGGCCGAGGTCGCGTTGATGCGCGGGATCCGGCGGGTGTTCGATCCGAACGGGATCCTGAATCCCGGCAAGATGTTCGACGCCTGACCGGCGTGCCCGGAATACCGCCGCAGGGTGCAGTCGGGTTAGGCTTGGCGCAACGGCCGCGCCTGCGGCAGCCTCCCCGAATCGATCGATGAACAACCGCACCACGATCCTGGCCGCACTGGTCCTGTCCTGCAGCGCCGTGCCGGCCGTGCACGCCTCCAGTTTCGCCGGCACCTCGGCGGGAGCCTCCTCCGCCGGCGGCTCGGCGTCTTCCCGGAGCACGTCCGGCAACGACAAGATCGTGCGTGAAGCACGCGAGGATGCCGCCGGCTTCGTCGCCAGCGACGGCCGCGTGCGCAGCGCGCGGCTGGAGGCGGCCTTGCGCACGCTCCGCGAATACGACCCGGAAGCGCGCCAGGCCAGCGACCTGGAACTGGCGCGGAAGATCCTCGCCCTGCGCTGAGCGTGCGCGGAGTGACCTGATGTACGGCCTGCGCCGCACGGCCGCCGTGCTGGCGGCGCTCTGGCTGGGAGTCTGCACGGGCGCCACGGCCGCCCCGGCGTTCCGGCTGGCGGACGGGATGCCGGAGGCCGAACGCGCCGCCACTTCGCAACTGCTGGAGCAGGCCTCGGCATTGCTGCCGCCGGCCTGGGCCGCGGCGCTGGACCGACCGATCGGGTTCGCCTGGCGCGACGACCTGCCCAGCGGCGTGCATGGACGCGCCACCGGCCGGCGGATCGCGTTGCGGCGCGAACTGCTCGATGCCTGGATCGCGCGCGACCCCGCCGCGGGCACCAGCGATCCCGGGGCCCGCAGGGCGCTGGCGGCCACGCTCCACGAACTGGCGCACCTGTACGACAACACCCGGCAAGGCCGCCTGTCGGCCGATCCGCGCCTGCTCGACCTGGCCGGTTGGCAGGTGGCGGCGCTGCGGCCGGGACGCCGCGCCGGCAACGATTTCCGCGACCGCAGCCCCGACCTCTACGAGCTGAAGTCGCCGCGCGAGTACGTGGCGGTCAACCTCGAGCACTACCTGCTCGACCCGGACTACGCCTGCCGCAGGCCGGCACTGGCCGGCCACTTCGATGCGCATTTCGGGCGTCCGGCCGCGCAGGACACGGCCTGCGCGGCGGGCCTGCCGTTCGTGCGCGACGCGCTGGCCGAAGCCGACGCCTGGCGCGAGCTGGACCCGCGACGGATCTACCGGATCGACTACCTGCTGGCCGAAGGCAACGAACGCGCGATGAGCCGCTGGGGCCACAGCATGCTGCGCCTGGTGGTGTGCGCACCCGGCCGCGCCCCGGGCCCGGATTGCCGGCTCGACCTGCAACACCACCTGGTGCTCTCGTTCCGCGCCTTCGTCGGCGACGTGCAGATCTCCAACTGGCGGGGGCTGACCGGCTCGTACCCCTCGCGGCTGTTCGCCCTGCCGCTGGGGCAGGTGGTGGACGAGTACACCCGGGTCGAGCTGCGCGGCCTGCGCTCGGTGCCGCTGGCGCTGTCGCGGGAGGAGATCGAAACCCTGGCCACGCGCGCCGCGCAGCTGCACTGGAACTACGACGGGCACTACCTGTTCGTCGCCAACAATTGCGCGGTGGAGACCTTCAAGCTGCTGCACGATGCGGTGCCGCGGCTGGCCGCGTTGCCGCTGGACAGCATCACCCCGAATGGCCTGTTGCAGCGGTTGTACGCGAACGGCGCGGTCGCCACCGGCGAGATCCCCGCCGACCTGTCCGAACAGACCAGGCTGGGCTACTGGTTCGAGCCGGCCAGTGCCCAGTACGAGGCGATGTACGCGGTGGCGCGGGACGAACTGGGGCTGGCGCCGCCGGACGCGGCGGCATGGCTGGCATTGCCGCCGCCGCAGCGCGCCCCGGCCCTGCAACGGGCCGGCCTGCGCGGCGCGGCCGCGTTGCTGGTGCTCGAATCGGCCGCGCTGCGCCGTCAGGAAGCGCTGGCGCGCGACGAACTCAAGCGGCGTTGGCTGGGCGGGGCCGCAGAGTTGCGCGAGGCCGGCAACCTGTCCGGACCCTTGCAGGAGTTCCTGCGCCTGGGCGGTGCGTTCAGCCGTCCGGCCTCATGGCTGGACGGCGTGGAGGGGTATGGCCTGCCGCAGGCGGCCGAGCGCGCCGTGCTGGTCGCGCGCGTGGACCAGGATGCGGCGGAGCGGCAGCAGCAGGCGGCGGCCCTGGAGGCCGGCATCCGGCAGCTGCTGCCGCGCGCGCAGCACGATGCGTTGCAGGCCATCGAAGCCAATATCGAGCTGGTTGGCGCCCGGCTCCGGGATCTCGCGGCCCCCACCGTGCCATAGGAGCGACGGCCCCCAAACGAAGCAGGGCCTTTCGCGCGCGGGATCAGTCTGCGCGGCCGCCGAACTCGCCCGTAGTGGTATTGACCAGAATGCGCTCGCCGTTGGCGATGTACTCCGGGACCATGATCTCGATGCCGGTACTGAGCCTGGCCGGCTTCGGCCGCTTGGTGGCGGTGCCGCCCTTCAGCTCCGGCGGGGTCTCGACCACTTCCAGGGCCACGTGCTGCGGCAACTGGACCGCCACCGGCTGTTCGTCGATCACCTGCACGTAGATCCCGGACAGGCCGTCGGTGATGTAGCCGGCGGCCTCGCCGATGGCTTCAGGATCGAGGGTGTAGGGCGTGTAGTCCTCGTCGTCCATGAACACGAAGGCCTCGCCGTCCTTGTACGAGAACGTGGCCTGGCGGCGCAGCAGCTCGACTTCGACCAGGTTGTCGTCGGCGTCGAAGCTGGCGTCCAGCTTGGCCCCGCCTGGGACCGAGTACATGATGAAGCGGAAGCGGACGTTGCCGCCGCGGCCCTGCGGCGAGCTGCGCTCGATGTCGCGGACCTGGTAGACGCCGTTGTTGTATTCGACGACGTTGCCCTTCTTGATTTCGCTGGCTCTCATGGGAGGTTCTTCGTTGGGATGCTTGGCCCGCGGCGCGGGCCGGGGATCATTTCGGCTGCAGCCGGGTGGCGCCGTCCAGGCGGATGGTCTCGCCGTTGAGGTAGCGGGTGCGCAGGATGAAGGCGACCGTGTCGGCGAACTCCTCCGGCTTGCCCAGGCGCGACGGGAACGGGATGGTCGCCGCCAGCGACTGCTGCACGCTCTCCGGCATGCCGTCGACCATCGGCGTCCAGAACACGCCCGGGGCCACGGTCACCACCCGGATGCCGAAGCGGGCCAGCTCGCGCGCCATCGGCAGGGTCATGCCGACCACGCCGCCCTTGGAGGCGGAGTAGGCGGCCTGGCCGATCTGGCCTTCGTAGGCGGCCACCGAAGCGGTGTTGACGATCGCGCCGCGCTCGCCGTCCTCGCCCGGCGCATTGTGCTGGATCAGGTTGGCAGCGGCCTTGGCCACGTTGAAGCTGCCGACCAGGTTGACCGTCACCGTGCGGGCGAAGCCGTCCAGCGGCATCGGCCGGCTGGTGCCGGACTCGTCCTTGCCGAGTACGCGACCGGCACCGAGGATGCCGGCGCAGTTGATCGCAGCGTTGAGGCCGCCGAGGAACCTGCGGGCCGCCTCGAGGGTGGTGGCCACGCCGGCCTCGTCGGTGACGTCGGTGCGGAAGTAGCAGGCGTTGGCCGCGCCGAGCGCGGCGACGGCCTCGGCGCCCTTGTCGTCGTTGAGGTCGAGCAGGGCGACCTTGCCGCCATCGGCGACCAGGCGCCTGGCCACGGCCAGGCCCAGGCCGGAAACGCCGCCGGTGACCACGGCGCGGACGGAATCGGGTTGCATCGGCGGGTTCCGCGGGAGAAGGGGAGGCCATTGTACGGGTGCCGGCCGGCCTTCCGGCGCCGAGGCGCTGCGGCCCGCACGAAGCACCGCCGGGATCAGCGCAGGTAGGTCGCGAGGTCTTCGGGCAGGCGGATGTCGACCAGCCGCCAGCGCAGCCCCTGGCGTTCGAGCAGGAACACGGTGCGGCCGCCACCGGGATGCTCCACGGTGGCGCTGAAGCGGGACAGCGACTCGTAGCGGTGCCTGGCCGACTGCAGCGGGCGGGCCGGCTGGGTTTCCGCGAACAACCCCTCGCCGCGGGTGTCGCCGGTGGCGCGCTTCCAGACCACGTGGCCCTGCAGCAGCGCGCCGATGCCCAGCGGCGTGGCCATGGCGTCGACCGCCAGGCCGGTGGCATTGCCGGTCATCGCCAGGGCGACGGCGCCGAGCAGGTTGCCGGCGACCTTGTCGCCCGCGGCGCGGACGATGCGATCGTCGAGCTGGGCCTTGAGGTTGGCGCGCAGGCGCGGGAAATCGACATGGCGCTCGAGCGCGGCGGTGTCGCGCTGTTCGATCGCGCGCTCGATGCCGCGAATCGCCAGCCAGGGGCCGGCGGCGGTCCAGGCCAGCAGCAACAGCAGGGCGACTGCGGCTGCGATCACGATCCGGCGCAGGGCACGGCGCGGGTTCGCGGCAGTCGTGGCGGCGGGAAGGCTCATCGCTTCAGAACTCCAGGTCCAGGGCGGCACAGAGATAGTCGACGAACGGAGCCAGCGCCGCCAGGTCGGTTTCCACCGCCTTGCGCAGGCGCGGCCCGGTCATCGTCGCATCGTCCAGCGGGCGCAGCATCGCCCAGTTGCGGTGCTTGAGGTCGTCGATGAACTCGAAATCGGCGGGGAAGCCGTGCGGTGCGCGCGCCAGCTTCTCGCTGTCATCCAGGTCGAAGCGCCTGCGCAGCTTCGGATCGTGCGCGGTCTTCTTCCACGCCGCCGGGTTCTCCAGGATGAACTGGCGCACCTTGCGCTGGGTAGGTGTCTCCGGATGCCACAGGCCGGCGCCGACGAAGCTGCCGCCCGGTTGCAGGTGGAGGTAGAACGACGGGGCCGCAAGCTCGCGCCGGCGCTCGTGGAACAGGCGCGCGCCCTGCCAGGGCTTGTACGGCGTCTTGTCGTTGGAAAACCGGGTGTCGCGATGGATGCGGAACAGCGAACCGCCGACCGTGCGCGGGTCGGAACGGAAGTGCGGGCTGATCGCCGCCACCGCCGGCTGCAGGTCGGTGATCAGGCGCAGGAACGGCTGGCGGACGTGCGCCTCGTAATCCTGGCGGTGGGCCTCGAACCAGGCCTTGTCGTTGTGCCGGTCCAGGGCGCGCAGGAATTTCAGGCTGGCCGGGCTGAAGTAGGTGCTCATAGTTCCGCCTGCAGTTGCCGGCCCCAGCTTTCCAGCTGATCGAGCAGGACCAGCTGGGTGCCGTCTTCGGCGTGGGTGGCGCGCAGCGCCTGGAGCTGGGCGAAGTAGCCGTCGAAGCCGCATTCGGACAGGCCGCTGCCCTCGGCCAGGCGCCGGCGGCGGTAGGCGTCCCAGCGCTGGCGCTCGGCCGCGTCCAAGGTGCCGGGCCAGTTGCGTGCGCGGTAGCGGAACAGCAGTTCGGGCAGGCGCGGGTCCTGGAAGTCGAAGCGTTGCACGGCCAGTTCCGCCGGCGCGGTCGAGCGCACCCGGGCGCACAGGCGGCGGTCGCCGTCGCCGATGAAGCCCGAGTACAGCGAGGCGTCCACGTCCTCCTCGGCAGAGTCGCGGCCGCCGCCGGCGAACACCGTCCGCGCCTTCTCGGCCAGCGCCGGAGCATGCGCGCGCAATCTGTCGGCCTTGGCTTGCAAGGCATCCGGGTCCAGGCCCAGGCGCTGGAAATCGTCGGCGCGCAGGTGCGCCCACGGCACCAGCATCGGCGAGCGGTTCAGGTGCACCTCTTTCAGCGGCACCCGCGCCACGCCCGGTGGCAGGTCCGCCGCCGGGGTATACAGGCGGTCGGCGATGCCGTCGGCATCCTGGTCCAGCAGCGCGGTCTCGTCGCCGTCCAGGTCGAACACGATCACGCGGTTGCCGATGACAGGGTGCTGCGCCAGCGGCACCACCACCGCCGCGCACAGGCGGCTGGCCGGGTAACGCTGCGACACGTGCAGCACCGGCTGCATCGCGAACGGGTCGAGCAGGCCGGCGGCATGGCGCTTGTCGCGCAGCTTCAGCGCGTAGTCCCACAGCCGCGGCTGGGCCTGCCGCAGCAGCCGGGCCATGCCCAGGGTGGCGTACACGTCCGACAGCGCCTCGTGCGCTTCGCCCTGGCGCACACCGTTGGCCAGGGCCAGATGCTCGAGCCTGAACGAGGTCGCGCCATCCTCGCGCTTCGGCCAGGCGATACCTTCCGGGCGCAGCGCATGGGCCAGGCGCAGCACGTCCAGCAGGTCCCAGCGCGAGTTGCCGTTGCGCCATTCGCGCTCGTAGGGATCGAAGAAGTTGCGGAACAGGGCATGGCGCACGAACTCGTCGTCGAAGCGCAGCGAGTTGTAGCCCAGGGTACAGGTGCCCGGTCGCGCCATCTCGTCAAGGATGCGCGCGGTGGCCTCGGCCTCGGGCAGGCCCTCGCGCAGGGCGCGCTGCGGGGCGATGCCGGTGATCAGGCTGGCCACCGGCGAGGGCAGCAGGTCGCCCGCCGGCTGCACGAACAGGCTGATCGGTTCTTCCGCCTGCTCCAGCGCCGCATCGGTGCGCACCGCGGCGAACTGGGCGATGCGGGTGCGGCGCGGATCGACCCCGAAGGTCTCCAGGTCGTAGAACAGGAAGCTGTCGTTCACTGCGTCTCCCCCAGCACCGGCAGACGCTCGTGCACGCTGCGCGCCAGCGCCTCCCAGTCGATGCCTTGAAGGTCCCTGCGGCCATGAGTGGCTTCGGTCAGGATCTCGCGCTGGACCTCGCTGCGTTCCAGCGCCAGCGCGTACGGGATGCGCATGAAGGTGACCATGGTGTAGTGGGGCACGAAGCGGTCGGGATGGCGCTGCTGCAGCGCCAGTTCCAGCTCGCGCTGGAGCAGGAAGTCCGGGTCGTCCACCCGGTCGCGCATCTCGATGTAGTTCTCCAGCGCCATGGCCTGGATCGCCGCGGCGTTGGGCTTGCGTTGCGCTTCGAACGCGGCGAAGGCCCGTTCCAGGGTCGGGTTCGCGTCCAGTGCGTCGGCCAGGGCCACGCTGTCCTCGAAGGCGCAGTTCATGCCCTGGCCGTGAAACGGCACCATCGCGTGCGCCGCGTCGCCCAGCAGCACCGCCTTGTCGCCCAGGTGCCAGCGGTCCAGGTACAGAGTGCCGAGCAGGCCCGGCGGGTGCCGCTCCCAGTCGTGCTCCAGGTCCGGGATCAACGGCAGCGCGTCGGGGAAGTCGCGCTCGAACAGGGCGCGCACCTCCGCGCCGCTGCGCACGCTGGCGAAGCTGGGGTCGCCGCTGCCCGGCGCGGCATGGTTTGGCAGGAACAGGGTGACGGTGAAGGTGCCTTCGTCGTTGGGCAGGGCAATGCACATGTAGCGCCCGCGCGGCCAGATATGCAGTGCATGCGGTTCGATCCGGAAGCCGCCGCCGGGGGCCGGCGGGATGGTCAGCTCCTTGTAGGAATGGTCCAGGAACTCGGAACGCTCGCCGATCCCGGCCTTGCGCACCATTTCCGCGCGCAGCGCCGAGCCGGCGCCGTCGCAGCCGAGCAGGGCCGAGAAGCGGATGTCGTGCGGCTGGTCGTCGCGGTCGTCGATCAGGCGCGCGGTGCCGGCGTCGAAATCGACCGTGTGCAGGCGGCGGTGGAAGTGCACCGTCGCCCCGGCGCGCTCGGCGGCCTGCAGCAGGCTGAGATTGAGGTCGGCGCGGTGCACCGACCAGATCGCTTCCGAATCGTCGCGGCCGTAGCGCTGCAGCTGCTGCGAGCCGTCCCGGCCATGGACCATGCGCCCGCGCATCATCACCGCCTGGCGCATCACCCTCTCTTCGATGCCGGCGGCGCGCAACGCGTGGCGCCCGCGCTCGGCCAGGGCCAGGTTGATCGAGCGCCCGGACTCGTAGCCCTTGATCCGCGGATCGCCGCGGCGCTCGTATACGGTCACCTTCCAGCCCCGGCGCGACAGCAGAATCGCCAGCAGCGAACCGGCCAGTCCGGCCCCGACCAGGGTCAGTTCGCGCGGACCCTCACACCCCACGCCAGTGCTCCACTTCCTCGACGAAGCGCAGCACGTCGGAGTAGCGGTTGTAGAGCGGGGCGGGGGAGATCCGGATCACGTCCGGTTCGCGCCAGTCGCCGAGGATCCCGGTTGCATGCAGGTAGTCGAACAGTTCGCGCCCGCGCTCGCGGCCGCCGGCCACCCGCAGCGACAACTGCGCGCCGCGCCGTGCCGGCTCGGCCGGGGTGATGATCTCCAGCGCGCCGGACAGGCGGTGGCGGATCAGCGCGTCGAGGAAGCCGGTGATCCTCTCCGACTTCGCGCGCAGCGCGGCCATGCCGCCGGCGCGGTCGAACTGCTCCAGCGAGGCGCGCAGGGGCGCCAGCGCCAGTATCGGCGGGTTGGACAACTGCCAGCCTTCGGCACCGGCTGCCGGGACGAATTCCGGCGCCATGCGGAAGCGGGTGACCGCCTCGTGCCCCCACCAGCCGGCCATGCGCGGCAGGCCGGACGCGCCGTGGCGCTCATGGACGAAGCAGCCGGCCACCGCGCCCGGGCCGGCGTTGACGTACTTGTAGTGGCACCACACCGCGAAGTCGGCGTCGGCGTCGTGCAGCGCCAGCGGCAGGTTGCCCACCGCATGGGCCAGGTCGAAGCCGGCCACCGCGCCCTGGGCATGGGCCAGGCGCGCGATCTCCGCCAGGTCGAAGGCCTGGCCGGTGCGGTACTGGATGCCCGGCCACAGTACCAGGGCCAGGCGTGGGCCATGCTCGGCGATGGCCCTTTCGATTGCCTCCATCGACAAGGTGCCGGCCGTTTCGTCCGGCTGCACCTCGATGAGGTCGGTGGCCGGATCGAAGCCGTGCAGGCGGATCTGCGATTCGACCGCGTGCCGGTCCGAGGGGAACGCACCGGCCTCGATCAGGATCGCCGGCCGTTCGCGATCGGGGCGGTAGAAGCTGGCCAGCATCAGGTGCAGGTTCACCGTCAGCGTGTTCATCGCCACCACTTCGCCCGGCTGCGCGCCGACCAATCGCGCCAACGGCTCGCGCACCAGCGCATGGTAGTTCATCCAGCCGGTCGGGCCATTGAAGTGGCCTTCGACCGCTTCGGCCCCCCACTTGTCCAGCACTTCGAGCACGTGCGCACGCGCGCCGCGCGGTTGCAGGCCCAGCGAGTTGCCGACGAAGTAGACCTGGTCGCGGTCGCGGTGCTTGGGGATCAGGAACTCGTTGCGGAACGGACGCAGCGGATCGGCGGCGTCCAGGGCCAGGGCTTGGGTGCGGGCTTGGCTCATCGACGGGTCTGGAAGGGAATGGGGTTCAGGTGATGTCGGCCAGCGAACCGGGCTGGGGGTCGTAGCGGGCCGGGCGCGGGTTCAGATGGCCGCAGTGGCGGCAGGTGCGGTGTTCGGCCGAACCGTAGAAGCGGTCGAACACCGGCGGAAAGTCCTGCTCGATGTCGCGCAGGTGGAAATATTCCTCGTACAGCTTGTGGTTGCACTGCTCGCAGTACCAGATCAGGCCATCGTCCTCGTGCGCCAGCCGGCGCCGCTCCACCACCAGGCCGACGCTGCCGGGCAGGCGCTGCGGCGAATGCGGCACGCGCGGCGGCAGCAGGAAGACCTGGCCGGCGCGGATCGGGATCTCGCGCACCGCGCCGGGACCGCCGTCCGGATGCTCCTGGATCCGCAGCACCATCTCGCCTTCGAGCTGGAAGAACCACTCCGGGCCCTCGTCCCAGTGGAAGTCGGTGCGCGCGTTCGGCCCGCCGACCACCATCACGATGAAGTCCCCGTCGTAGATGCACTTGTTGCCCACCGGCGGCCTGAGCAGGTGGCGGTGCTCTTCGATCCAGGCCTGCAGGTCGATTGGTGCGGGCAGCATGGCGGTGGCTCTCCTGCGGTGGCGCCGCGGGCGGCGGGTCAGCGGTTCTCGCGGTCGGCGCGGATCCGCGCCAGCGCCGGTTCGTACCTGTCGGCCAGGCACTCGGGCGAATCGATGTCCATGCCCAGGTGATGCACGCGGCCGTCCTTGAGGCTGTAGACCCAGCCGTGCACGGTCAGTTCCTGGCCGCGTGCCCAGGCGTCGCGGACGATGGTGGTCTGGCAGACGTTGACCACCTGCTCGAGCACGTTCAGCTCGCACAGCCGGTCGTGCTGCAACTCCAGCCCGCCGGCCTGGTGCAGGCAGTCGGCGTGGCGCTCGGCCACGTCGGTGACATGGCGGATCCAGTTGTCCACCAGGCCCAGGCGCAGCCGGGTCAGGCCGGCGTAGACGCCGCCGCAGCCGTAGTGGCCCACCACCAGGATGTGCCTGACCTTGAGCACGTCCACCGCGAACTGGACCACCGACAGGCAGTTGAGGTCGGTGTGGACCACGACATTGGCCACGTTGCGGTGGACGAACACCTCGCCGGGGGCCATGTCGATGATCTGGTTGGCCGGTACCCGTGAGTCGGAGCAGCCGATCCACAGGTATTCGGGCGCCTGCTGCTTGGACAGCCGGGCGAAGAACTCCGGGTCCTCGGCGCGCACGCGCTCGGACCAGGCATGGTTGCGGCGGATCAGGTCGTTCAGTTCTTCGGCCATGCCGGCATTATCACAGACCCGGGCGGGCTTGCCGCGTGCCGGGCCGCACGCCGTCGGGACGCGCCTTCAGTCGGTCTTGCGCCGGGCCAGGCGGTCGGCCATCAGCGCGGCGACCTCGGCGGCCCGCTCGCCGGGCAGTCCGCGCAGGCCGTCGATCACCCCGCTCACGTTCGCCCGCGGATGGTTCTGGCTGAGCTTGAATTTCAGTTCGATCCGCTCGGCGCGGATGCGGAACCCGACGATGCCGCGCAACAGGGCCCGTTCGCGCGGATCGTCCGGGTCGTAGCGCCAGCGGCCGCCGGCTTCCGGCTCGAAGCGCTCGCCGAGGCGGGCCACGATCGACGCCAGCGCGGCCTCGTCGCGGATCAGCTCCACGCGGCCGTACAGGTGCGCGGCGGCATAGTTCCAGGTGGGCACACGTCCGGCCTCGGCCTTGTCCGGATACCAGTCCGCCGAGACGTAGTGGTGCGGCCCGTGCACCACCAGCAGTGCCTGCCCGACGTGGGCGGCCTGCGGATTGGGCTTGGCCCAGTGACCCTCGACCACCACCCCATCGCCATCGCGGGCGTACAGCACCGGCAGGTGGGTGGCCAGCGGCAGGCCGTCGCCGCCGCAGGTGACCAGGGTGGCGAAGGCGTCGCGCGCGAGCAGCCAGTCCAGTCCGGCCAGGTCGTCCTCGGCGAAGGCACGCGGCATGTACATGGCCGTGGTCGCGCCGCTCAGGCCCGGCGCCCGAGGCTCACGCTCATCAGTCCGGCCAGTCCGGCGTCGTCGCCGGCGCGCGGCGGGGCGACTTCGTCCAGGGAGAAGCCGCGCTCCAGCGCGTCCTCCTCGTCGATGCCGTCGAACTCGACGTAGCCGGCGTCGAGCAGCATCGAGCGGGCGGTGTCCTCGCTGTCGTATGCATGCAGGTTGCCGTCGTGGTCGAGCACCTCGGCGGTGCCGGCCTCGCGTTCGCGCAACCGCGCCCAGTGCAGGGTGCGGCCCAGGACCGCGATCCACCAGGAGTCCGTCATCCGACCACCTCCGAAACCAGCCACAACAGGGCGGCCATCGACAGGCCGAAGAACACGGTCGCCAGCGCGATCCGCGCCGGGGTGGCCAACCCGCTCAGCGAACGGTCGGGAACGGCGCGGTAGCCGCCCGTCAGCAGCCAGCGCAGCGCCGCCGGGTTCGCGAACGCGCCGGGGCCGAAGTCGGCGTCACTGCCGGCGTGGCGGTCGCGCACGTGGATCAAGGTCAGCGGCCAGAAGATCGCGAACGCACTGGCCCCGGCGATGGCCACGCCGACGAAGCACAGGGCGAAGAACAGGATCATGCTTGCCGATGGCCCCGTGCATGGGTGTGCGGGTGGTTGCGGGGGGCTCGCATATCCTAGAACTCGGCCGAGCCGGGCGCACGGGGGTAGGGGATCGCATCGCGGATGTTGGACAGCCCGCACACGTACACCACCAGGCGCTCGAAGCCCAGGCCGAAGCCGGCGTGCGGCACGCTGCCGTAGCGACGGAAATCGCGGTACCAGCCGTAGTGCTCCGGGTCGAGGCCGAACTGCGCCATGCGCGCGTCCAGCACGTCCAGCCGCTCCTCGCGCTGGCTGCCGCCGATGATCTCGCCGATGCCCGGCGCCAGTACATCCATCGCCGCCACCGTGCGACCGTCGTCGTTCAGGCGCATGTAGAACGCCTTGATGTGCTCGGGATAGTTCATCACCACCACCGGGCGGCCGACGTGTTCCTCGGTCAGCCAGCGTTCGTGCTCGGTCTGCAGGTCCAGGCCCCATTCCACCGGGAACTCGAACTTGCGGCCGGACTTCTGCAGCAGCGAGATCGCGTCGCTGTAGTCGATCCGCTCGAACGGCGCGTCGATGAACGCCTCCAGCCGGGTCACTGCGTCCTGCTGCACCCGCTCGGCGATGAAGGCCATGTCGTCGGCGCGCTCGTCCAGCACCGCGCGGAACAGGTACTTGAGGAACTCCTCGGCCAGGTCGGCGTCGGCGGCCAGGTCGGCGAAGGCGATCTCCGGCTCGATCATCCAGAACTCGGCCAGGTGCCGGGTGGTGTTGGAGTTCTCGGCGCGGAAGGTCGGGCCGAAGGTGTAGACCTTGCTCAGCGCCAGGCAGTAGGCCTCGACGTTGAGCTGGCCGGACACGGTCAGGAAGGTCTCCTTGCCGAAGAAGTCGCGCGAGAAGTCCACCGCGCCGTCCTTGCCGCGCGGCAGGTTGGCCAGGTCCAGGGTGGAGACGCGGAACATCTGCCCGGCGCCCTCGGCGTCGGAGGTGGTGATGATCGGGGTGCTGATCCAGTAGAAACCGCGTTCGTGGAAGAAGCGATGCACGGCCTGGGCCAGGCAGTGGCGGATCCGGGTGACCGCGCCGAACAGGTTGGTGCGCGGGCGCAGGTGGGCGAACTCGCGCAGGTACTCCAGCGAGTGCTGCTTGGGCTGCATCGGGTAGGTCAGCGGATCCTCGACCCAGCCGGTCACCTCGATCGACGAGGCCTGGATCTCGAAGCTCTGGCCCTGGCCCTGGGAGGCCACCAGGGTGCCGGTGGCGACTACCGAGCAGCCGCTGGTCAGGTGCTTCACCTCGGACTCGTAATTGGGCAGGGCCGCCGGGGCCACGACCTGGATCGCGGCGAAGCAGGAGCCGTCGCTGACGTTGACGAAGCTCAGCCCGGCCTTGGAGTCGCGCCGGGTGCGTACCCAGCCGCGGACAGTGACCTGGCCGCCGGCGGGGATCCTGCCCGCGAGCGCATGTTCGACGCTGACCACCGTCATGGCTTGAATCCTCGTGTCCTGGAGCCGATTGCCCCTCGGGGAAGGGCGGAAGTGTAGCGGCTGCGGCCGCGTGGGGGCGAGGCCGCCCGCGGAGCGCTGCGGCAACGGATCGCTGCATCCTGCCGGGAACGGTGGTCCGGCCACGGCCGGGACCGCGCCGCGGCCTATAATCGGCAGGCATCCGCGGAGGTTCCATCCATGGCCATCACCCTCACCCCCGTCGCCCTGGAGCGCGTGCAGCGCTTCCTGCAGCGCGACCCGGCCGCACTGGGCCTGCGCTTCGGCGTGGAGCGCACCGGCTGTTCGGGCTGGGGCCACGTGGCCGACCTGGCCCGGGACCGGCGCGAGGACGATGCAGTGTTCGAGCAGGACGGGGTGCGGATCTTCGTCGACGCCGGCAGCTTGCCGCTGGTGGATGGCACCGAGATCGACTTCGCCCGCCAGGGCTTGAGCGAGGGATTCGTGTTCCGCAATCCCAACGCCACCGCCGAGTGCGGCTGCGGGGAGAGCTTCACCACCGGCCCCGCCTGAGCGTCGCGCCGGCGGGCCGCACCGGCCACCGGTCCGGAGGCGATCCGCGTCCGTGCGGGCCACGGCCTCCCGCTGCGGCCAGGAGGCCGCCAGTCGCGCTAGGCTTGGCGTCTGCCCTGGATCCGGAGTCTGCCCATGCGCCGCGCCGTGTTGTTCGTCGCCCTGGCGGTCTGTTGCTTGCCCGCGGCCGTCGGGGCCACCCCCGCGCCAGCGGCCCAGGCCCGCAGCCCGGCCGCCGTCGCCCTGCACGACCTGTTCGATGCGGAGTGGGAACGAGGATTGCGCGAATCCCCGGAAAACGCCGCC
>JAFLEA010000090.1 GCA_017302035.1 Lysobacterales bacterium
GCTGGCGCTGCTGTTCGCGCTGTGGTTCCACGGCGGCCCGCACGCCGTCGCCGCGCTGCTGGTGTTCGCCCTGCCGCCCCTGCTGCTGGCCTGGCCGGCCTGGCGCGGCGACCCGCGCGCGGCGTTCTGGGCCGGGGTGCTGGCGCTGTTCTGGTTCAGCCACGGGGTGATGGTGGCCTACACCCGGCCGCCGGAACGGCTGTACGCCTGGCTGGAAATCGCGCTGGCGCTGCTGGTGATCGGCGCGTCGAGCTGGCCCGGGCTGCAGGCGCGGTTCGGCAGGCGGCGGCGTTGAGGCATCCGTTTTGATCGACCGGCTGCCGGCACGCTGGAACGATCCCGCCGCGTTCGCTGCCGCACTCGGCACGGTTGCACGCGCATGCAACATGAGCCAGCTTGCGCGCGATACCGGCATCACGCGCGAAGGGCTGTACAAGGTGCTTTCCGCGGATGGCAATCCCAGCTTCGCCACGGTGATGAAGGTGGCGAAGGCGTTTGGCGTCCGGTTCCAGGCGGTTGCGGACTGAAACGCCGCAGACTATCCCCGCTCTTCCCCGCGCGTGGTCAGCGATCCAGCCATTCGTCGACCGACGCCTTCAATGCCTGCGCTTCGGCGATGTTCTGCGCAAGCAGGAGCTTGTTGGTGGATGCCACCATCACCCTCATCAGCAGATTGCCCCGCACGATCGCCCACTCCGGTGCATCAGGCGGCAGCGACCAGAGACGATCCGGCAATGGCCGGTAGTCGTCGCCGAGCGCACGTACCACTTCTCGATTCGCCTCCGACAGGGCCGGCAAGTTGGAGCCGCCCCTCGGCATCACCAGACCACTGACCAATACCTGCTGTCGATAGCTGTCGTCGACGAGCGAAGTGTTGTTCTTGTTGATGGCCTCGAATCCGCGGGCGGTGTTCTGGTAGAACCGGGTGATGCGGTCGCGCAGCACGGTATCGTGGATCAGGCGCAGGTTGCCGGTGTTGACCAGGTCGAGATAGGTCGCGTCCTTGAGCAGCATCGTCTTGCGCTGGCCGAGGTTCGACCCTGTCCCCGCCACCCTCGGGGTACAGGAAGGACAACCCTCCTTCCGGGATGGAATCGCGCCGCACCCACCGCCTTCGTCGATAATGGCCGCACTCCGCAACGCGCCATGGCCAGCCACAGGCGCCCCTCCACTTCCGCCCGGGCCCAGGCCGCGGGCACAGGACACCGACATGATGGACGAACTGCTGATCGTCACCACCGGCGGCACCATCGACAAGATCTACTTCGACGACAAGTCCGACTACCAGATCGGCGACCCGCAGATCGGCATGATCCTGCGCGAACTGGGGGTGACGTTCCGCTTCACCGTGATCCCGATCCTGCGCAAGGACTCGTTGCACATCGACGACGGGGACCGCGAACTGATCCGTGCCACCATCGCCGCGCAGCCGGCCCGCCACGTGCTGGTCACCCACGGCACCGACAGCATGGTCGCCACCGGCCTGGTGCTGCGCGCGATCGCGGACAAGACCATCGTGATGACCGGCGCGCTGAGCCCGGCCCGCTTCCGCGGTTCGGACGCCGAGTTCAACATCGGCTGCGCGATCGGCGCGGTGCAGTGCCTGCCGGCCGGCGTGTACATCGCCATGAACGGGCTGATCTGGGACCCGGCGAAGGTGCGCAAGAACGTGGCGGCCAACCGCTTCGAGGCCGGCTGAGGCGCGCGCCGTGTCGATGGCCACGCGCGCGACCCGCGCGCTGGATGCGGCCCGGATCGGCTACCGCCTGCATCCCTACGACTACGAGGCCGACGCGGCCGGCGGCAAGGGCGTGCACGCCGCGCACGCGCTGGGCGTGCCGCCGGGGCGGGTGCTGAAGACGCTGATGGCCTGGATCGACGCCAGGGCGGCCTGCGCGGTGATCCCGTCCGACCGCCAGTTGCTGCCCAAGGCGCTGGCCGCGGCTGGCGGCGGCAAGGCCGCGCGGATGATGGAGGTGGCCGAGGCCGAGCGCCGCAGTGGCTACAAGGTCGGCGGAATCAGCCCGTTCGGCCAACAGCGGCCGGTGGCGACCTGGATCGAGCTGGACGCGATGGCCGAATCCAGCGTGTTCATCAACGCCGGGCAGCGCGGCCTGCTGCTCGAACTGGACCCGGCCGACGCGCTGCGGGTGCTGGCCGCGCAGACGGCGGCGATCAGCCGCTGACCTGCGTCGGGCCGACGAGCACGCGGTCTCAGCCGTCCAGTCGCACCAGCCAGCCGTGGCGGTCGGGGATGCGGCCGTACTGGATGTCGGTCAGTTCCTTGCGGATCGCCATGGTGACCTCGCCGGCCGGCGCGCCGATGTCGCCGACGCTGAAGCCCTTGCCCTTCAGCTCGCCGATCGGCGCGATCACCGCGGCGGTGCCGCAGGCGAACACTTCCGTGATGTCGCCGGAGGCCACGCCCGATTTCCATTCGTCGATCGCCACCTTGCGCTCCTCCACCGCCAGGCCGCGGTCGCGGGCCAGTTGCAGGATGCTGGAGCGGGTGACGCCTTCAAGGATGCTGCCGGACAGTTCCGGGGTGACGATGCGGCCGTCGCGGTACACCAGGAACACATTCATGCCGCCCAGTTCCTCCAGCCAGCGGCCCTCGACCGGATCCAGGAACAGCACCTGCGAGCACCCCTGCGCGTAGGCCTCCTGCTGCGGCAGCAGCGAGGCGGCGTAGTTGCCGCCGCACTTGGCCGCGCCGGTGCCGCCCTTGGCTGCGCGCGCGTAGTCCTCCGACAGCCAGATCGACACGGGAGCCACGCCCTTGGCGAAGTACGCGCCGACCGGGCTGGCGATCACGTAGTAGCCGGCCTTCTGCGCCGCGCGCACGCCGAGGAAAGCCTCGGTGGCGATCATGAACGGGCGGAAGTAGAGGCTGGTCTCCGGTTCGCCCGGCACCCAGTCGCCGTCGACGGCCACCAGCTGGCGCAGCGATTCGACGAACTCCTCCACCGGCAGCTCCGGCAGCGCCAGGCGCGCGGCCGAGCGCTGCAGGCGCGCGCCGTTGGCCGCGGGGCGGAAGGTCCAGATCGAGCCGTCGGCGTGGCGGTAGGCCTTGATGCCCTCGAAGATCTCCTGGCCGTAGTGCAGCACCGAGGCGGCCGGATCCAGCGACAGCGGGCCATAGGGGCGCACCTGCGCGTCGTGCCAGCCGGCGTCCTTGTCCCAGTCGATGGCGACCATGTGGTCGGTGAAGTACTTGCCGAAGCCCGGGGCGGCGAAGATCGCCGCGCGCTCGGCGGCGCTGCGCGGGGACGGGTGGCGGGTGATCCGGTACTTCAGCATGGCGGGGACTCGCGACGACTCCAGGGAGAACGCACAGGATACCGCCTCGGCCCGGGGAAGCCGAACCGCGCTCAGAACATCCCGGTTTCCAGCCGCGCGGCCTCGGACATCATGTGCCGGCCCCAGGGCGGGTCGAACACCAGTTCGACGTCGGCCTCGGCCACGGTCGGGATCTGTTCGAGCTTGCTGCGCACATCGTCCACGAGGATCTCGCCCATGCCGCAGCCGGGCGCGGTCAGGGTCATCTTCACCTCGACCAGGCGCTGGCCGTCCTCGCGCGGCTTCAGCACGGCTTCGTACACCAGCCCCAGGTCGACGATGTTGAACGGGATTTCCGGGTCGAAGCAGGTGCGCAACTGGCGCCAGACCATCGCTTCGACCTCCTCGTCGCCGGCCCCGGCCGGCAGCTCCAGTTCGGGCGCTGGCTCCTTGCCGATGGCATCGGCATCCTTGCCGGCGATCCGGAACAGGTTGCCCTCGACGAACACGGTGTAGCTGCCGCCCAGGCCCTGGGTGATGTAGCCGATGCTGCCGGCCGGCAGGGTCACGGCCTCGCCCTGCGGCACCATGACGGCGGCGCAGTCGCGCTCGAATCGGACGGGTTCGCTGCTGCGGGAATACATGGAGCCGATAGGGGTCCGCGGGCGGCACCGGCAAGGCGCCGGCGCGGCGAACGGACGCGTTCGTGGGGATCGACGATTCTACGCCGGCGGCGGCCTGCGCGTATCCTTGGCCACCCTGCCCCGGATCCCCCGATGCCACCCGAAGCACCCGCCAGCCCGCCCCGTGCCCCGCGCAGTGCGTCCTGGCTTTGGCCGTTCATGCTCGCGCTCGGAAGCCTGACCCTGGTCGTGGCCTGGACCTCGCTGGCCCTGGCCAGCGGCCGCCAGCATGGCTGGATGGCGCTGCTGGCGGCGCTGGAAGCGGCATGGATGCTGCGCCTGGGCGGCATGCAGGCCGGCTGGCCGCGCCGGTGGCTGGCACTGGCGGCCACCCTGGCGATGATCGTGGCAGTGCAGTGGATCGTGGCCGCCGGCCACATCGGCGCGCAGATGGGCCTGGCGCCCTGGCAGGCGGCGCCGAAGATGGGCGCGGCCTACGTGTGGACGCTGACCAAGCTGGCCAATACCGCGTTCGATTTGACGTGCCTGGTGCTGGCGCCGCTGGTGGCGCTGTGGGCAGCACGCTGACCGCAATGCGCTGACTGCCTTCGCCAGCTGAAAAGCGCCGGCCCCAGGCCGAGGCCGGCGCTTTTCGCGACGCCTACCCAAACCACGGCCAAGGCCCTGACCCCGGCATGCACCGGGACGACAGGCCCGCGAAGGTCAGTGCCCGCCGTCCAGCGCCTTCAGCTCGCTGACCAGCGCGCTGGCCATCTCCGCGCCGTCGCCGTACAGCATCCGGGTGTTGTCGGCGTAGAACAGCGCGTTCTCGATGCCGGCGAAACCGGTGCCCTTGCCGCGCTTGATCACGATCGTGTTCTTCGACTCGACCACGTCCAGGATCGGCATGCCGTAAATCGGCGAGGCGGGGTCGGTCTTGGCCACCGGGTTGACCACGTCGTTGGCGCCGATCACCAGCGACACGTCGGTGTTCGGGAACTCCGGGTTGATGTCGTCCATGTCCACGATCAGGTCATAGGGCACGCCCGCTTCGGCCAGCAGCACGTTCATGTGCCCGGGCATGCGCCCGGCCACCGGATGGATCGCGAATTTCACCTTCACCCCGCGCTCGATCAGGCGCTGCGCCAGTTCCCAGATCTTGTGCTGCGCCTGCGCCACCGCCAGGCCGTAGCCCGGCACGATCACCACCCGCTCGGCATAGGCCATCATCGCCGCCACGTCGCCGGCCTCGATGGGCTTTTGCGCACCGCTGATCTCCTGCTGCGGGCCGCCGCCGCCGAAGCTGCCGAACAGCACCCCGGAGATCGGCCGGTTCATCGCCTTGGCCATCAGCCGGGTCAGCAGGATGCCGGCCGCGCCGACCATCATGCCGGCGATGATCAGCGCCTCGTTGCCCAGCACGTAGCCCTCGAAAGCCACCGCCAGGCCGGTGAAGGCGTTGTACAGCGAGATCACCACCGGCATGTCCGCGCCGCCGATGGGCAGGGTCATCAGCACGCCCAGCGCCAACGCCAGCACGAAGAAGGCGACGATCCACGGCATCGCCAGGGTGTGCGCGGCCATCACCGCGCAGGCCACCGTGGCCAGCGCCACCAGGGCGTTGAACCACTGCTGGCCGGGGAAGGTGTAGCGCTTGTCCATGCGCCCGTCGAGCTTGGCCCAGGCGATGATCGAACCGGTCAGCGACACCGAGCCAATCAGCGCGCCCAGCAGCGCCAGCACCAGCGGCACCGGGCCCGGCGCGGCGCCGGCGGCCGACCAGCGCACCATCTCCATCGCGCCGATGCCCGCGGCCGAGCCGCCGCCCATGCCGTTGAACAGCGCCACCATCTGCGGCATGTCGGTGATCGCCACCTTCTTGCCCCAGACCCAGGTCGCGACCGTGCCCAGCGCGATGCCGGCGATCATCAGCCCGATGTTCTGCAGGCCCGGCAGGAAGAAGGTCGCGAAGGTGGCGATCAGCATGCCCACGCCGGCCCACTGGATGCCGCTGCGCGCGGTGGCCGGCGAGGCCATGCGCTGCAGGCCCAGCAGGAACAGCGTGGCGGCGACGAAATAGCTCAGCTTGACCACGACCAGGACGCTCACTTGCCGCCTCCCGGCTTCTTCGAGGACTTGAACATCTCCAGCATGCGCTCGGTGACCACGTAGCCGCCGGCCGCGTTGCCCGCGCCCAGGACCACGGCGACGAAGCCGATCGCCTTCTCCAGGGTGGTGTCGGCGTGGCCGAGCACGATCATCGCGCCGATCAGGACGATGCCGTGGATGAAGTTGGAGCCCGACATCAGCGGGGTGTGCAGGATCACCGGCACCCGCGAGATGATCACGTGGCCGGCGATGGCCGCGAGCATGAAGATGTACAGCGCAACGATACCGTCTTCCATCACCGCCTCCCTCCCCGGGCACGGGGTCGGGCCGATGATAACCGCAGGATGAACCGGGCACAGCCGGTCAACCGGCCGCGCCCCCGAGCGTTTATCCCTGCGAACGGACCCTGCCCGGACGCCGGAGATCCCATGCCACCCACCCCGCCCCTGCCTGCCGGACCGGCCATCCTTCGCTTTCGCGGCGCCACGCGCGTCGGCACGGCTAAGCTGTGCTGGTGACCACGCCCTTCGATTCCGCGCAGGAAGCGCAGGCGACGCCCGCCTGGGCATCGCTGGACGCCTTCCTGGCCGAGATCGGCCCGCGCGCGTTCCGCTTCGCCGAGGCCGGGCTACGACAGCGCGAGGACGCATTGGACGCGGTCCAGGACGCGATGCTGAAGATGCTCGCCTACCGCGGGCGCCCGGCGGTCGAATGGACCCCGCTGTTCTGGAGCATCCTGCGGCGGCGCATTATCGACCTGCAGCGGCGCTCGAACTTCCGCCTGCGCTGGCTGCGCCCGGCCGCCGACCTGGCCCAGGACGAGGACGCCAGCATCGACTGGGCCGATCCCGGGGCCGGGCCGGACCGGTCACTGGAACAGCGCCATGCCTATGCACGGCTGGTGCAGGCCCTGCGCGCCCTGCCGGCGCGGCAACGCGAAGCCTTCACCCTGCGCATGTTCGAAGAGCTGGACGTGGCCACCACCGCCAAGGCGATGGGCTGCTCGGAAGGCTCGGTGAAAACCCACCTGTCGCGCGCGCGGCAGGCCCTGAATTCGCAACTGGAGGACGTCCTGTGACGACCGCGCCCGAATCCCGCAACAGCACCCCTCCCGTCGAGGCCGTCGACGTCCATGCCCGGCGCCTGCACGCCGCCGCGCTGGCGCAGGTCTCGCCCGATGCCCTGGCGCGCCTGCGCCGGGCACGCCAGGCCGCGACCGCCGCCGGGCCGCGCCGGCGCCCGCTGTTCGCACCCTGGCTGGCCGGCGGCGCGGTGGCCGCGACCCTGGCCCTGGCGGTGGTGCTGCGCCCGGATGCGCCCCCTCCCGCCGGACCGTCCATGGCTGCCGTCGCCGCTCAGGCCGCTCCCGATCCGGCGGCGACCGAACCCGATCCGGCCGAAACGCTGCAGGACGACCCCGGCTTCTACGTCTGGCTGGGTTCGCCGGACGGCAACGCGATCGCAATGGAGTAAGACCATGAAATCCCTGCGCATCCCTTTCTGCCTGCTGCTCCTGGCCCTGCCCGCGCTGGGCCTGGCCCAGGCCGCACCACCCCCGCCGGCAAGGCCGGCCACGGCCGAGGCCCCCGCGGCGCCCCTG
>JAFLEA010000091.1 GCA_017302035.1 Lysobacterales bacterium
GTCAAGTCCAACGGTGTCAAGGCGCACCCCACGCAGAAGCCCGAGTCCCTGCTCTACCGCGTGCTGCTGGCCTCGTCCAACCCTGGGGACGTGGTACTCGATCCGTTCTTCGGCTCGGGGACCACGGGCGCGGTGGCTAAAAAATTGGGCCGCCGCTTCATCGGCATTGAGCGTGACAAGAAGTACATCCGGGTCGCGCAGAAGCGCATCGCGGCGGTGACGGAAGCGCCCAAAGACGCGCTCAAGGTCGAGGTGCGGAAGCAGGCGCGGGTCCCGTTTGGGGCGCTCGTCGAGAGCGGATTACTGGCCCCAGGTCAGAAATTGTATTTTGCCAAAGGCGGCAAAGCCGCCACGGTGCTGGCGAACGGCCATATCCGCTGCGGCAAGCTGACGGGGTCCATTCACATGGTGGCGCGCTCCCTGCTCGACGGCGCTCCCGCCAACGGCTGGGATTTGTGGCTGTATAATGACGAGAACGGTGAACGACGAACGATCGATGCCCTGCGGCAGACCATCCGCAAAAATAACGTCGGGCGGTAGCGTCCGATTTCAATCCAAGGAGTTCCCATGAAGATCACCCTGCACATCAACGGCACGGACTACCCCTATGAAACAGCACCCGCTGCCACCCTGCTCGCCGTTTTGCGTGGGCTGGGATTTCACGGAGTCAAGTTCGGAGACGAAGACGGCCTCTCGGGCTCGGACACGGTCCTGCTGGACGGTCATCCCGTCAACGCGGGCTCGCTGCTGGCCGCGATGCTGGCGATCAAGCCCAGCGAACTGCGCAGCCTGCGCGATGCGCGCAGCCTGGTCGGCTTCGCCCTGTTCGCCCCGTTCGCCGCGTTCCTGCTCGACCAGGGACCGCTGGTGATGCTGGCCGCGCTGGCCGCGGTGCTGGCCGGCCTGCTCGCGCTGCAGCGCCTGGCCGACCTGGAAGCGGGGATCGCGCCGCCGCCGCTGCGGCAGCGCCTGGGCACCATGGGCCGGCTGGTCGCGATCGGGTTGCCGCTGGCGTTGGCTGCGTTCTGGCTGTTCCCGCGCCTGGGCACGCCGCTGTGGGGCGTGCCCGAACGCGCCCTGGCCCGGCCCGGCCTGTCCGACAGCATGACCCCGGGCGAATGGCTGGACCTGATGGCCGACGACACCCCGGCGATGCGCGCCCAGTTCCGGGGCGCCGAACCGCCGGTGCAGCAGATGTACTGGCGCGGCCCGGTGCTGCTGGACTACGACGGCCGCAGTTGGACCCGCAACCGCTGGCTCGAGGCGCTGCCCACCCCCGACATCCGTCCCGGCCAGGCGCGCTGGGACTACCAGTTGGAGATCGAAGCCAGCGACCGCCGCGACCTGCCCGCGCTGGACCTGCCCGGCAGCGTGCCCGAAGGCAGCCAGCTCACCCACGGCGCCAGCCTGGTGGCCCAGCGCACGCTCACGGCGCCTTCGCGCTGGCAGTTGCAGTCGGCGCCGCCGCAGCAATTCGAAGTGCAGCTCCAGCCGCCCGTGCGCCAGCGCGCCCTGCAGCTCCCGCCCGGCTACAACCCGCGCACGCTCGAACTGGGCCGGCAATGGCGCAAGGACGCCGGTGACGACGATCAGGCCATCATCGAGCGCGCACTGGCGATGATCCGCGCCGACTTCGCCTACACCCTGGACACCCCGCTGCCGGGCCGCCACGCGGTGGACGAATTCCTGTTCGAGACCCGCGCAGGCTTCTGCGAGCATTTCAGCTCCGCGTTCACCGTGCTGATGCGCGCGGCCGGCATCCCGGCGCGGGTGGTGACCGGCTACACCGGCGGCTACCGCAATCCCCTCGGCGGCTACTGGATCGTGCGGCGCATGGATGCCCATGCCTGGAGCGAGGTGTGGCTGGAAGGCCGCGGCTGGGTGCGGGTGGACCCGACCGCCGCGGTGGCCCCGGAACGGATCTACGACACCCTGGAGCAGCGCCTGGACGCGCAGGGCGGCGGCCTGGACATGCTGCGCCTGGACCGCTTGGGCGACCTCACCGACTGGATGCGCCGCGGCTGGAACGACCTGGTCCTGGGTTTCGACGCCACCCGCCAGCAGGCCCTGCTGCGCCCGCTCGGCCTGGACCGGCTGGAACCCTCGCAGTTGCTGCTGCTGTTCGCCGCCTTCGCCGCGCTGGCCCTGGCCGGCATGGTCTGGCTGCTGGCCCGCGGCGAGCGCGAGCGCGACCCGCTGCTGCGGGCCTGGCACCGGCTCGGCCGCCGCTACGCGAAATTGGGCCTGGGCCGCGCCCCGTACGAACCCGCCCTGGCCTGGGCCGCGCGGGTGGCCCCGGCGCATCCGCGCTCGGGCCACGCGCTGCTGGCGCTCAGCCGGCGTTTCGCAGCGGCACGCTACGCTGGCGAAAACGGGGATGCGCGCCGCCTGCTGGACGATCTGGCACGGCACCGCCCCTGACCTTCCGGAGGCCGACATGTCCATGCGCACCCCGATCCGATTCGCCCTCGCCGCCACCGTCATCGCCGCGCTGGGTGCCTGCGCCAGCGCCCCGCAGCCGCTGCAGGGCAGCTTCGTTCCCGTCACCCCCGAGCAGGCCGTGGTCGGCCAGCAGCTCGGCGCCAGCGTGCGCTGGGGCGGACGCATCGTGCAGACCCTGCCCGGCCCGGACAGCACCTGCTTCCAGGTCATCGCCACCCCGCTCAACGCCAGCGGCCGGCCCGCCAGCAACGCCCGCGACGACGCGCAAGGCCGCTTCATCGCCTGCCGCACCGGCTTCTACGACCCGGCCGTGTTCACCCCCGGGCGCGAAGTCACCTTTGTCGGCCGGGTCCAGGACACCGAATCCACCCGCATCGGCGAGTACGACTACCGCCTGCCGAAGATGAGCGCCGACGTGGTCTACCTGTGGCCGGTGGTCAACGAAGTGGACGTGCGGATGCAGCCCAGTCCGTGGGGGCCGTGGGGGCCCTGGGGTCCGCGCTGGGGCTGGGGTGGCTGGTGGTGGTGATGGCCGGCCAAGCCTAACGATCCCGCGAAACGCCGCCTTCGGGCGGCGTTTCGCTTTAACGCAAAATGGGGTCAGGTACATTTTCCTGAGAAATGGCGTGCACTTCGCCGATGGGGCCTGGATGCGAAAGGGATCTTAAATTAACCCGACCCCTTTTTCTGTATGGTTAATATTGGTGATGAGGTATCAGTGCGTTTCCGGGCTTTTCCATACCAAAAATTTGGCGTACAGAGTGCGCGTATAGTAACGTTGTCGCCTACGGCACTCCCGATGGATGATGCGCAGAAGATAATGCCAGACCTTGACCCTTCTGATCGATATTTCAGGGCCACAGTATCGTTTTCTAGTGCATCAGTGAAAGTATACGGTTCAGAGAGAGTTCTGCGTGGTGGTATGGCCTTTGATGCGGATGTGAAGGGCGAGAAGCGATCATTGATCGAGTGGGTGCTTGAGCCGTTACATTCAGTTTCAGGAAGAATCTAGTGAAGGTAAGGGCTATGACGCGAATTGCTTCTTTCATATTAATGGCGGGATCAATCTTGGCTATTCTTTCGGTAGAACAGAATGCTTCGAGCGATGCTTCAGCGACTCAGACATTGGCCCCTGTTGCTGTGTCGTCGAACAAAGGAGAGTACGAGTACGTTATTGGAAGCGCGCTAGAAAGCTTGCAGCGACGCTCGATATACGCGAATTCAGTCATTTGGACGCAGGCTAGAGATCGAGCAATTGCTAGCTCTAAGACTGTTAGTGGTGAGAAGGAAGCCATTCTCGTGATGCTAAGGCTCCTTCGCGAATTGGGTGACGAACATGCTTTCCCTGTTCCAAAGGAGGGGGTGGAACAGTACCTACAGCGCGCCTCTACTCGCGCTGCAGCTACTTCTCAAGATATTGCGCAAAGAAACAAAGCGATCGAAGGTGACATTTCTTACGTTTCGATTGCCGCTTTTGCTTCAACAGATCCAGCCACAATCCAGAAATTTTCAGATGACCTGAGCAGGCAGATTAAAACGGCAGACGCTAAGGCAACGTGTGGCTGGATAATTGATTTGCGAGATAACTCTGGCGGCAACATGTGGCCGATGGCCGCAGGTGTATCACAGCTTCTGAATGCGGAATCGTTCGGTTCTTTTCAGTCGGGTAATGGCGCTAAAGTGGCTTGGTGGAACTCGGAGGGAGGGGTTGGCTTTGGGGGGCAGATGGTTGTGTCCAAAACCGCCGAATTACCTGCGCTAGTTAACTCAAAAAAATCAATCGCAGTCTTGGTGGGGCCTAAAACTTCAAGTTCCGGTGAAGCAATGGCCGTCGCGTTTCATGGTCGACCCAACACGCTGCTGTTTGGTGACATTACGCATGGACTGACGACCTCCACGGAGAGACTGGCCTTCTCAGATCACTTCGATCTATTCATAAGTACATCCCGTTTTGTTGATCGGACAGGTCACGTATATTCCGGTCCCATCGCGCCGGATGTGATAGTTGCTGCCAGTAAGGACGGTAGCGATGCGCCATTGAGAGCAGCAATTGATTGGCTGCATCAGGACTGTAAGAAGTCATGATTGTGCCAAGTGATCTTGCCTCCGAATCATGAACTCCCACCTAAGCGACTGACCTCCTCCCGCAGCAAAATGGGGTCAGGTACATTTTCCTGTGAGCCCTGGATGCGAAGGAAGCCTTAAATGAACCCGACACCTTTCCCGCTCGAAATGGCGTGCACTTGACCGATGAGGCCTGGATGCGAAGAGCCTTAAATGAACCTGACCCCTTTCCATATGCAACTACCCTCCCGCCCTCAACGGAGGGCATGTCAAATGCAAAAGCATCTGCCGACCTTTCTCTTTGGCAGAACGGGGTCAGGTACATTTTCCTTCGAAATGGCGTGCACTTGACCGATGAGGCCTGGATGCGAAGAGCCTTAAATGAACCTGACCCCTTTCCAGTTTAGTTCATAGTTGCCGCTGGCCGACCAGCTGAGGTTGTCGGCGCCGTCGCAGGCTAATAAATGAACCTGAGCCATTTTTCCTGAATTTTAATATACAGAAAACGCCTTCTTCCCGAAAACTATCCATATAGCCGGAATACTTATAATATATAACACAGCTAACAGGCTGGCAAAAATTTGGCCTCCCTTGTCGCCTCTATTTATTAAAACCCGAATACACCCCTTAATACCTCCAACCCTTCCACGAATTGCCGCTTTCCTGAAATACGAAAGCGCCAAACCGTCATCCTCCAGAAGTCCGCGCTCGTAAAGTCGCCCCATATCTATCTCTACATCTGGCGGATGAGCCTCTCTACAAGCGATCTCAAGAAATTTTCGCGCCTGAAGATGACATCCGCTCTTCAAAAGAACGCGACCCATATACCAATTAGAAATGGCATCATCAGACAATAATGTCGCCTGCCTATAATCATCAATTGACTTGTCGAGGTCACGGCAAATTCCAGTCGCACCATACTCGTAAAGACCACCCCTCAGCAAATAGCCAGCAGCCCGATAAGGATCGGAATCTGATCCAATCAATTCGACGGCTTTTTTCATAAGCGCGACACCGTCTTTCGCCCTTAGAGCCTCTGCCGCCTCTGCATATGGACTTCTATATTTCATTTTGTCTGAGCAAAATGGGGTCAGGTACATTTTCCTGAGAAATGGCATGCGCTTGGCCGATGGGACCTGGATGCGAAAGGGGCAATATAATGAACCTGACCCCTTTTCTGGCCGCAACCGCGGACGGACGCGCCGCTAGGGCGTGCCGAACCTGCCCAGCGGCGCGCCGGCCAGCAAGTGCAGGTGCAGGTGGAACACGGTCTGCCCGGCGTGTTCGCGGCAGTTCATCACCACCCGGTAGCCGTCCTGCGCCAGGCCCTGGCTGCGCGCCCAGGCCGCGGCCGCCAGCAGCAGCCGGCCGAGCAGTTCCGCGTCGGCGGCGGTGGCATCGTCCAGGGTCGGGATCACGCGCTGCTTGGGGATGAACAGCACGTGCACCGGCGCCTGCGGGGCGATGTCCCTGAAGCCGAGGATGTCCTCGTCCTCATAGACGATGGCGGCGGGGATTTCGCGGCGGATGATCCTGCCGAACAGGGTATCGCTCATGGGCGTTCCGTCGAATCGGTGCGGGGACCGCCAGCATAGCGCCCGGCCGCGGCGCGCTCATCGGCCGGCAATGGCTTCGCCTATTCCGGCATCTCGCCGCGGGTGCCGAACGCATGCGACAGGGTGCCGCGATCGACGTATTCCAGTTCGCCGCCCAACGGCAGGCCCTGCGCCAGCCGGCTCGGCCGCGCGCCGTGCCGGCGTGCCAGCTGCGCCAGGTAATGCGCGGTGGCCTCGCCCTCGACCGTGGCGCTGGTGGCCACGATCAGCTCGGCGACCTCGCCGCCTTCCAGGCGCGTGGCCAGCGCGTCCAGGCCCAGTTCGCGCGGGCCGATCCCGTCCAGCGGCGACAGACGTCCCTGCAGCACGTAGTACAGACCGCGGTAGCCGGTGGCGGTCTCGATCGCCAGGCGGTCGGCCGGGGATTCGACCACGCACAGCTGCTGGCGGTCGCGGCCGGGGCTGGCGCAGGTGACGCACACTTCGCTCTCGCTGAAGTCGCGGCACTGGCTGCAATGGCCCACGCGCTCCACCGCCTCGGCCAGCACTGCGGCCAGGTGGCGGCCGCCGTCGCGGCCGCGCTCGAGCACGTGATAAGCCATGCGCTGGGCGCTCTTGCGGCCCACGCCGGGCAGCACGCGCAGCGCTTCGATCAACTGCTCCAGCAGCGGCGAACTCATCAGGGTGCCGGGTATGCGCCGCTCAGAACGGCAGCTTCATCCCCGGCGGCAACTGCATGCCGGCGGAGGCGGCGGCCATCCTCGACTTGGATTCGGCGTCGACCTTGTTGGAGGCGTCGTTGAACGCGGCCGCGAGCAAATCCTCGGCCATCTCCGGGTCGGACAGCACGCTCGGATCGATGCGTACCTTGCGGCATTCCTTGGTGCCACTGAGGGTCACGCTGACCATGCCGCCGCCGGCGCTGCCGGTGACTTCCAGGCTGGCGAGTTCTTCCTGGGCGCGCTGCAGGTTCTCCTGCATCTTCTGCGCCTGTTGCATGAGCTGGGCGATGTTGCCGCGCATTTCAGTTCCCGTCTGCAGGTCGGATGGAATCGGGCACGACGCGGGCGCCGTGCCTTTCGATCAGGCGGCGCACGCCCGGATCGTTGAGGAAGGCGTCCTCGGCCGCGCTCTGGCGCGAGTCGCGCTCGCGCTCGTTGCGGCCGACGAGGGTCTCGGCCTGCGCCTCGCCGGTGCGGAAGGCCAGCGTCGGCGCGGCACCCAATGCGGTGCCCAGGGCCGCGGCCAGATCGCCGCCGGAGCGCTCGGTGCGCAGGTACTCGAAGCCCGGGGCCAGGGCCAGGGTCAGCACGCCATCGGCGTGGCCGATGAAGGCGGCATGTGCGGCCAGTTCGCGCGCCGGGCCCTTCAGGTCGCAGGCGGCGACGCAGCGCAGCCAGTCCTCGGCGTCGGCGATCCGCGCCCCGCGTTCCTGTGCCGCGGCCGGGGACGGCCGCGGGGACTCGACGGGCAGCGGGGGTGCGATCGCGATGCCCGGCTGCAGCCGGGCCGCGGCCGCCGGTTGCACCGCGCCGGTGGC
>JAFLEA010000092.1 GCA_017302035.1 Lysobacterales bacterium
GTTTTCCGCGACAGGTCCCCCGCATGCGCCAGCTCATCCTCACCGCCTCCATCGCCGCCGCCCTCGGCATCGCCAGCGGTTGCGACCACAGCCCGGCCCCGCAGCAGGCGGCGGCTGCGCCCGCGCCGCGGCCGGCCGTCGCCGAGCAGGTGGTGGACGAGCATTCCTACGCCGAGCCGGACAAGGTCCGCACCACCGACCTCGCGCTGGACCTGGCGATCGACTTCGGCAAGAAGCAGATCGCGGGCACCGCCACCTACACCCTGGAGTGGCTCGACAAGGCGGCGACGCAGCTGGTGCTGGACACCCGCGACCTGGAGATCCAGAAGGCGGAGGGGCTGGGCGTCGACGGCCAGTGGCGCGCGCTGCAGTTCGCGCTGGCGGGCAAGGACAAGGTGCTGGGCAGCAAGCTCACCATCGACGCGCCGGATCGCCCGGCGCAGGTGCGGGTCACCTATGCGACGTCGCCGGCGGCGTCCGGCCTGCAGTGGCTGGAACCCTCGATGACCGAAGGCAAGCAGCAACCCTTCATGTTCAGCCAGTCGCAGCAGATCCATGCACGCTCCTGGGTGCCGTTGCAGGACACCCCGCGGATCCGCTTCACCTACAGCGCGCACGTCTCGGCGCCGGCCGACACGATGGTGCTGATGAGCGCGGACAACGATCCCGCCGCCGCCCGCGACGGCGACTACACCTTCGAGATGCCGCAGAAGATCCCGTCGTACCTGCTGGCGATCGCCGCCGGCGACCTCGTGTTCAAGAAGATCGGCGATCGCAGCGGCGTGTGGGCGGAGCCGGCGATGGTCGACAAGGCGACCGCCGAGTTCGCCGACACCGAGAAGATGATCGACACCGCCGAGGCGCTGTACGGCCCGTACCGCTGGGGCCGCTACGACTTGCTGGTGCTGCCGCCCAGCTTCCCGTACGGCGGGATGGAGAACCCGCGCCTGACCTTCGCCACCCCGACGGTGATCGTCGGCGACAAGTCGCTGGTCTCGTTGATCGCGCACGAACTGGCGCACAGCTGGTCGGGCAACCTGGTCACCTTCGCCACCGACAAGGACGCCTGGCTCAACGAAGGCACCACGACCTACGTGCAGGGCCGCATCACCGAGGCGCTGTATGGCCAGGACATGGCCGACATGGAGCACGTGATCGACCGCGACGAGCTCAAGCAGGAGTACCGGACGCTGAAGCCCGAGCTGCAGCGCCTGTCGCTCAAGCCGGGGACGCTGTCCGACCCGGACGACCAGTCCAGCGCGACCGTCTACACCAAGGGCGCGTGGTTCCTGCAGTTCCTCGAGAAGCGATTCGGCCGCGAGGTGTTCGATCCGTGGCTGAAGGGCTACTTCGACCACTTCGCGTTCCAGAGCATCACCACCGCGCAGTTCCGCGACTACCTCAAGACCCAGCTGATCGACAAGCACCCGAACGTGGTGACGATGCAGGAGGTCGACCAGTGGCTGTACGAGCCGGGGATCCCGCCGAACGCGCCGGTGGTGGAATCCGGCAAGTTCAGCACGGTCAATGCCGCGCGCATCGCGTGGATGGGCAGCGCCAAGCTGCCCGACAAGACCATCACTGACGCCTGGGGCACGCAGGAGTGGGTGCATTTCCTGGAAGGCATGCCCGAAACCCTCAGCCAGGCGCAACTCACCCAGCTGGACGAGGCCTATCGCTTCACCGGCACCCCGAACGGCGAAATCGCGATGCGCTGGTATCCGCTGGCCGAGCGCAGCGGTTACGCGGCCGCGCGCCCGGCGATGGGCGCGTTCCTGGAGCGCGTCGGCCGGCGCAAGCTGATCATGCCGACCTACAAGGCACTCGTGGCCACGCCGGATGGCTTGGCTTTCGCCAAGGCGGTGTTCGCCAAGGCAAGGCCGGGTTACCACCCGATCACCACCGGCTCGGTCGAGGCGATGATCGCCGAGGCCAAGCCGATGGAGCGGCAGGAGGTGCCGGAGGCGTTGCATCCGGTGGATCCTGCGCCGCAGCCGGCCCCGACGAAGTAAGGCGTCCGCGCCATGCGTTGGGCGCTCGCGCTGGCGCTGGTCGTGGTGGTCGCGGTCGGGATCGTGCTGTGGCGCGATCCCTTCCTGCTGGTGCGTGGCGAGTTCGAGCGGCAGCGCCTTGCCGCCGGGCTTTCGCGCGACAGCGTGGTCGTGGATGGGCACCGCTGGGTGTATGCCGAGCGCGCCGCGGACGCCGCCGATGCCCCCACCCTGGTGCTGGTGCACGGGTTCACCGGCAGCAAGGAAAACTGGTACCCGCTGGCGCGCGCGCTGGGCGGCCGTTACCGGCTGCTGATCCCGGACCTGCCCGGCTGGGGCGAAAGCGAACGCAAGCCCGGTGCGGTGTACGGGTTCGGCGAGCAGGCCGCGCACGTGGACGGGTTCATCCGCGCCTTGTCGCCCGGCCGGCCGGTGGTGCTGGTCGGGCATTCGATGGGCGGCGGGATCGCCGCGCTGGTGGCCGCGCGGCATCCGCGCGAGATCGCCGCGGTCGCGCTGCTCGACGCCGCCGGGGTGCGCTTCAAGGACAACCAGTTCGGGCTCGACGTGCTTGCCGGGCGCAATCCGTTCGCGGTCGAGGACGAGGCCAGCCTGCAACGCTACATCGACATCGTGTTCCACGACGCGCGGGCCAAGCCGTGGCTGCCGTGGCCGGCGTCCACCGCGTTGATCCGCAAGCGTCGCGCCGATGCCGCGTTCGAGCAGGGCGTGCTGGCGCGGATCGGGCGCAGCGAGGAAAGCCTGCTGCCGGGCGAGGAAGCCGCGCGCATCCGCCAGCCGGCGCTGCTGCTGTGGTGCCGGCAGGATGCAGTGATCGATCCCAGCGCGCTCGAGCTGTACGCGGCGCGCATCCCGCAGGCGCGCAAGGTGCTGCTGGAGGGCTGCGGGCACATGTCGCTGATGGAGCGGCCGCACGCAGTGGCCGAGGCGCTGGTCGCGCTGGCCGGGGACACGCAAGGCGGCGCCCGGTAAGCTCCCGCCACGCATCGCCCCAGGAATCGCCATGAAGCACGCGCTCCTCGCCATCGCCCTCGTCGCGCTGTTGCCCGCCTGCCAGGGCGGCGATCCGCAAGCCGCTGCCCAGGCCGCGGCCGCGCAGGCCGCCGCGCAGGAACGTGCGGCCGAGGACATGGCGCGGCAGTTCGACGACGCGGTGGCGGCGCAGAACTGGCACCTGGCCAAGGGCCTGGGCGACGTCTTGCTGATGGACCATCCGGCCAGCGCGGCGGCGGCGCGCATCAAGCCGCGGCTGGAGGAGATCCGGGCCAAGGCCGAAGCCGAGGCGCAGCAGCGCCGGCTGGCGGCGCTGTGGTCGTACGGGGAGGAGCCGGTGAAGGGCGGCACCCAGTTGTCGGCGGCGATCTACTCGCAGGAGCCGGTGGACACCGACGGCGGTGGCGCGCATCCGGTGCGGCTGATCTTCCGCGACCATCCGGACTGGGGGCGCAGCGCGTACCTGGTGCTGGAGGCCGGCGATTTCGATTGCTATGGCGGCTGCCGCTTGAAGGTGACCGCGGATGGCAAGACCCACGCGTTGCCGGGGTCGCGGCCGAGGACCGACGAAGCCATCGCCATGTTCATCGACGACCACAAGGCGCTGTGGAAACTGGCCAAGGCCAGCAAGCAGCTGTCGATCGAATTCCCGACCAAGGGCGTCGGCCGCAAGACCGTGGACTTCGAGGTCGGCGGCCTGGATGCGCGGAAACTGCCGAAGTGGAACTGACGACGATGGGCAAGATCGACCCGGAATCCGCCCCGCAGGGCAGCGGCACCCGTTATCCAGCGCCGCACGACGTGCCGTGCAGGGGGCGTCGCTGGCTGCGCCTGGGCGATGCCGCCGGCCTGACCGCGTTCGGGGTGAATTTGGTCACGCTGGATCCCGGCGTCTGGTCCAGCCAGCGGCATTGGCATACGCACGAGGACGAATTCGTCTACGTGCTGGACGGCGAACTGGTGCTGGTGACCGATGCCGGCGAAACCCTCATGCGCGCGGGCGATTGCGCCGGATTCAAGGCCGGGTTGCGCGATGGCCACCACTTGCAGAACCGCAGCGACATGTCGGCCCGCTTCCTGGTGGTCGGCAACCGCGACGACGCCGACCACGGCGAGTATTCGGACATCGACATGCAGTTCCTGCCCGGGCGCGTGTCCGGCGCTGGCGGCTACGCCAAGAAGAACGGCGACCCGTTCTGATGCGCGGCGGGCGCGCGCTCAGGCCAGCGCGTAGCCGAACTGCTGGCGGAACTGCTCGCTGAACTCGGGGTAGTCGAAGCGCTGGTTCTGGGTGCCCGGATGCTCGACCTTGAGCGCGCCCATCAGGTTGCCCATGCGGCCGATGGTCATCCAGTCGTAGCCCTTCTCGATGCCGAAGATCAGCCCCGCGCGGAACGCATCGCCGCAGCCGGTCGGGTCGGTCACGCGGCGTTCGTGCGCGGGCGGGATGCGGTGGGTGGTGCCGTCGGCATGGATTTCCGCGCCGCGCGGCCCGCGGGTGGTGATGTAGGCCTTGACCTTGCCGGCGATCTCGGCCTCGCTCCAGCCGGTGCGCTCCTGCAGCAGGTTGGATTCGTAGTCGTTGACGCAGACGTAGTCGGCGCGTTCGATGAAGGCGCGCAGCTCGGCGCCGTTGAACAGCGGCATCGCCTGGCCGGGGTCGAAGATGAAGGGGATGCCGGCCTCGGCGAATTCCTTCGCGTTCTGCAGCATGCCCTCGTAGCCATCGGGGCTGACGATGCCGATGGTCACGCCCGGCACGTCCTTCACGTGGTTCTCGTAGCTGCGCATCATCGCCCCGGGGTGGAAGGCGGTGATCTGGTTGTTGTCGTGGTCGGTGGTGATGAAGGCCTGCGGGGTGAACAGCTCGTCGATCACCTTGACGTGGTCGAGGGTGATGCCCTGCTCCTCGAACCAGGCCCGGTACGGCCCGAAGTCGCCGCCGACGGTGGCCATCGGCACCGGGTCGCCACCCAGCAGCTTCAGGTTGTAGGCGATGTTGCCGGCGCAGCCGCCGAATTCGCGACGCATCCGCGGGACCAGGAAGGACACGTTCAGGATGTGCACCTTGTCCGGCAGGATGTGGTTCTTGAACTGGTCGGGGAACACCATGATGGTGTCGTAGGCCAGGGAACCGCAGATCAGGGCAGCCATCGCAGGGTCTCGGAGGGTCGGCGCAGGGCCGCACAGGGTACCGTCGGCGCCCGGCGGCGGCCAGCCTTCGCCGCGATCCGCCTTGCCGGCACCCGGGGGCGTTGCTAGGCTAACCGCCCCCGGCGGTGTGCACGCCGGCCAGTCTCCTTCCCGCGTTTCCCCCGCGCGGCGTTCCCCTCCTTCCGGCAGTCCCCTCGCATGTTCAAGTTCCTCGGGCGCTATTTCTCCAGCGACCTCTCCATCGACCTCGGCACCGCCAACACGCTGATCTACGTGCGCGGCCAGGGCATCGTGCTTAACGAACCCTCCGTGGTCGCGGTGCGCCAGGACCGCGGCGGCGGGGCCAAGGCGGTCGCGGCCGTCGGCAGCGAGGCCAAGCAGATGCTGGGCCGCACCCCGGGCCACATGAGCACCGTGCGGCCGATGAAGGACGGCGTGATCGCCGACTTCACCTATACCGAGGAGATGCTCAAGCACTTCATCCGCAAGGTGCACAAGAGCCGCTTCCTGCGCCCCAGCCCGCGCGTGCTGGTGTGCGTGCCGGCCGGCAGCACCCAGGTCGAGCGCCGCGCGATCAAGGAATCGGCCGAGGAAGCCGGCGCCCGCGAGGTGTACCTGATCGAGGAGCCGATGGCCGCGGCGATCGGCGCCGGCATGCCGGTGACCGAGGCGCGCGGCTCGATGGTCGTGGACATCGGCGGCGGCACCACCGAGGTCGCGGTGATCGCGCTGAACGGCATCGTCTACTCGCAGTCCGTGCGCATCGGCGGCGACCGCTTCGACGAGGCGATCATCGCCTACGTGCGCCGCCACCACGGCATGCTGATCGGCGACGCCACCGCGGAGCGGATCAAGCTGGAGCTCGGCAATGCCTACCCGCAGCAGCTGGTCCGGGAGATCGAAGTCTCGGGCCGCCACCTCGCCGAAGGCGTGCCGAAGATCATCGCCATCAACTCCAATGAAGTGCTGGAAGCCCTGCGCGAGCCGCTGGCCGGCATCGTCTCGGCGATCAAGCTGGCGCTGGAGCAGACCCCGCCGGAGCTGTGCGCCGACGTCGCCGAGCGCGGCATCGTCCTCACCGGAGGCGGTGCGCTGCTGCGCGACCTCGACAAGCTGATCAGCGAGGAAACCGGCCTGCACGTGCAGGTGGCGGACGACCCGCTGACCTGCGTGGCGCGCGGCGGCGGGCGGGCGCTGGAATTGGTGGACATGCACGGCAACGAGTTCTTCGCCCCCGAGTAAGCGCCGATAACCTGCTGCGCTCGGCGGATTGCCGCCGTGCGCTGCTCGGAATCCTCATGTACTCACACGTACACTGCGGTTCCTGCGCTGCGCGCGGCGACGATCCACCATCGCTCGCGACGGTTCTCCGGCGCTTCCTCCACAACACCTCCCGATTCGCCATCCGCTGACCCACTGACGTGCCGTCCCTCGCCGGTCCTCCCGCTGCCCGCCCCGGCGATGTCGCCGGTGTGTTGCGGCTGCTGGTCTACCTGGTGCTGGCGCTGGTGGTGATGGTGCTGGACCACCGTGGCGGTTGGCTGGCAACCGCGCGGGCACGCGCCGAAGTCGCGGTGCAACCCGTGTGGTGGCTGGCCCAGCTGCCGTCGCGGATCGGCGTGGCGGTGAGCGAGGACGCCGCGCTGCGCAGCCAGCTGGCGCGCGAGAACCGGGTCCTGCGCAACGCCTTGCTGGTCACCGGCGCGCGCAATGCACGCCTGCAGGCGGCGGCGGTGGAGAACGTCCGCCTGCGCGCGCTGCTCGGCGGGGTGGAACGCAATCGCCTCGACGTGCAACTGGCCAGCATCCTCGACATCGACCTGGATCCCACCCGGCAGCGACTGGTGCTGGATGCCGGCCAGCGAGAAGGCGTGCAGGTGGGCCAGGCGGTGATCGATGCCGGTGGCCTGATGGGCCAGGTGATCCATACCACCCCGGCCACCGCCACCGTCCTGCTGGTCACCGATCCCGACCACGCGGTCCCCGCGGTGACGGCCCGCAGCGGCGTCCGCGTGATGATCCATGGCGGTGGTCGCAGCGACCTCTTGCGGGCCGCCGACATTCCGCTGTCCGCCGACGTGCGCGAAGGCGACGTGCTGCTCACGTCGGGCCTTGGCGGCCGGTTCCCCGCCGGCTTCCCGGTCGGGGTCCTGGGCGCCTTGCGCGCCGACGACAGCCGCGCCTTCCTGGCGGCGGACGTGACGCCCGCGGCGCAACTGGATCGCGGTCGCGACGTGCTGTTGCTGCGCGGCTACAAGCCAGCGGCCAAGGTCCAGACGCCCTGCGTGCCGGGCGCGGCGGCGCCGGACTGCGCGCCCGCCGCCGCGGGATCGACG
>JAFLEA010000093.1 GCA_017302035.1 Lysobacterales bacterium
GGTTCCGCAACCCGGGAACCGGCAGCCACGGCCGGCTTGGCCGCAACCGCGGCTGCGGCCGGCTTGCGCGCCATTGCCGCCGGCGCGTCCTTCCCGGTGGCGGCCTTCGCCGCGCGCCGCGCCGCATGCTGCGTGCGCTCCAGGTCGGCGACCTTGCGCGCCAGCGCATCGACCTCGGTGCGGCCGGGCATGCCCAGCAGCGCGGCGAACTGTTCGACTTCGCGCTGCAGGCCCAGGCGCAGGCGCATCATCGCATTGGTCATCTCGCCATAGGCCTGGCGGTATTCCTGGCTGAAAGCCAACTCCGCCCATGCCTCCTCGGCCGCGTCGATCCACAGGTCGAACAGCGCGCGCACCGACTCCAGGCGCTTGCCCGGCTGGTCGCAGTCCTGCAGCATCACCTCGAAGCGGGCAAACGCATCCTGGCCGACCCGCGCCAGCAGTTCGTTGAACTCTTCGTTGCGCCGGTCCCAGTCCTGCCAGGCCAGGGCCAGTGCCTGCAGGCGCTCCTGGTGCTCGCGCATCGGGCCGAACGCAGGCCGGTGCAGCCATTCGGCGCCCTGCTCGCGCAGCGGTCGCAACAGGGCTTCCAGCATCGGCCGCGCCTGCTCCAGCCAGTTGCCGCCGGCCAGGCCGCCGTGCATCGAGCGCAGCATCTTCGCGAACGAGTGCGCGCCGTCGCCGCCCATCATCTCGCGCCAGGCCGCCGCCACCTCGGAGGCATGGGCGCCGCCGTTGCTGAAATCGGCGGCCAGGCGCTGCATCTGCCGGTACCACTCGTAGGCGCCCGGATCGAACCCCGCCAGGGCCGACGGCATCCCGCCGCCCATGCCTCCGAGCCCGGCCAGGCTGGCGGCGAAGGGATTGCCGGCGAAGGGCGTGTGGGTGCCGCTCGCCATGCCACCGGGCAGGCCCCAGCCCTCGAAACCGCTGCTGCGACCGAGCATTTCGTTCCAGGTGTTCCAGTACTGCCGGGCCAGCGAGTCGAAATCGCCGGGAAACGGTGGCTTGATCATGGCGTCCTCCCTAGTCCGCCGATTCTACCGCCGTCCGCGGCCAGCCGCCCTCAGGGCTTGGGGATGCGCAGGGTCTTGCTGACCATCAGCGTTCCGGACAGGGCGAACATCAGCACCAGCGGGTGCAGCTGCCACGGCCCCAGTTGCCAGCGCCCCAGCCACAGGTCATCGCCGATGTTGCCGGTGAGCGCAGCGATGGCCAGCACCAGCACCAGCACCAGGCTGGTCGGGATCGGCGTGCCCTCGAAGTACTTCACCTTGTCCCCGCCATCGGCCAGTTGCTCGGCGGTGACGTTGTAGCGGGCCAGGCGGCTGACCCCGCAGCAGACGAAATAGGACAGCACCAGCCAGTCCCAGCCGCCCTGCATGCCGCACGCATAGGCCAGCGCCGCCGGGGCCACGCCGAAGGAGATCACGTCGGCGAGCGAATCCAGTTCCCGGCCCAGGGTCGAGGACGACTTGCGCCAGCGGGCGATGCGTCCGTCCAGCGCGTCGAACACGAACGCCAGCGGGATCAGCGCCATGCCGACCAGCAGGTCGGACACCCGCCCCTCCTGCAGGAAGCGCATCGCGGCGAAGACCGCGCCCATGCCGCAGAAGGCGTTGGCCAGAGTGAACCAGTCGGCCAGCTGGAAATCGCGCAGCATCGAGAAATGGCGGGGCATGCGGGTGGCCGGGAGCGAAGGACGGGAATGGCGCAGCATAACCGAGGGGAATTCGTGCAACACTCCTGGCGAGTGGACCCCGTTATCCGCCCTGGTCATCGCCCTGCAGCTCCAGACCGGGGCTGCCCATGCCTGCGGTCGCCGCCGTGATCGCCGACGGACACGGTGGGCTGTCGCCGATCGGCAAGCGGTCCTCGAGCCAATTGCTGCCGGCCCGCCTGGCGGCCGTCGGCGAATGAAGCGGGCCCTGGCGATGGCGATCGGCCTGATGCTTGCGGCGTGCGCCAGTCCCGGCCGCCGCGAAGCATCGATGTCCGCGGCCGAATGCCTGTCCCGCACCCAGGCCCTGCAGGCCGACACCGAGGCCGCCCGGGCCGCGGCCGGACCGGCCCTGGAAGCCTATCGGAACAACCCCGGTTCCTTCGAGGCGAAGGCCGCGGTGGAACTGGCGCTGCAGCGAGCCGCCAGGGTCGCCGCCGACCATGCCCAGGCCGCGGCCGATCTCGCCCGCGGCCCCTGCAAGGGCACGTCGGCCGGCCGGCCCTGAGCGCTGTTCAGGGCCGCGGCAACTGCCCGGCTTCGACCGCGCCGGCGCCGCGTCCCTGCGCCTCGATCGTCGCATCGGCCGGCAGCGCGCCCTGCCCGTCCAAGTGGGCCGACACGCGATCGAGCGCCGCATGGACATAGGGCAGCAGGGGGGCATAGCGGGCGCCGTAGGCCGGGAACGCGAGGAAGGCGTCGAAGTGCTGGGCGTTGCGCACCTGCCAGTAGCGCACATCGCCGCGGCCGGCGGCGCGGGCGGCGGCCACGTACGGCGTGCTGGTGAACGCTTCCGGGATCAGGCCATCGTTCTGGCCGTGCACGATCATCACCGGCAGGCCGGCGCGCGGCGGCGCAGCGCGGGTGGCGGCAATGCCGGCGCGCACGCCGGGGGCGGCTCCATCCTGGCCGGTGTAGAGCGCGCGCAGGCATTGCAGGCCCGCCAAGGTGAAGTCAGGCGGCGCCAGCTGGGTGTCGACGATGCCCACGCCATTGCCCGGCGGGATGCCGGAGGCGTCGGACCACCAGGTACTGCGCTCGGCGTCGGTGGCCGCGCGGGGGCTGAAGTCCGGCTGCTGGGCGGAGAACGAGAATCCGCACGGGTGCGCGCCGATGCCGTGGCGGCCGTAGGCCGAAGCGTAGGTCACCGCGACCGCGCGCCACAGGTCGAAGCCGGTGCTGGCGGTGGCGGCGACCAGCGCCTGTTCGGTCCAGCCGCCGGCACGCAGTTGTTCGTGCGCCGAGCGCGCCTGCGCGGCGACGGCGTCGCCCTCGACCAGGCCAGCCGCACGCAGGCTGGCGCAACGCGCCTGCCACAACGGCCGCAGCTGCTCCAGCAGCGGCGGCTGCGGCAACGCTTCGGCCGGCACGTCGAGCAGCGCGCACGGCATCAGCAGCGCAGCCTCGGTGGTGTAGTCGTACAGCGCACGCGAGCCGTGGCCTTCGACGTACACGTTCGGTTCGCCGGCCACTACCGCGTCCAGCCAGTCGCCTTCCATTTCGGCCGCGCGCAGCACCGCGCCGCCGCCGTTGGAAACGCCCACGGCGATCACCCGGGTATTGGCGAAGGTGTACGGCGCCGCCTGCGGGAATGCCTGGCCCAGCGCGGCCAGCGCGAACTCGGCGGCCTGCTTCACGTGCCGGCCCCAGTCGGCCTCGGGGTTGTCCTGCGAATGGGCATGCTTGAAGGCCACGCCGCTGGCGCCGGCCGGCACGTCCGGAGCGAAGGCCAGGTCGGTGGCCTCGCCCAGCCTGCCGGGAGTGCCGTCCAGGCGCACGCCGATGCCGGCGTCCAGGTCCACGTAATCCGAGCCGGCGCCCTTGTCGGTATAGGCCACCGCGCAACCCTTCGGCAGCGCCCACGGGCCGGCCACGGCGATGGCGCCGTAGACACCGCGCGATCCGGAGGCCGGTGCCACCACCACGCAGCGCTTGGCCTGGTCGAAGGTGTCGGGCACCTGCACCAGCACCCGGTGCGGTTGCCTGGCCCCGGGCAAGATGGCCAGCGCGGCGTATTCGCGTCCAGGCACCGCGGGCACGCCACCATAGAGCGTGCCGAAGCCGCCGGTCGGCGACAGGTCGGCGATCCCGCGCCAGTTGCTCCAGATCGCGCGCCGGCGCAGTTCGCCGGCGGTGGGATGGCGGGGGTCCGCGAAGGCTGGCGGCGCGACCGCGCGCAGCCCGTCCAGGCCCAGGCCGGCGCTGAGCAGGTCGTCGCTGCCGCGGTGTTCGGTCACGCGCTGGGGTTGGATCATGGCGGTGGCGGCCTCGCGTTGCGGGGAGGAGGCGCAGGCACCGAGCAGGCCCGCTCCCAGCAGGAACAGCGGCAGGCGGAAGCGTGTCTGGAGGGGCATGTGCGGGTCCGGATCGATGGATGTTCGCACGCTACCGGCGCGTGCCTGCGGCGTCATCGTACTTTGGTACCACGATCCGGGCATGGCATACCTGCTACGGTTGGCGCCTCGCGCCATCCAGGGCTCCTCCCCATGACAGAACGATTCCTCCACGGCCGCACCGCGCTGGTGACCGGCAGCACCTCCGGCATTGGCCTGGCCATCGCCCGCGACCTCGCCGCGCACGGCGCGCGGGTGGCCGTCAACGGCCTGGGCACGCCGGAGCAGATCGAGGTGGCGGTGCAGTCCGTGCGCGCGGCCGGCGCCCCGGACGTCCGCCATTTCGATGCCGACCTGCGCGATCCGGAGCGGATCGAGGCGATGATGGCCGAGATCGGCGCCTGGTCCGGGTCCGCGGGACCAGGCATCGACGTGCTGGTCAACAATGCCGGCATCCAGCACGCGGTGCCGCTGGCGCAGATGCCGGTGCAGAAGTGGAACGACATCCTCGCCATCAACCTCAGCTCGGCCTTCCACACCATGCGCCTGGCAATGCCGGGGATGGCCGAACGCGGCTACGGCCGGGTGGTGAACATCGCCTCCGTGCACGGGCTGGTCGCCTCGAAGGACAAGGCACCGTACGTGGCCAGCAAGTTCGGCATCGTCGGCCTGAGCAAGGTGGCGGCGCTGGAATACGCCACCGCGGGCAGCCGCGACAGCGGCGGGGTCACGGTCAACTGCATCTGCCCGGGCTGGGTGGAAACCCCGCTGATCGAACCGCAGATCCAGGCGCGCCGCAACGGCGGCTCGCGCGAGGACGGCGTGCGCTCGCTGCTGGGCGAGAAACAGCCCAGCCTGCGCATGTCGCTGCCGGAGGACATCGCCGCCACCGCGGTGTGGCTGTGCCGGCGCGAAGCGCACAACATCACCGGCACCTCGGTGGCCATCGACGGCGGCTGGACGGCGCAGTAGGCCCGGGCCTGCACTCCCCCATGCCCACCCTGCTGATCGCCGACGACCATCCCCTGTTCCGCGCCGCCCTGCGCGGCGCGGCGGCCGATGCCGTGGCCCAGCTGCAGGTGCTCGAGGCCGAATCGCTGGACGGCGTGCTCGCCGCGCTGGAATCGCGCGCGGACGTCGACCTGGTCCTGCTCGACCTGCACATGCCGGGCAACCACGGCCTGGCCGGCCTGGCCGCAATCCGTGCCCAGCACCCGGCCGTGGCGGTGGTGGTGGTCTCGGCCAACGACGATCCGCGCGTGGTCCGCCGCGCGCTCGACCATGGCGCGGCCGGCTACCTGCCCAAGAGCTCGGGCCTGGACGAACTGCGCGAGGCGATCCGCAGCGTGCTGGCCTGCGAGCAATGGCTGCCCGCTTCGCTGCGCGCTTCGGTCGCACGCGCCCAGTCCTCGCACCAGGACACCGAGCTGGCGGCGCGCCTGGCCAGCCTGTCGCCGCAGCAGTTCCGCGTGCTCACCCTGGTGGCCCAGGGACTGCTCAACAAGCAGATCGCCGACCGCCTGGACGTGCAGGAACGCACGGTCAAGGCGCACCTGTCGGCGATCTTCGAGCGCCTGGGGGTGCGCAACCGCACCCAGGCCGGCGTGGTCCTGCGCGAACTGGAACTGAGCGACCCGAGCCGGCAGCTGGAAAACTGACCCGGCCGCCGTCGCGCCCGGCGGAGGCTGGCCAAAAAACCGCCACATGCCTTGACAGCCTTGACCCGCAAGGCGCCGCGACGGTTATCCACATCCTTTTCCCATCGCTTTCCACATTGCGTGTGGACAAGCCGGCGGCGTGGAACATTGCCGCGGCATCAGGGCCGCGACCAGCTCCAGGACTGCATCTTCCCGTCGCGGTAGGGCATCACTCCGTGGAACGCGCGCGGGTCGTCGTCGAACACCAGCGGCAGGAACCGGCGGTCGCCGTCCCACAGCGGCAGTTCGCCGATGCGACCGACCTCGACCCATTCCAGGGTGCCCTCCGGGTTGCGCTCCAGCGGGGTACCCGCGAAGGCATCGATCACGAACACGAATCCCAGCCAGTCCTCGCCATGCTTGCCGAAACCCGGCCAGCTGACGGTGCCGCGCAACCGCATCGCGGTGCATTCGATCCCGGCCTCCTCGCGGATCTCGCGGCGCATGCAGGCCACCACGTCCTCGTCGCGCTCGAGCTTGCCGCCCAGGCCGTTGTACTTGCCCAGGTGCGGGTCGCCGGGACGCGCGTTGCGGTGGATCATCAGCACCCGGCTGCGGTCGGGCGAGAGCACGTAGCCGAGGGTGGCGACGATGGGGGTGTAAGGCATCGATGGCGGAATGCGGCTGCGGAAGGCCTCCATTGTAGTGCCGGCCGTTGGCCGGTACCGCCATGCCCGGGTCGTGAGCGATCGAGTTGTGCCGACCGACAGCCGACACCTGCAACGTCGGCATCTCGACAGACCGCCGGGATGGCGTGGCGGGTTACCGGCGGGCGGCGGCGAGCATGCGGTCGAGCACGGACTTCAGCGCCAGCGGCCGCACCGGCTTCGGCAGCAGCGCCAGTTCCGCTTCCTGCGCCGCGGCGCGGGTGGCCTCGCCGGCGTCGGCGGAGAGGATCAGGCACGGCGCCGCGCCGTAGCGGCCGCGCAAGCGGCCGGCCAGCAACACGCCGGTGTCGCCACGGTCCAGGTGATAGTCGAACAGCCACAGCTCGGCCGGCTGCGCGGCCAGCACCGCCGCCGCCATCCGCGTCAGCAGGGCGGGGTGCCGGAAGGTCACGGGCGAGACACACGTTCCGAACTCGATGCGTTGGGTGTGGCTGGCGGCGTAGGTCAGCGAGACCCATGTTTCCAGCGACTCTTCATCCGGTGGGCCGATGGTGAAATGGTCGGAACGGAACACACACTGGAAGCCGAAATCCTCAGCCGCTTGCAGAATGGCTTGCCATCGCGCCCATGTCAGGCCGGCCTGTCCTTCGAGCATGATACCGATTTGCGTCATAAGAGAGTCTCCACATAATGATGAACGGGCAAAACAGGTTGAAACTGTCGCATTCAGGATTTTATCGGTAAGATTGCAGAAATGTTAAGCGTAATTGTAGCGAACTCTCGTTGAAGATACCCATGCCACCTGCTTATATCCATTTCCTGCTCATTCCGCATCCTTCTGAAAACCAAATCCTGATGCTTTCAGATGAAACCGGTCAGCGTTTGCCCCACTTCGAAACAGCCGAACCGCACTACTGGCAAACGGTCGCGCCGGTGACGCAAAAGGTATCCGAACATCTTGGCATACGCTTGGCGACCCTACGCTGCATGAAAACGGAATTTGCTAACGACAACATCACCCTATTTTACGCCATCGACGGCTCGTTGATCCCCGCCG
>JAFLEA010000094.1 GCA_017302035.1 Lysobacterales bacterium
GCCGGCTGCGCAGCGCGCCGGCGCTGCTGCTGGCCCTGGCGACCGGCACGACCCAGGCCGGCGCCGGCGAACAGAACGCATTGGCCGACCGGCTCGGCATCCAGCCCTCGGTGGAATCCATGGACTACGTGCAGCACAAGCAGCAGTTCCAGTTGCACACCCTGCTGACCGAACAGCGCCATCCGCAGACCATGGACCTGAGCCGGCGCATCGCCGCCGACACCACCGCCGGCCTGGAGGCATTGTTCGCGGTGGACCGCGACGTGGCCCGGACCCTGACCGCGGTGGCCGACGATCCCGCGCGCCTGGCCCTCATGGAGCGGGCGTCGCAGGCGATGCAGGACGCGCTGCGCGACGGCCACCGCGTCTATTTCTACGGCACCGGCTCCACCGGCCGCCTGGCCGAGACCCTGGAGAGCGGACTGTGGCGCCCGTTCTGGCAACGCGCGGCGGCCCTGCCGTCGTGGCCGAAGGTCCAGGCCGCCCTGCCCGGGATCGAGGACCGCGTGCGCGGCGAGATCACCGGCGGCGACCGCGCCCTGATCAGTTCGCTGGAGGGTTTCGAGGACCTGCAGCTGATCGGCCGCCTGCAACTGCAGGACAACGGCATCGGCCCCGACGACGTGGTGTTCGCGGTGACCGAGGGCGGCGAGACCTCGGCGGTGATCGGCACCGCCCGCCGCGGCGCCGAGATCAACGCCGACGATCCGTCCAGGACCTGGTTCGTCTACAACAATCCGGACGAGGTGCTGTTGCCGTTCGAGCGCAGCCGCACGGTGATCGAGCATCCGGGCATCACCAAGATCAACCTGGCCACCGGCCCGCAGTCGATCACCGGCTCCACCCGAATGCAGGCCACCACCACCAGCCTGTACGCGCTGGGCGTGGTGATGGAGGACGCGATCCGCCACCTGCTCTCGCCACTGCTGTCGGCCGACGAGATGCGCCAGCTCGGCTTCGCCGACGACGCCGGCATCGCCTCGCGCCTGCGCCAGTTCGATCCGCTGCAGCGCACCGTTGCCGCAGCCGCGCCCGCACTGGCCGCCTGGACCGACGCCGAGGCCGCCGTGTACGAACGCGGCCAGCACGCCACCTACCTGGCCCAGCGCGCACTGATGCCGGTGTTCGTGGACGTGACCGAGCGCGCGCCGACCTTCCGCCTGGCGCCGCTGGACCGCACCGATGCCACCGAGCGTCGCTCCTGGATCCAGGTCTGGAACCCGGCCGGCGACGCTGCCCAGGCCTGGCAGGCATTGCTGCACCGACCATTCCACGGGCTCGACCCGGCGCTGTACGAGCAGCCGTTCAAGGAGCAGATCGAGGATCCCTGGCTGCGCCGCGCCGCGCTCAACAGCCTGGCCCTGGCCGGTTCCGAGCAGCAACAGCTGTACGACCTGTCGTTCTCGGCCGGCAACATGGCCCGCGGCGGCCCGCGCGAAGGCGATCTGGGCGCGATGATCCTGCTCGGCGACGAACCCCTGGCGCCCGGCGCGGACTGGCTGCGCGCGTTCGCCGGGAAGAACGCCGAATTGTTCGCGGTCCGGATCGGCGATGCCCCGGTCGGCACCGCGGCCCGCGCCGCACTGCAGGCGGCTGCGCCGCAGGCACGCCTGATCGACCTGGCCCTGCCGTCCGGCGACGCGCTGGAGCTGAACCGGATCATCGCCCTGAAGATGCTGCTCAACGCGCACTCCACCGGGGTGATGGCCAAGCTTGGCCGGGTGGTCGGCAACACCATGACCGCGGTGCAGCCGGGCAACCTGAAGCTGATCGGCCGCGCCACCTACCTGATCCAGTCGCACGTCAATGCGGTGCTGGCCAGCGCGGCCTGGCGCAACGCCTACGGCGAGCACGCACCGCTGGCCTACGCCGACGCCAACGCGATCCTGTTCAATGCGATCGAGGCCCGCCGCGCCGACCCGGCGCTGGCATCCAGCCCCGAGGTGGAGCTGAGCATCGTGCGCATCCTCGAAAGCCTGCGCCTGGACCAGCCGGCGACCTGGGAGGACGCCGCCGCGCTGCTGCGCGAGCGCAGGCTGGACGACTACCTGGCCGGCTACGACGGCTGAGCGGCGGCGGGCGGCAGCGGCTCAGATGGCCTTGCGCGCATAGCGGTTGTCGACGTACGCGTCGATCAGGGCCACGAACTCGGCGGCGATGTTCTCGCCCTTCAGGGTGACCTTCTTCTCGCCGTCGACGAACACCGGCGCCGAGGGCGCCTCGCCGGTGCCCGGCAGGGAGATGCCGATGTCGGCATGGCGCGACTCGCCGGGCCCGTTGACGATGCAGCCCATCACCGCCAGCGACAGGTTCTCCGCGCCCGGATGCGAAACGCGCCATTCGGGCATCTTCGCCCGCACATGCTCCTGTACGGTCTTGGCCAGTTCCTGGAAGAAGGTGCTGGTGGTGCGGCCGCAGCCCGGGCAGGCAGTGACCATCGGGGTGAAGGCGCGCTGGCCGGTGGTCTGCAGCAGTTCCTGCGCCACCACCACCTCGGCGGTGCGCGGTTGTCCGGGTTCGGGGGTGAGCGAGATGCGGATGGTGTCGCCGATGCCTTCCTGCAGCAGCACCGCCAGCGCCGCCGCCGAAGCCACGATGCCCTTGCTGCCGATCCCGGCCTCGGTCAGGCCCAGGTGCAGGGCGTAGTCGCAACGCGAGGACAGGTCACGGTACACCGCGATCAACTCCTGCACGCCGCTGACCTTGCAGCTGAGGACGATGCGCTCGGCCGGCAGGCCCAGCTCCATCGCCCGCGCGGCCGAATCCAGCGCCGACAGGATCAATGCTTCGCGCAGCACCCGGCCGGCGTCCCAGGGCTCGGCGCGGGTGTGGTTCTCGTCCATCAGCCGCGCGGCCAGGGCCTGGTCCAGCGAGCCCCAGTTGGCGCCGATCCGCACCGGTTTGGCGTATTCCAGCGCCTTCTCGACGATGGCGGCGAACTGGACGTCCTTCTTCCTGCCGAAGCCGACGTTGCCGGGATTGATGCGGTACTTGGCCAGGGCTTGCGCGCAGGCCGGCTCGGCGGCCAGCAACTGGTGGCCGTTGTAGTGGAAATCGCCGATCAGCGGCACCTCCACGCCCATCATCGCCAGCTTGTCGCGGATCCGCGGGATCGCCGCGGCGGCCTCGGGGGTATTCACGGTCAGCCGCACCAGTTCCGAACCGGCGCGCCACAGCTCGGCGACCTGTTTCACCGACGCGGCCACGTCGGCGGTATCGGTATTGGTCATCGACTGCACCACGACCGGCGCGCCACCGCCGACGGCCACCCCACCGACCATGACCTGGCGGGTGGATCGGCGCGGCCAGGGTGCGGCCGAGGTGGGGGGCGTGGGGCGGGTGACGGCGTCGTGCTGCATCCGCGCATTCTAGACGGGCGGCCGCAACGGCGCCGCAACCGCATCGGTGCGCCGGCCGGAGCCGCGGCCCGGCCGGCATGCGGCCGGATCAGTCCCGCCGCCGCTCCGCCGGGCGCCCGAGCAGGAAGCCCTGCCCGCACTTGCAGCCGAGCGCGAGCAGGGTATTGCGCTGGGTCTCGGTCTCCACGCCCTCGCCTACCGTCTCGATGCCGAGGGTACCGGCCAGGGCCAGGATCGCGCGCACCAGGGCCAGACTCTCCTGGCGCCCGCCCTCGCCCTCCAGCGCGGAGACGAAGCTGCGGTCGATCTTGAGCCCGGAGATCGGGAACCGGTGCAGGTAGGACAGCGCCGAGAAGCCGGTGCCGAAGTCGTCCAGCTGGGCCAGAACGCCATGCTTGCGCAGGGTGTCCAGGATGCGCCGGGTGCGCGGCGCGTCCTCCAGCAGCGCGACTTCGGTGATCTCCACCCGCAGCCGCGCCGGGTCGGCGTCGGCCGACTGCAGCAGGCCCAGCAGCCGGTCGGCGAAGTCCGGCGAACGGAAGTGCCGCGGCGAGACGTTGACCGAGATGTAGCCGCTGCCGCCACGCGCCAGTTCGCCGATCACCTGCTCGTACAGCAACCAGTCCACCTGCTCGATCAGCCCGCTCTCCTCGCCCAGGGCGATGAACTCGTTCGGCAGCAGCAGGCCGCGGCGCTCGTGCTGCCAGCGCAGCAACGCCTCGTGGCCGAGCATCACCCCATCCTCCAGGCGCACGATCGGCTGGTAGTACGGCAGGAAGTCGCGGTTCTTGATCGCCCGGCGCAGGTCCGCCTCCAGGTCCAGGCTGCGCAGGGCCTGCTCGCGCATGGCCTCGTCGAAGAACGCGTAGCGGTCGCGGCCCTCGCTCTTGGCCCGGTACATGGCCGCGTCGGCGTCGCGCAGCAGTTCCTCGCCGCGCTCGTAGCGCGGATGCCAGAGGGCGATCCCCATGCTGGCCGAAGGGAACAGCTCGCGCCCGGCCACCCACAGCGGCCGGCCCATCAGCGCCAGCAGGCGCGGCGCCAGGTCGCGCACGCTGGCGCCGCCGTCCGGGCATTCCACCAGGATCGCGAACTCGTCGCCGCCCAGGCGCGCGACCACATCGTCGGCGCGCATCGCCGAGACGATGCGCTTGGCCACCTCCACCAGCAATTCGTCGCCGGCGGCATGGCCGACGCTGTCGTTGACCAGCTTGAACCGGTCCAGGTCCAGGAACAGCACCGCGAACGGCATGCCGTCGCCCAGCCGCGCGCGCTCGATCGCATTGGCCAGGCAATCCAGCAGGTGGCTGCGGTTGGGCAAGCCGGTCAATGCGTCGTGCAGCGCCTGGTGGGTCAGGCGCTGCTCGGCGCGCATGCGCTCGCCGATCTGCGCGACCAGTTGCTCATTGGCGCGCTCCAGCTCGAGGGTGCGCTCGACCACACGCCGCTCCAGCTCGGCATGGGCCGCACGCAGGCGCTCCTGGGCGCGCTGCCGGGCCAGGCCGTTGCCGATGTTGTGGGCGACGAAGGCCAGCAGGCGCTGGTCGTCCACGCTGAAGCGGATCCCCGGGGTGTAGCTCTGCACCACGACCACGCCGACCACCTCGTCGTCGCGGTGCAGGGGCACGCCGAGCCAGCTGCTGGCCCGGTTGCCGAATTCGTGGACCTCGCCGGCGGCGACCAGGCGCTGGAGCACGCCGTAGTCGGCCAGCAGCGCCTCGCGCGTGCGCAGCACGTACTCGGTCAGGCCCCTGCTGAGCCTGCGCGCGGGGCGCTCGCTGCCGGTCTCGTCGACCGAATAGACGAACTCGATCGATTCGCGGTCCTCGCCGAGCATGGCGATGTAGAAATTGCGCGCGTAGATCAGCTCGTCCACCGCCGCATGTACCTTGGCGTAGTACTGCTGCAGCGATTCGGAGCTGATCGCCATCTCGGTGATGCGGAACAGCGCGTGCTGCAGGCGTTCGGCGCGCTGGCGCTCGACCACCTCCTCCTGCAGCTCGCGGTTGGCGTGCTGCAGTTCCAGGGTGCGTTCGCGCACCCGGCGCTCGAGTTCGGCCTGGGCCTCGCGCCGGTCCAGGGTGGTCAACACGTGCTGGGCCACGTAGCCCAGCAGGGCCCGATCCTCGTCGGTGTAGCAGGCCGGGCGGTCGTAGCTCTGGACCACGATCGCGCCGCAGACCCGGTCGCCGCGCTTCATCGGCACGCCCAGCCAGTCCTGCGCATCCGGCCCCTGGAATTCGCTGTACGGAAGCCCGAGCTGGCGCCGGATCTGGATCGACGGTCCGCGCACGGCGTTGCCATGGCGCAACAGGCCGAAGGTCAGGCTGTTGGGCATCTCCCGTTCGGTCCACTCCTCTTCCTCGTCCGGGACGTAGGTGTCGAGCTGGTCGGCGAAGTAGATGAAACGGACCGAGCTCAAGTTCTCGTCGCAGGTGACGATGTAGCAGTTGGGCGCGTACATCAGCGAGTCGATGATGCCGTGCAGGCGGTGCAGCATCCTGCCCACCTCGACCTCGGCGCCGGCCAGCTCGGCGATCTCGTACAGCGCCTGCTGCAGGCGGCCGGACCGCTCCAGCTTGTCCATCCGCACCTTGGCCCGGGTCGCCTCCAGCGCCGAGTCCAGCAGGGTCCTGGCCATCGCCGTCCAGGCCGCGCGCGCATCGGCGTCCAGCGGCGCCGGCAACCGCGCCCGCAGCCACAGCCGCGCGCCCTCGTCGTCGTTCCAGGCCAGCGCCAGGGTATCGGCTCCGGCAGCCAGCGACCCCGCCTGGGCCTGGGCCTGGGCCTGGGCCTGGGCCTGGGCCTGGGCCTGGGCCTGGGCCTGGGCCTGGGCCTCGGCCTCGGCCTCGGCCAGTGTCATTTCCAGCGGGCCCGACAGGTCCGCCGATGCCGCCGGCTCGGCCAGGACATGCTGGCCGACGCTATCGTCGTGCCAGCCCATCGTCAGCTGCGCATGGAGCGGCAGTTGCGCATGCAGCGCGGCCAGCGCCCGCGCCATCGGCGCACGCACCGCGGCATGCGCCGATGCCGCGCTGTCGGGCGCACTCTCGGCTGTACTGGCTGGAATCATGCAACCCCGCACCCTGTCCCCGGCGCCCAGCATAACGCTCGCCCGCCCTGCGCAAGCGATCCGGACCCCATCCGGCCACCCCGGCCGTTGGACCGGCATGGCCTCGACCTGCACCCTGCCCCTGGCACCCCGCCCTGCATGCACCCCGGTACCGCTTGCGCCGCGCGCGCCGGCCCGTAGTCTGTGGTCCATGGACCTGCCCGTGGCCGGATCGGAAGACGAAGCGCTGATGCTCGCCTGGGCAGGCGGGGACGCGCGGGCGTTCGAGACGCTCTACCAGCGCCATCGCGGCCCGTTGTTCCGGTTCCTGCTCGGCCAGTTGCGCGACCGGCCGCTGGCCGAGGAGATCTACCAGGACGTGTGGCAGCGGGTGATCGCCGCGCGCGCCGGCTGGCGGCCCGAGGCCGCGTTCTCCACCTGGCTGTACCGGATCGCCCACAACCGGCTGAACGACCATTGGCGCGCACAGCGGCACCGGCCACCGGCGCCGGCCGATGCGGACCTGCGTACCGCCGCCCTGGCCGATCCGGACGATCCGGAAAGCCTGGCGGGGGACGAACAGACCCGGCGGCGGCTGCAGCAGGCCCTGGACGAATTGCCGCAGGAGCAGCGTGAGGCGGTGCTGCTGCGGTTGCAGCAGGAACTGAGCCTGGAAGAGATCGGCACGATCACCGGCGTCGGCCGGGAAACGGTGAAGTCGCGGCTGCGCTATGCGCTGGACAAGCTGCGCGCGAGGTTGAACCCATGAATCGGCGACACCACCCCCTGGATCCGGAAGAGCGCGCCCTGGCGCGGCATTTGGCCGATGCCGGCGGCGACGGCCCCTCGCCGGAACTGGATGCGCGGATCCTGGCCGCCGCCCGCGCGGCGCAGGCCGGAGGCGCCGCGCCCATGCCCGCGCACACCGGTCAACGCCGGCCACGGCGGCGCTGGCC
>JAFLEA010000095.1 GCA_017302035.1 Lysobacterales bacterium
CCCGCATGCGTTGCTGCTGCTCGAGTATTCGCTGCCCGGCGCGCATGGCCGCAAAGCGACCGACGCCTGCGCGCGCCAGATCGCCGAACTGCTGCGCACCCGCGCGCGGCGACCGGACGACATCGCCGCGTGGCTGGGCGGATGCCGCTTCGCCCTGCTCCTGCACGGCACCTCGGCCGCAGCCGCCGGCGCCATCCTCGAACAGATCCGCGGGCAAGCGGGCGAACGCGGCCTGGCGCTGCAGGGCGACGCGCACGCCTGCGATGCGGACGGCTGCGACTGCCTGCGCCGCCTGGGCGTGCACGCCCAGGCGGCGCGCTAGCCCGGCCGCCGGCTCAGACCCGGCAGCGCATCCCCGGTCGCGCCAGGATCACGCGCGCGCCGCTGCGCTGGCCGATCTCGCCGGCCAGCGCCTCGCGCGCCCGGTCCTCGCCATGCACCAGCACCAGCGGCGGGTTGCCGCGGAAATGCGAGTACCACTCGATCAGTCCCTGCTGGTCGGTATGCGCCGACAGTCCGCCGATGGTATGGATCTGTGCATTGACCCGATGGTCGTGGCCGTGGATGCGCACCCATGGCGCGCGCTCCACCAGCCGCCGGCCCAGGGTGCCTTCGGCCTGGTAGCCGACGAACACCACGTGGGTGTCGCGCCGGCCCAGGCGGTGGCGCAGGTGGTGCAGGATCCGGCCGCCGTTGGCCATGCCCGAACCGGCGATCACGATCGCGCCGCTGCCGATGGTGTTGATCGCCATCGATGCCTGGGTGCTGGCGGTGATGTGCAGGTTCGGCAGCCGGAACGGCGACGGCCGCTGCCGCCACACTTCCTGCGCCTGCTCGTCGAACAGGGCGTGGTGGCGGTCATACACCTGCACCACCTTCCCGGCCATCGGACTGTCGAGGAAGATCCGCCAGCGCTCCAGGTTCCATTCGTTCCAGTAGCGCGCGAACCAGTACAGCAGCTCCTGGCTGCGACCCACGGCGAAGGCCGGGATCAGCACGTTGCCGCGCTCGCGCCAGGCGTGCTCGAACACCTCGCCCAGCTCGGCCACGGTGGCCTGGCGGTCGCGGTGGTTGCGGTCGCCATAGGTCGATTCCATCAGCACCAGGTCGGCCTCCGCGACCGCCTCCGGATCGCGCAGGATCGGGGTGCCCTGCATGCCCAGGTCGCCGGAGAACACCAGCTTGCGGCCGTCGCCCCACAGCTCGACGATGCTCGAACCGAGGATGTGGCCGGCGTCGCGCAGCACGATCTCCACGCCCGGCGCGATGGCGGTGCGCACGCCGTAGTCGATCGGCCGCAACAGCGGCAGCACCCGGGCCACGTCCTCGCGGGTGAACAGCGGGGGGTGCTGCGGCGGCTCCTGGTCGCGGTGGCGGTTGGCGCGGGCGGCGTCGGATTCGGCCAGCGAGGCGGCGTCGTCCAGCATCACCGGCAACAGGTCGGCGCTGGCGCGCTGCAGGAAAACCGGCCCGCGGTAGCCCTGGGCGACCAGCCGCGGCACCCGTCCGATGTGGTCGATGTGGGCGTGGCTGAGCACCAGCGCATCCAGGGCCGCAGGATCGAACGGGAACGGATCGAAGTTGCGCGCCTCCAGCGCCCGCCCGCCCTGCAACATCCCGCAATCCAGCAGGATCCGCCGTCCGGCCGCCTCGACCAGGTGCATGGAGCCGGTGACCTCGCCGGCGGCGCCGTGGAACTCGACCTGCATGCCCGTCCTCCCGGGGTGCCCGGGCGCCATTGTGCCCGGCATGACCTCCGGCAGTCCCGGAGCCGCCAGACCGGAGGTACAGTGCTGGCACCTGCCCCGCCCCGGGGCGCCTGCCATGCCCGTCCGCCGGGCCGGAGATCCCGCAACGTGAACACACGCAACATCACTATCGGCAAGCCCCAGATCCTGCTGCTGCCGCTGGCCGTCACCCTGGCCCTGGGCGCCTGTTCCAAGAAGGAAGAGGCCGCCACCGCCGCCGCCGCGCCGGCCCAGCCGGAATACGTCCTCGACGAGGGCGCCCTGCCGGCGGTCAACCGCTTCGCCCTGGCCGACCTGGACACCACCAAGGACGCCTGCCTCGACTTCGCCGGCTTCGCCAACGGCACCTGGCTGGCGGCCAACCCGATCCCGAGCGACCGCACCAGCTGGGGCGCGTTCGAGATGCTGGACGAACGCTCCAACGCAGTGCAGCACCAGCTGGTCGAGCAGGCCGCGGCCGACGCCAACGCCACCGGGGTGAAGAAGATCGTCGGCGACCTGTGGGCCACCGGCATGGACGAAGCGAAGATCAACGCCCAGGGCATCGAGCCGCTGGCCGGCCGCCTGGCCGCGATCGACGCCCTGGCCGATGGCCCGGCGATCGCCGAGTACCTGCGCACCAGCGCCGCCCGCGGCGAGAACTTCCTGTTCGGCTTCGGCGCCGAGGCCGACTTCCAGAAGCCGGACCTGAACATCGCCTACGCCATGCAGGGCGGCCTGGGCCTGCCGGACAGCAAGTACTACTTCGACGCCGACAAGCAGGATATCCGCGACAAGTACGTCGCCCACATCGCCAAGGTGCTGGAACTGTCGGGCATCGCCGCCGACGAGGCGCAGAAGCAGGCCCGCGACGTGATGGCCTTCGAAACCCGCCTGGCCAAGGTATCCAAGTCGCGCGAGGACATGTCCCGCGACGTGTCGCTGTTCTACAACCCGGTCAGCCTGGCCGCCGCCGACCAGCTGACCCCGAACTTCCCGTGGACGAAGTTCTTCGAGTCGCAGGGCGTGGCCGCGCCGGAGATGTTCTCGCTGGCCATCCCCGCCTTCCACCAGGAAGTGAGCAAGGCGCTGGGCGACGCCGACCCGGCGACGTGGCGTTCGTATCTGCGCTTCCACACCGTCGACGGCGCCGCGCCCTACCTGAGCGACGCCTTCGCCGAGGAGAACTTCAACTTCTACGCCAAGACCCTGCGCGGGCAGAAGGAGATGAAGGAGCGCTGGAAGCGGGTGCTGGGCACGGTCAACGAGCAGGCCGGCGAGGCGCTGGGCCAGATGTACGTGCAGGTCGCGTTCCCGGCCGATTCCAAGACCAAGATGGAAGCCCTGGTGGCCAACCTGGGCTCCGCGCTGAAGGCGCGCATCGAGCACCTGGAATGGATGGGCGACGAGACCAAGCAGAAGGCCCTGGCCAAGCAGGCCGCGTTCACGGCCAAGATCGGCTACCCCGACAAGTGGCGCGAGTGGACCGGCCTGGACACCGGCCGCGACAGCTTCATCGGCAACGTGCTGGCCGCGCAGGAGTTCAACTACCGCTGGAACCTGTCCAAGATCGGCAAGCCGGTGGACAAGACCGAATGGGGCATGAGCCCGCAGATGGTCAACGCCTACTACAACCCGCTGCAGAACGAGATCGTGTTCCCGGCCGCGATCCTGCAGCCGCCGTTCTTCGACCCGGGCGCCAGCGACGAGATCAACTATGGCGGCATCGGCGCGGTGATCGGCCATGAGATGACCCATGGCTACGACGATCAGGGCAGCCGCTTCGGCCCGACCGGCAAGTTCGAGAACTGGTGGACCGACGCCGACGCCAAGGGTTTCTCCGGCCGCACCGACAAGCTGATCGCCCAGTTCGACGGCTACACCACCGCCGACGGCCAGAAGATCAACGGCCGCCACACCCTGGGCGAGAACATCGCCGACCTGGGGGGCCTGGCCACGGCCTACGATGCGATGAAGGCCGCCGTCGGCGACACGCCCGACCCGATGACCGACGGCCTGACCCGCGACCAGCGCTTCTTCCTCAACTGGGCCACGGTGTGGCGCCGCAACTTCACCCCGGAGGAGCTGAAGAACCGCATCGCCACCGACGAGCACGCCCCGGCGCAGTTCCGCGCCATCGGCGCCCCCTCGAACCTGCCGGCCTTCGCCGCCGCGTTCAAGTGCGAGCCGGGCAAGCCGATGGTCCGCCAGGGCGACGGCCAGGTCGTGATCTGGTAACGGGCGGTCGATCCAGGTTCCGCCACGGAAGGCCCGGCATGTCCGGGCCTTCCTGTTTTCCGGGACGCGGACCTGCCGGGTGCGCCTTGGTACACTGCCCCGACCCATTCCCGAGGCTGCAGTCCCGATGATGTCCACGCCCCGCCCGCTCGTCCTCGCCCTTGGCCTCGGCCTGCTCGCCCTGGTATCCGCCGCCGATGCCGACGCCCAGAAGAAAAAGTCCAAGGCCCCGGCCGTCAGCGCCCAGTGCAGCGACTTCTACGCCCAGGCCAATGCCGGCTGGCTGAAGGCCAATCCGCTGCCGGCCGGCGCCGGCGCGGTCAGTGCGCTGGGCCAGTTGTCGGAACTGGCGCTGCAGCAGCAGCGCCAACTGCTGGATGCGGCGATGGCCTCGCCGCAGAACGACGTGCAGGCCCGCCTGGGCGATTTCTGGGCCAGCGGCCTGGACGAGGCCGCGGTCGAGGCCGACGGTTCGCGCCCGATCGCCACCCTGCTGTCGCGGATCGACGCGATCAAGAAGGCCAAGGACGTGCCGGCGACGATCGCCGCGCTGCACCAGGTCGGGATCCCGGTCGCGTTCAACTTTGCCCCGGACGTGGACCTGAAGGCCCTGGACCGCCACATCGGCTACTTCATGCAGGGCGGCATGGGCCTGCCCGACCCGGCCTTCTACACCCGCAACGACGCCGATACCCAGGCGGTGATGGCGCGCTACCGCGCCTACGTCGGCCAGATCCTGGCCCTGACCGGCACCCCGAAGGAGCGGGTGGACGCGGACACGGCCGCGGTGATCGCCATCGAGACCGCGCTGGCCGGCAAGTCGCAGTCGCTGACCGATCTGAACAATCCGTTCGGCAACTACGCCCCGGTGTCGGTGGCCGACGCCTCCAAGCGCTACCGCAACCTGCAGCTGGGCCAGTTCCTCGCCGCGCAGGGGGTCAAGGACGACCTGGTGTCGATGTCCAACCCGGCCCTGTTCGCCGAACTGGACGCGATGATCGGCCGGATCAAGCCGGAACAGTGGCGCGCCTACCTGCGCTGGCGGGTGGGCGACGCGATGGCGCCGTACCTGTCGCGCGGCTTCCGCGACGCCAGCTTCGGCTTCCGTGGCCAGGTGCTGGAAGGCCGGGTCGCCCAGGCGCCGCGCTGGCAGCAGGTGCTGGACGCGGTCAACACCGCCGCCGGTCCGATGCTCGGCCGCGAGTATGCCGCGCGCTACCTGGACCCGGACGAGCGCCGCCAGGCCGGCGAGATCGCCGACGAGGTACGCCAGGCGCTGATCGCCGCGGTCGAGCGCGACGGCTGGCTCGGCGCCGACGCCAAGGCCGAGGCCCGGGCCAAGCTGAAGGCGCTGAAGATCGAGGTCGGCACGCCCAGGCGCGACCTGGACTACACCGTGCAACCGATGGGCCGCGGCAGCTTCGGCGGCAACATGCTGATCGCCTCGACCTGGCGCCATCGCGAGGAAATGAAGCGGATCGGCAAGGGCAACGCCGACCGGCGCTGGGACGTGCTGCCGCAGCAGCCTGCGCTGGCCTACGACATCGCCCAGAACCGGCTGATCGCCACCGCCGCGGTGCTGCAGCCGCCGGTGTTCGATACCGCGCGCAAGGACACCTTGTATGGCGCCTACGGCGCGCTGGTCGGCACCCAGCTCAATCGCGCCATCGATGCCCGGGGCTCGCGGGTCGACGCGCGCGGCGAATTGCGCGACTGGTGGAGCCAGGCCGACCGCGACGCCTGGACCCGGCTCGGCGACCGCGTCGCCGCGCAGTACGCCAGCCAGGAGTATCCCGGCCTGAAGGGCACCCGGGTGGACGGCACCCTGGTACGCGACGTCGCCCTCGCCGACCAGGCCGGCCTGGAGCTGGCTGCCGACGCCTACGCCAGGGCCAATCCGCAGGCCAACCAGGCCTCGAAGCAGGCCTTCTTCGAGGCCTGGTCGCGGCTGTGGGCGCAGCAGGTGGCGCAGAACGCGGCCACCGAGCGCCAGAAGACCGACATCCACGCCCCCGGCCCGCTGCGCAGCAACGTGCCGCTGGGCAACCTGCCGGCGTTCGCCGACGCCTTCGGCTGCAAGGCGGGCCAGCCGATGCAGCGGGCCGAGGCCGACCAGGTCCGCATCTGGCGCTGACCCCTCCGCGTGAATGAGAAAAAGGCGCGGGAAACCGCGCCTTTTTCGTTCAAGGATCGCTGATGCCCGGAGCCGAACCGGAGCCCTGCCTCCGGCGGATGCCGCCGAAATCGCCGCCTCGGCCCTGCGCCCCGGACGTGAACCGCGACGACCCGGCTAGACCCCGCTAGACCCGTCGTGCCGGCGGCCCGCGGCGGCCGAAGGGCGGTTGGCCGCGCCAGTAGCGGATCACCAGCCAGCCGAACAGCATCCCGCCCAGGTGGGCGAAATGAGCCACGCCCGGCTGCCAGCCGGTGAAGCCCAGGACCAGTTCGGCCACGCCGAACAGGATCACGAAGGTCCGCGCCTTCATCGGGATCGGCGGGAACAGCAGCATCAACCGCTGGTTCGGGAACAGCATGCCATAGGCCAGCAGCAGGCCGAACACGCCACCGGAAGCGCCCAGGGTCGGGTAGGCGTTGCCGCCGTTGCGCAGCGACCACCAGCCCACCGCCAGTTGGCACAGGCCCGCGCCCGCCACGCAGATCAGGTAGTAGGCCAGGAACCGGCGCGGCCCCCAGGTCAGTTCCAGCGGCGCGCCGAACATGTACAGGGCCAGCATGTTGAACAGCAGGTGGCCGATGCTGCCGTGCAGGAAGCCGTAGGTCAGCAGCTGCCAGGGCTGGAAGTTCTGGCCCGGCGAGAACGGGTCGAACAGGCCGGACGGCGGCCACAGCATGAATGCCTCGAACGTGGTCTGGCCCAGCAGGCTCTGCAGCAGGAACAGCGCGCCGTTGGCGATCAGCAGGGCCTGGGTGACGGGAGGCAGTCGCGAATGCATGCGGCGCGGTTCCGGGGGACGGGCGGCCATCATAGCCGCGGGATCGGGCGCCGCCGCTAGTCCGGTCCCCATAGGGCGGCATCGAGGTCGGCCGGCCCGGCCGGGCGCCTGACCCGCCCGCGCTCCACCCGCACGCCCTCGGCGCGCAGGCTGTCGAACACCGCTTGCACCGACGGCTGGCCATAGCGCATCGCGTGCGCCACCCGCCACCCGGGCAGGCGCCGGGCCACTGCATCGGCCAGCGCGGCAGTGTGCACCGCCAGCGGCGAGCCGCCCGGCATCCAGATCTGCG
>JAFLEA010000096.1 GCA_017302035.1 Lysobacterales bacterium
CGCAGGTAGTACAGCTTGCCGGCGCGGACCTTGCCGCGGCGCTTCACCTCGACCGAGTCGATGGTGGCGCTGTGGGTCTGGAACACGCGCTCGACGCCGTAGCCGTGCGAGATCTTGCGCACGGTGAAAGAGGAGTTCAGGCCGGCGTTCTTGGTCGCGATGACCACGCCCTCGTAGGCCTGCACGCGCTCGCGGTTGCCTTCCTTGACCTTGACGTTCACCACGACGGTGTCGCCCTGGCTGAACTTGGGCAGTTCGCGGGTGATCTGGGCGGACTCGAATTCCGCGACGATGGACTTGTTCAGCTTGCTCATGGTGACCGACTCTGGTTCGGGTTGGCGTGTCGCATGGCGACAACTCGGGCTGACGCAGTCGCGTCATTGCGCTGCGCGTTTATGGTTATGGGCCTGCCGCCGGGTACCGTTGAGGGGCACCGACCGGGCGATCCGCCCGCAGGAACCCGGCATTCTAGCCGGTTTCCTGCGGGCGTGGCTAGTCGCCCCGCTCCCGCAGCCATTCGTCCAGCAGCTGGCGGTCGCGCCGGGACAGCTCCCGGCCCTGCAGCAGGTCCGGGCGGCGTTCCCAGGTCCGGCCCAGTGCCTGCTGGCGGCGCCAGCGGGCGATGGCGGCATGGTTGCCCGAGCGCAGCACTTCCGGGACCGTGCCGTAGGCGTGCTCGACCGGGTGGCTGTAATGCGGGCAGTCCAGCAAGCCGTCCTCGAAGCTGTCCTGCTCGGCCGAGCCGGCGTCGTTGAGCGCGCCCTCCTGCAGCCTGGCAACCGCGTCCACCACCACCGCCGCCGCAAGCTCGCCCCCGGACAGGACGTAGTCGCCGATCGAGATCTCCTCGTCCACCTCGGCCCGGACCAGACGCTCGTCCACGCCCTCGTAGCGGCCGCACAACAGTGCCAGCCGCGGCAGCGCCGCCAGTTCGCGCACCCGGGCCTGGGCCAACGGCCGGCCCTGCGGGCTCAGGTAGACCAGATGCGGGCGCTGCGGGTCGGCCGCGCGCATCGCCGCCAGGCAGCGGCGCAGCGGCTCGACCAGCATGACCATGCCGGGCCCGCCACCGAAGGTGCGGTCGTCGACCTTGCGGTAGTTGCCCTCGGCGTGATCGCGCGGGTTCCAGCCGTGCAGTTCCAGCAGTCCGCGCTCGCGGGCGCGGCCGGTGACGCCGAAGCCGGCGCACTGCTCGACGAACTCGGGGAACAAGCTGACGATGTCGATGCGCATGGCGACCCGGCCCCGGCCTAGAACTCCGGATCCCAGTCGACCGTGATCGTGCCGGCGGCGAAGTCCACCGCCTTCACGTAGTCGGGCTGGACGAACGGCAGCATGCGTTCGCGTTCGCCGCGCACCACCATCACGTCGTTGGCGCCGGTGGACAGCAGGTGCGAGACCTCGCCCAAGGCCACGCCCTCGACCGTGACCACGCGCAGGCCCTCCAGGTCGATCCAGTAATACTCGCCCGGCGCCGGCGGCGGCAGCGCCTCGCGCGGGACCAGGATCTCGGTACCGCGCAGGGCCTCGGCGGCGTCGCGGTCCTCGATCCCGGGCAGGGTGGCGACCACGTGCTTGCCGGTGTCGCGGCCGCGCGCGCCCTGCATTCCGCGCTCAATCCCGTTCGCCGGACGCAGGATCCAGGGCTGGTAGCCGAAGATCCGCGCACGCGGTTCGGTCCAGGATTCCAGTTTCACGTCGCCGCGCACGCCGAAGGCGCCCGTCACCCGGCCCAGCAGAACGAGCTTCTGCGGTGGAGTGGGACGCCCTGCGTCGTTCATGTCGCGAGGAAGACCGCCGGGGGAACCGGCGGCCTGCGGACTCAGGCGGCCGCCTGGGCCTTGGCCGCTTCCTTGTACAGGCTGCGGACCTTCTCGGTCAGCTGCGCGCCGTTGCCGACCCAGTGGTCGACACGGGCGATGTCCAGCACGATGCGCTGCTCGTTGCCGGAGGCGACCGGGTTGTAGTAGCCGACGCGCTCGATGTTGCGGCCGTCGCGGGCGCTGCGCGAGTCGGTGACGATGATGTGGTAGAACGGACGCTTCTTGGCGCCGCCCCGGGTAAGACGGATCTTGACCATGGTGCCTTCGTATTGCCCAGTCGCCAGGATGGCGAGGTAAGCCGGCTATTGTAGGGCGCCACGACGGCATGGACAAGTCAACGCCATCGGGGCGACAGCCTCGATCCAGGTTGCGCCCGGCGCCAAAAGAATCAATGGGTTACAGGGACTCCCAGGCGGCCTGGGCAGCGGCCGCGTCCAGCAGGCGCATCAGTTCCGGTGTCTCGGCGTAGGCCGCCTGGTCTATCGCGGCGATGGCGCGCATGCCGTTGGCGTTGACCGCGAACGCGGCCCGAAACCTGGGCAGCTCGGCCATCGGTACCGGACGTATCTGCTGGGCCACGCCCTGCCCGGCCAGTCCTTCCTGCAGCAGGCGCTCGCCGGTGCCGCGCAGTGCCGGCGCCTGCGGCCAGACCACGCCCTCGCCGTCCCAGAAACCGAGGTTCCACACCGAGCCTTCGGCCACCCGCGCGTCCGCGCCCTCGCCGTCCACGAACAGGACGTCGTCGCAACCGGCCAGCACCGCCTGGCGGCGATGGTGGTGCAACGGGAAGGTGCCGAGGTGCTTCAGGTGCGGCAGCGTGCGCAACCAGGCGCAACTGCGCACACGCATCGGCCGCAGGGCCGGGACCACCGGCGCGCTGGCCGTCACCAGCACGTCCACTTCCAGCTCGCGCGCCGGGCGGCGGTGGTCGAAACGGCGCGAGAACAGGGTCACGCGCAGCGAGCAGTCGCCGCCCGACGCCGCCGACGCCTGCCGCATCCATTCGCGCACCGCCGCATCGTCCAGAGCCGCGTCGAACAGCTCGGCATTGCCCTGGCGCAGGCGGTCGAAGTGCAGGCCCAGTCCCTGCACCGCGCCGCCGCGCACGCGCAAGGTGGTGAAGTGGCCATAGTTGGACCAGGCCAGCGCCAGCAGCGCGTTCGGCTCGGTATCGGCGGCGATGCCGTTGAGCAGCGCGACCGGCGCGAACGTGTCCATGCCCCTGCGCGCCCGTGCCCCGGCCGCCGGCTCAGCGGAACGGCAGGCCGCCGCGGCCGCCCATGCCACCCATGCCGCCCATCATCCCCTGCAGGCCGCGCATCATGCCCTTCATGCCGCCGCGGCCCATCTTGGCCATCATCTTTTCCATCTGCTGGTACTGCTTGAGCATCTTGTTGACCTCGGCCGGGGTGGTACCCGAGCCGCGGGCGATGCGCGCGCGGCGCGAGCCGTTGAGCAGGTCCGGGTTGCGCCGTTCCTTCGGCGTCATCGAGCCGATGATCGCCATCATCCGCGGCACTTCGCGGCCCTGCGCCACCTGCTGCTTGAGGTGCTCGGGCACCTGGCCCAGGCCCGGCAGCTTGTCCATCAGGCCGGCGATGCCGCCCATGTTCTGCATCTGCTCGAGCTGGTCGCGCATGTCGTTGAGGTCGAACTTCTTGCCCTTGGCGACCTTGGCGGCGAGCTTGGCCGCCTTCTCCTGATCGACGCTCTGCTCGACCTGCTCGACCAGCGAGAGCACGTCGCCCATGTCGAGGATGCGCGCGGCCACGCGGTCGGGGTGGAACACGTCCAGGCCGTCGGACTTCTCGCCGGTGCCGACGAACTTGACCGGCTTGCCGGTGACGTAGCGCACGCTCAGCGCCGCACCGCCACGGGCGTCGCCGTCGGTCTTGGTCAGCACCACGCCGGTCAGCGGCAGGGCCTCCGAGAAGGCCTTGGCGGTGTTGGCCGCATCCTGGCCGGTCATGGCATCGACCACGAACAGGGTCTCGGCAGGGTTGACCGCGGCGTGCAGGGCCTTGATCTCGGCCATCATCGCCGCGTCAATGGCGAGGCGGCCGGCAGTGTCGACGATCAGCACGTCGGCGAAGGACTTGCGCGCGTCGGCGATCGCGGCGCGGACGATGTCCTCGGGCTTCTGCCCGGCGTCGGACGGGAAGAACAGCACGCCGACCTGCTCGGCCAGGGTCTTGAGCTGCTCGATCGCGGCCGGGCGGTAGACGTCGGCGCTGACCACCATCACCTTCTTCTTGCGCTTTTCCTTCAGGTGCCGGGCGAGCTTGCCGACGGTGGTGGTCTTGCCGGCGCCCTGCAGGCCGGCCATCAGGATGATGGCGGGCGCGGGCACGTTCAGGTTCAGGTCGCTGGCCTGCGAGCCCATCACCGCGGTCAGCTCGTCGCGCACGACCTTGATCAGGGCCTGGCCGGGGGTCAGCGACTTGAGCACGTCCTGGCCGACGGCACGTACCTTGATCCGCTGGACCAGAGCCTGGACCACGGGCAGCGCGACGTCGGCCTCCAGCAGGGCGATGCGCACCTCGCGCACGGCCTCGCTGATGTTGGACTCGGTCAGCCGGCCGCGGCCGCGCAGGCGCTCGAGGGTGCCGGACAAGCGCTGGGTCAGGGATTCGAACATGGGGGATGGCGGTTCAGGGATGCGAGCCGGGGATTATAGGTGGCTGGGAGCCTGGGAGCGGCTTCGGCCGGGGGCCGCCGCTGCAAGGGGTTCCTGTTCGCCGCGTGGTTCCGCGTCCTGCTCCAACACGCGGGCGCGGCACATCCCTGTGCCGCTCGAACGGGAACCCCTTGCATCGACGTCCTCTGCGCGCGTGGGGGCCCCGCTTCCATGGCTGGGGCCCATTCAGTCCAACGGCCAGCTGTGCGACACTCCCCCGATGACAATCGTTCTCATCGCCATCCTCGCCTACCTGCTGGCCACCGGGCTGCTGCTGCGCTCGGCGGCCCGGTCGCGCATGGAGGCCAGCGTGGGCTGGCGCTGGGCGGCATTGGCGGGCGTGCTGCTGCACCTGGGCTACCACGCGCTGGTGGCCTGGCGCACGCCGGGCGGGCCGGACATGCACTTCTACTCGGCGCTGTCGCTGGTGGGCCTGGGCATGGCGGCGATGACCGTGCTGATGGGTTCCAGCGGACGTACCGCGACCGTGGGCGTGGTCGTGTTCCCGCTGGCCGCCGCGCTGCTGGCGCTGTACCACGGCCATGGCCACGAACCGTCCGCGGCACTGGATTGGCGCCTGCAGCTGCATGCCTGGCTGGCGCTGCTGGCCTACGCGACCCTGGCCATCGCCGCGCTGCTGGCGGTGATGCTGTGGCTGCAGGAGCGCGCGCTGCGCCGGCGCGAGTTCCACGGCTGGCTGCGCGCGCTGCCGCCGCTGACCGAGCTGGAGGAAATGCTGTTCCGCACGATCGCGGTCGGCTTCGTGCTGCTGACCCTGGTACTGCTCACCGGCGTGCTGTTCGTCGAGGACCTGCTGGCCCAGCACCTGGTCCACAAGACCGTGCTCAGCGTGCTGTCGTGGCTGCTGTTCGGCGGCCTGCTGCTGGGTCGCTGGCGCTACGGCTGGCGCGGCATCCGTGCGGTGCACTGGACCTTGACCGCGATGGCGCTGCTGCTGCTGGCGTTCTTCGGCAGCAAGTTCGTGCTGGAGCTGGTGCTGCAGCGGCCCTGAACCGCTCAGTCGGCGGCGGCTTCCAGCGCCTGCGCCAACCGCTCCACCGCGATCACCTCCAGCCCCTTGAAGTGCCCGGACTTGGGCGCGTTGCCCCTGGGCACGATGGCGCGCTTGAATCCATGCGTGGCCGCCTCGCGCAGGCGTTCTTCGCCGTTGGGTACCGGGCGGATCTCGCCGGACAGGCCGACTTCGCCGAAGGCCACGGTCTTGTCCGCCAGCGGACGGTCGCGCAGCGAAGACAACACCGCCAGCAGCACCGGCAGGTCGGCGGCGGTCTCCTGCACGCGGATGCCGCCGACCACGTTGACGAACACGTCCTGGTCGCCGACCACCACCCCGCCATGCCGGTGCAGCACCGCCAGCAGCATCGCCAGCCGGTTCTGCTCCAGGCCCACCGCGACCCGGCGCGGGTTGGACAGCGGCGAGGCATCCACCAGCGCCTGCACTTCCACCAGCAGCGGGCGGGTGCCCTCGCGGGTGACCATCACGCAACTGCCCGGTTGCTGCGCGCTGCCGGACAGGAAGATCGCCGACGGGTTGGGCACTTCCTTCAAGCCCTTGTCGCCCATCGCGAACACACCCAGTTCGTTGACTGCACCGAAGCGGTTCTTGAACGCGCGCAGCACGCGGAAGCGCGAGCCCGACTCGCCCTCGAAGTACAACACCGCGTCGACCATGTGCTCGAGCACGCGCGGGCCGGCGATGCCGCCCTCCTTGGTGACGTGGCCGACCAGGAACACGGCCGTGCCGGTTTCCTTGGCGTAGCGCACCAGCCGCGCGGCGCTCTCGCGCACCTGGCTGACCGAGCCGGGCGCGGCGGTGAGGGTTTCGGTCCACAGGGTCTGCACCGAGTCGGCGACGATCAGTTTCGGGCGCGCCTCGGCGGCGTGTTGCAGGATCGATTCGATGCCGGTCTCGGCCAACGCCTGCAGGTTGTCCAGCGGCAGGTCCAGGCGCAGCGCACGGCCGGCGACCTGGGCCAGCGATTCCTCGCCGGTCACGTACAACGCCGGCAACTGCGCGGCCATGCTCGCCAGCGCCTGCAGCAGCAGGGTGGACTTGCCGATGCCCGGGTCGCCGCCGACCAGTACCACCGCGCCCTCCACCAGCCCGCCGCCCAGCACCCGGTCCAGTTCGCCGATGCCGGTGGACACGCGCACCTCGGCGGCCTGGCCGACATCCTTCAGCGCGGTGACCCTGGGCGGATCGACCTTGCCGGCCCAGCCGCCACGGCGTGCCACCGCCGGCCCGGCGCCCGCGCCACCGGCTGGCTCCAGCACGATCTGCGACAGCGCGTTCCAGGCGCCGCATTCGCCGCACTGGCCCTGCCACTTGCTGTATTCGGCGCCGCACTCGCCGCAGACGTAGGCGGTGCGCGCACTGGACTTGCCGGGTAACTTGGCCACGGGTATCGAAGGTTGGCGGGACGAGACGCCACTGTAGCCGCGCGGCGTCTCCACTGGCGAGACGCCGCCGCCCCTGAAACGACGAAGCCCCGCCGAAGCGGGGCCTGTCGGGATCTGGTGCCGGAAATAGGAATCGAACCTACGACCTACGCATTACGAA
>JAFLEA010000097.1 GCA_017302035.1 Lysobacterales bacterium
CGCCGAGCACGATGTCGATGCTGCCCAGGATGATGACCGTGTCGGCGACATTGTGCCCGAGGCACAGGTCTTCGAGCACGGTGAGATTGATCAGGCTCGGGGGACGCACCCGGTACCGGTAGGGATTCGCCGTCCCGTCGGAAATCAGGTGGAACCCCAACTCCCCCTTCGGCGATTCGAGCCGCGCATACACCTCCCCGACCCTCGGCCGGAAGCCGCGCAGCTTGGCTTTCGGATCGATCACCGGGCCCTCGGGGATCCCCTTCAGCGCCTGCCCCAGGATGGCGAGGGATTCGCGCATCTCGAGCACGCGCATCATGTACCGGTCGTAGGTGTCCCCGTGATCGCCCAGCGGAACCCGGAACTGGAAGCGCGGATACAGCCCGTAGCCGTCCACCTTGCGGAGATCGTAATCGACGCCGCTCGCCCGCAACCCCGGGCCGGTCACACCCGCACTCACCGCGAGGGCCGCCGGGAGCACCCCCACCCCCTGCGTCCGCGACATCACGATCTCGTTCCCGGTCAGCAGGTTCTCAAACCCCTCCAGGAACCGCGGGAACCGGTCCACCACCTCCCGGACCCCGTCGAGCCAGCCCGGCGGCGCATCGCACCGGCAGCCGCCGAACCGCATGTAGTTGCACATCATCCGGGCCCCGGTGAGCGCCTCGAACAGGTCGAGGATCCGCTCCCGCTCCCGGAACGCGTACATGAGGCTGGTCCAGCTGGGCCAGGGCCGCGGCATATTCGGGGGCAGCGGTCGGCGCGGTGGGCGTGCTGGCGCAGCCGGCGGCCAGCAGCAGGGCCAGGCACGGCGCCAGCCAGCGCAGGCGGTGGATGGGCGTGGCATGGGGCGCGTGGGGCTGGATGTCCATCCGTCGGGCCGGGCCTGTCGGGGAAAGGGCTTAGGATTCTACCTTCCAGCCGCCTTCCGGACCCGTGATGCCCGCCGCCACCCTGCACGTCGTCGCCACCCCCATCGGCAACCTCGGCGACCTCTCGCCGCGGGCCCAGCAGGTGCTGCGCGAGGTGGCGGCGGTCTGCGCCGAGGACACCCGCCGCAGCGGGCAGCTGCTGGCCCATTTCGGCATCGGCACCCCGCTGCTGGCCCTGCACGAGCACAACGAGCAGCAGCTGGCGGAGCGCCTGGTGGCACGGCTGCTGGCCGGAGAATCGCTGGCCCTGGTCAGCGATGCCGGCACCCCGCTGGTCAGCGACCCGGGCTACCGCCTGGTCCGCGCCGCACGCGCGGCGGGAGTGAAGGTCAGCCCGGTGCCGGGGCCGTCGGCGCTGGTCGCGGCACTGAGCGTGGCCGGCCTGCCCAGCGACCGCTTCGCCTTCGAGGGTTTCCTCCCGGCCAGGGCCTCGGCGCGGCGCGAGCGCCTGGGCGAGCTGGCCGGCGAGTCGCGCACCCTGGTGTTCTACGAATCGGCGCACCGGATCGGGGAATCGCTGGCCGACCTGCGCGCGGTCTTCGGCGACGGGCGCCCGGCGGTGCTGGCGCGCGAACTGACCAAGCTGTTCGAGACCGTGCTCGACGGCAGTCTCGCCGACCTGCACGCGCGCGTGGAAGCCGACGCCGACCAGCGCAAAGGCGAGTTCGTGCTGCTGGTGCAAGGCACGACCGAGGACGCCGACGCGAAGCTGGCCGAGGGCCGTCGCGTGCATGCGATCCTGGCCAGGCAACTGCCGCCCTCGGCCGCGGCGAAACTGGCGGCGGAAATCACCGGCGCACCGCGCAAGGCGCTGTACGGCGCGGGATAGCCGACTGCGTTCGCGGCGCATCATCGCCGGCGGGCAACGCGTTGCCACCGGTACCGGGCATCGGCCAGATCCGCGCAAGGCTCGCGGCCGGGTGCCAAGACGCCTTAGAATGGCCACGGCGGAGCCGGCCAGACAGTCGCGTCATGCGCAAGCATGCCGAGGAAAGTCCGGGCTCCACAGGGCACGGTGCCAGGTAACGCCTGGGCGGCGCGAGCCGACGGAAAGTGCAACAGAAAGATACCGCCCAAGACTGCTTCGGCAGGACGGCAAGGGTGAAATGGTGCGGTAAGAGCGCACCGCGAGCCTGGCAACAGGCCGGCACGGCAAACCCCACCGGGAGCAAGGCCAAATAGGGACCTCATGACGCGGCCCGCGTCGGGTCCGGGTAGGCTGCTCGAGCGCAACGGTGACGTTGCGCCTAGAGGAATGACTGTCCACGACAGAACCCGGCTTATCGGCCGGCTCCGCCACCTCCCCCCGCCCGTCCCGGCCCTCCACCCGAGCCCGGAGCGGCCGGGGATCCCGGTATAATCGGCGTTTTCCCTCCCCTTTCCTGCCTGTCCGCCCGGCGGACCGGGCCGGGCGCGCGCCAGGAGCCGGCATGTCCTCGCAATACATCTACACCATGAACCGCGTGTCCAAGATGGTCCCGCCCAAGCGGCAGATCATCAAGGACATCTCGCTGAGCTTCTTCCCCGGCGCCAAGATCGGCCTGCTGGGCCTGAACGGCGCCGGCAAGTCCACCGTGCTCAAGATCATGGCGGGCGTGGATACCGACTTCGATGGCGAGGCCCGCCCGCAGGCCGGGATCAAGGTCGGCTACCTGGCCCAGGAGCCGGAACTGAACCCCGAGCACACCGTGCGCCAGGCGGTGGAGGAAGGCGTGGGCGAAGTGCTGCAGGCCCAGGCCGCGCTGGAGGCGGTGTATGCCGCCTATGCCGAGGAAGGCGCCGATTTCGACGCCCTGGCCAAGGAGCAGGAACGCCTGGAGGCGATCCTCGCCGCCGGCGACGCGCATACCCTGGAGAACCAGCTCGACGTGGCCGCCGACGCCCTGCGCCTGCCGCCCTGGGACGCGATCGTCGGCAAGCTGTCCGGCGGCGAGAAGCGCCGCGTGGCCCTGTGCCGGCTGCTGCTGCAGAAGCCGGACATGCTGTTGCTGGACGAGCCGACCAACCATCTCGACGCCGAATCGGTGGAGTGGCTGGAGCAGTTCCTCGCCCGCTACACCGGCACCGTGGTGGCCGTCACCCACGACCGCTACTTCCTCGACAACGCCGCCGAATGGATCCTGGAACTGGATCGCGGCCGCGGCATCCCGTGGAAGGGCAACTACACCCAGTGGCTGGAACAGAAGGAAGAGCGCCTCAAGCAGGAAGACAACCAGGAGAAGGCACGGCAGAAGGCCATCCAGAAGGAACTGGAGTGGTCGCGGCAGAACGCCAAGGGCGGCCGCTCCAAGGGCAAGGCACGCCTGGCCCGGCTGGAGGAACTGCAGGCGGTCGACTACCAGAAGCGCAACGAGACCAACGAGATCTTCATCCCGCCGGGCGAGCGCCTGGGCAATTCGGTGATCGAGTTCAAGAACGTCTCCAAGAAGTTCGGCGACCGCCTGCTGATCGACGACCTGAGCTTCCTGGTCCCGCCGGGCGCGATCGTGGGCATCATCGGCCCCAACGGCGCCGGCAAGTCGACCCTGTTCAAGATGATCACCGGGCAGGAGAAGCCGGATTCGGGCCAGATCGCGATCGGACCGACGGTGAACCTGGCCTACGTGGACCAGAGCCGTGGCGCGCTGGAAGGCAACCACAACGTGTTCCAGGAGGTCTCCGGCGGCCTGGACATCCTCAACATCAACGGCGTGGAGATCCAGTCGCGCGCCTACATCGGCCGCTTCAATTTCAAGGGCCAGGACCAGCAGAAACTGGTCGGCAGCCTGTCCGGCGGCGAGCGCGGCCGCCTGCACATGGCCAAGACCCTGCTCCAGGGTGGCAACGTGCTGCTGCTGGACGAACCGTCCAACGACCTCGACATCGAGACCCTGCGCGCGCTGGAAGACGCGCTGCTGGAGTTCCCGGGCAATACCTTCGTGATCTCCCACGACCGCTGGTTCCTGGACCGCATCGCCACCCACATCCTCGCCTTCGAGGGCGACTCGCACGTGGAGTTCTTCCAGGGCAACTACCGCGAGTACGAAGAGGACAAGAAGCGGCGCATGGGCGAGGACGCCGCACCGAAGCGGCTGCGGTTCAAGGCGCTGAAGTAAGGACGGCGGCGCGCCTGCGCCTGGGGCATACTGCGGCCACCCGCCGGCGCGGCCGGCCACGAGTTGGAACCTGCCATGTCCCGTGCCTGCCGGATCCGCCGAGTGCCCCTGCTGGCAACGCTGCTGGCGCTGTTGCCCTTCGCCGGCGCCTTCGCCCAGGCGCCCGCCGCGGACAACGAACTGCTGTTCCGCGACGTGCGCGTGCTGGATACGGCGCGCGGCAAACTGGGCGCCCCGACCGACGTGCTGGTGCGCGGCAACCTGATCGCCGCCATCGGTGCCGATGCGCGGCCTTCATCGGCGGCCACCATCGTCGAGGGTCGCGGACGCACCCTGATGCCGGGCCTGATCGACGCGCATTGGCACAGCACCTTCACCGCGCTGTCGCAGGCCGACATGCTCGCCCCGGACGCCACGCCCGAGAAGCTCGCGGCCACGGTGGCGGCCGAATCCCGGAGCACCCTGATGCGCGGCTTCACCAGCGTGCGCGACGCCGGCGGGCCGGTGTTCGAGCTGAAGGCCGCCATCGACGCCGGCAAGCTGTCCGGCCCGCGCATCTGGCCGTCCGGCGCCTTCGTCAGCCAGACCTCCGGTCACGGCGACCTGCGCCAGCCGCACGAGCGTTCGCGCCGGTTCTTCGGCAAGCCGTCGCTGGCCGAGGAGATGGGCGCGACCTTCATCGCCGACGGCCGCGACGAGGTGCTGACCGCGGTGCGCGAGAACCTGCGCATGGGCGCCAGCCAGATCAAGCTGATGGCCGGCGGCGGCACCTCCTCGGCCTACGATCCGGTCGACGTCACCCAGTACACCTTCGACGAGATGCGCGCGGCGGTGGAAGCGGCCGAGGACTGGGGCACCTACGTCATGGTCCACGCCTACACCACGCGCGCGGTGCGCCGCGCCATCGAAGCCGGGGTGAAGTGCATCGAGCACGGCCAACTGCTCGACGAAGACACCCTTAACCTGATGGCCGAGCGCGGTATCTGGCTGTCCACCCAGACCCTGCGTGCGAGCACCGAGGCGATGGACCCGATGCGCAAGGAGAAGCGCCGGCCGGTGATCGAGGGCCAGGCGCGCACGATCGCCGCGGCCAAGCGCGCGGGCGTGCGCATCGCCTGGGGTACCGACTTCCTGTTCGAGCCGGCGCTCAACCACGAACAGAACGAATTCATCCTCGGCCTGCGCGAATGGTTCACCGCGGCCGAGATCCTGAAGATGGTGACCCACGACAACGCCGAACTGCTGGCCCTGTCGGGCCTGCGCAGCCCCTATCCCGGCCGTCTCGGGGTGGTGGAGCCGGGCGCCCTGGCCGACCTGCTGCTGGTCGACGGCGACCCGCTGCAGGATCTCGAAGTCCTGGCCGATCCCGAACGCAGGTTCGCGGTGATCGTGAAGGACGGCCGCATCGTCAAACGCGCCGACTGACGCGCGGCGCGGCACCGGACCGCCCGATGCCAGGCGTCCGGGCGGGTGCGACTCAGGACTTCGCGGCGAGCCGCCGCCGCTTCTCGCCCACCAGCCGCTCGAGGTTGCGCTGCGAAGCCAGCAGCAGATGGACGGCCTCCAGCCGGCCCGTGCGATGCAGGTGCGACAGCGAGACCGCATCCAGCGCCGCCAACCGCTCGCGGTCGATGCCGTACAGGCCTGCCAGGTTCACCCCGTGGCCGTCGTCGAAGCGTACGTCGATGGTCAGCGGCTGGATCAGTTCCATTTCATCCAGCGCCGCGTACAGGACCCTGCCGGCCTCGACGCCTTCATGGATGCCGCGCAGCACGCCGACGATGTGGTCCAGGTACGGACTGTGGCCCCCGTCGGCCAGGAACACCGGCTCGCCGCCCGCCGCGACCACCCGCGGATGGGCCATGTCGACGTGGATGACCGGCTGGTTGCGCGGCCCGTCCCCGTCGTCGCCCGGCGGGTCCCGGAATCCGATCAGGAACGGCCCGCGCGCCACCGTCGCCGGCAGGCAGGCGGCGTTCCAGCGCTCGTGGTGCAGGAACAGGTTCTCGTGATGGTCGAAGCCCAGCAGCGCCACCGCCTGGAAACCGCCGGCCGGATCCTTGCGGAAGAAAATCGGGTATTCGCGCTGCAGGTCCGGGTACTCGCCCGGGAACACCGGCACCATCGCCACGTTGTCGCCGAAGTGCGCGCCGAAACCGGTGGCCACGCGCAGATTCCTGTGCGCGACGCTGTCGAGTTGCTCGTATCGGGCCATCTGCGTCCCGGGGGCCTCCATCCCCGGTGCGTTGCGCCCGGGAACCCAGCGCGGACGATTCCAGAAACCGGCGCTGGCCGCAAGGACCGCCGCCCGCGGCGCCACCCTCAGCGCAGCAGTGCGCGCGACAGGGCCACGGCAAAATGCGCCCAGATCGCCGCGAACACCGCCGCGCGGGTGGCGAGGCCATGGCGCGGCGCCTCGAACTTGCCGAAGTAGCGCCACAATCCGCGGTGCTTGTGCCATTCGACGAACACCGGGCGCGAGCGGCTGGACACGCCGCGCACATGGACCACGGTCACGTCGTTGGCCACCGCCACCACCGCCCCGGCCGCACGCGCGCGCCGGCACAGGTCCAGGTCCTCGGCATGCAGGCGGTAGCCCCGGTCGAAACCGCCGATGCCTTCGAACAGGGGGCGCGGCACCAGCATCAGCGCGCCGGATATCGCGTCCACCGGCTGCACCGCCCGCGCTGCATCCATCGCCACCAAGGAGAATTTGTCCCTGCTGAATCCGGCTTTGTCATTCAAACAGGCGGTGCGTTGCAAACAGGAGCCGATGGTCGTGCCCGCCTGGATCTTAAGCCGGAAGGCACCATTGTCCGCGTTGCGCCAAA
>JAFLEA010000098.1 GCA_017302035.1 Lysobacterales bacterium
CCCACGCCGTCCTCGCCCCCCGCCGGGCCGGGGACGGGATCGATCCTGCGCTCGAACGCCTGCTCCGTGGCTGCCTGGCTGCCGGTCTGCTGGCGGTGCTGCTGGTGCCGGCGCTGCGCGGCTCCAACGCCTGGCTGGGGTGGTGGCCGATGTGGCTGGTGGCGATGCCGGGCACGGCCTGGTGGGCATTGCACCGTTTCCGGTTGCCGCGGGCGCGGCGGGGCACGGAAAGCGCCGGCCGCCACCGGCGTGCCGGCCGCCAGGCGCGGCGGTGGACCCGGCCGGCCACCGCGATCCTGCGCCCGGCGGCCTGACCAACGACCTGACCAACGACACGGGGCCGCGATGCGGGCCTGTGCTAGCTTCCCGGGCTTGTGCAACCGACCCGGAGTCGCTGGATGTCCCGTTTCGCCCAGGCCTGCCTTTTCGCCGGTTTCATTGCCGCCGGTGCGGCCCATGCCCAGGAGCCGGCCGTGGCCGACGATCCGTACCAGTGGATGGAGGAAGTTGCCGGCGAGACGCCGCTGCAGTGGGTCCGCGCCCAGAACGCCAGGACCGACGCCGCGCTGGCGTCCAGTCCGGAATTCAAGCGCCTGGAGGCGGGCATCCGCGAAGTGCTCGATTCGGACGCCAAGATCCCGTTCGTGCAGAAGATGGGCGGCCACTACTACAACTTCTGGAAGGACAAGAACCACGAGCGCGGGGTCTGGCGCCGGACGACCCTGGAGGAGTACCGCAAGCCGAACCCGGCATGGGAAACCATCCTCGACCTGGACGCACTGAACCAGGCCGAGGGCGAGAACTGGGTCTGGCACGGCGCCGACTGCCTGCGCCCGGACTACGACCGCTGCCTGATCGCGCTGTCGCGCGGCGGTGCCGACGCCGACGTGACCCGCGAGTTCGACGTTCCGTCCCGCGCGTGGGTCGAGGGCGGCTTCTTCCGTCCCGAGGCCAAGGGCGGCCTGCGCTGGATCGATCGCGACACCGCCTACGTGTTCACCGACTTCGGTCCCGGCACCATGACCGAGTCCGGCTACCCGCGCGTGGTCAAGCGCTGGAAGCGCGGAACGCCGCTGGCCTCGGCGCAGCCGGTGTATGAAGGCAAGCCCGGCGACATGTACATCGCCGCCGGCCACGACGACACCCCCGGCTACGAGCGCGACTTCGTCACCCGGACCCTGGCCTTCTACAACGACGAGCTGTACCTGGTCGGCGCCGACGGTGCGCTGGTCAAGGTGGACGTGCCCAACTCGGCGCAGAAATCGGTGCAGCGGCAGTGGCTGGGGCTGGAGCTGCGCGAGCCGTGGACGGTCGGCGGCAAGACCTACCAGGCCGGCTCGTTCATCGTCGCCGACTTCGACGCGTTCATGGCCGGCGAGCGCAAGTTCGAGGTTCTGTTCGAACCGGACGCGCGCACCTCGCTGGCCAGCGCCACCCTGACCCGCAACCATGTCGTGCTCAACGTGTTCGACGACGTCAAGAACCGGATCAGCGTGCTCACCCACGGCGCCGACGGCTGGGCCTCGCAGCCGTTGAAGATCGGCGACGGCGGGATCGGCACCACCACGGTGGGTGCGGTCGACGCCGACGAGAGCGACCTGCTGTGGGTGACCACCACCAGCTACCTGACCCCGACCACCCTGCTGCTGGCCGACGCCTCGCGCCCGTCGGCCCCGGCGCAGCCGCTGAAGGCGATGCCGGAATTCTTCGACGCCAGCCGCGACGTGGTCGAACAGCACTTCGCCACCTCCAAGGACGGAACCCGGGTGCCGTACTTCCTGGTGCGGCCGAAGGACCTGGTCTTCGACGGGACCAGTCCGACCCTGCTGTACGGCTACGGTGGCTTCGAGATCCCGATGGTACCGGGCTATTCCGGCGGTTTGGGCCGCGCCTGGCTGGACAAGGGCGGCGTGTACGTGGTCGCCAACATCCGCGGCGGCGGCGAGTACGGCCCGCGCTGGCACCAGGCCGCGCTCAAGCAGAACCGGCACAAGGCCTACGAGGACTTCGCCGCGGTGGCGCAGGACCTGTTCAAGCGTGGCGTCACCTCGCCGCGGCACCTGGGCGCGCAGGGCGGCAGCAACGGCGGCCTGCTGATGGGCAACATGCTCACCCAGTACCCGGAGCTGTTCGGCGCGATCGTGGTGCAGGTGCCGCTGCTGGACATGAAGCGCTACAGCAAGCTGCTGGCCGGCGCCTCGTGGATGGCCGAGTACGGCGATCCGGACACCGACGACTGGACGTTCATCCAGGGCTTCTCGCCGTACCACCTGTTCGATCCCGGCAAGCAGTATCCGCCGGTGCTGTTCACCACCTCCACCCGCGACGACCGCGTCCATCCGGGCCATGCGCGCAAGATGGCGGCGAAGATGATCGATGCCGGCAAGGACGTGGCCTACTTCGAGAACATCGAGGGCGGCCACGGCGGCGCGGCCAACAATGCCCAGGCCGCGCACATGTCGGCGCTGGCCTACAGCTTCCTCTGGGACAAGCTGAGCCGATGACATGAACATGAGAACCCTGAAGCCGACCTTCCTCCTGCTGACGACCTCCCTGCTGATGACTTCCCTGTCCGCCTGCACGCCCGGCAAAGACGCCGACCGCCCCGCCGTCGCCCGCGCCGCCCCGCGCGCGCTGGCCTCCGCGGCCACGCCGCCGGACACCGCGCAGCGGCCGCACACGGTCGTTGCCCCGCATGGCGCCGAGCGCAGCGACGAGTACTACTGGCTGCGCGACGACAAGCGCGAGAACCCGGAGATGCTGGCGTACCTGGCGGCCGAGAACGCCTACGCCGATTCGGTGCTGGCGCCGCTGAAGGGCGTGCAGGACACGCTGTACGAAGAGATCGTCGCCCGGATCAAGCAGGACGACAGCTCGGTGCCGTACCGCGAGCGCGGGTACTGGTATTACACCCGCTTCGAGACCGGCAAGGACTATCCGGTCCACGCACGCCGCGCCGATGCCGAAGGCGTGGATGCGCTGTCGATCCAGAGGGCCAACGAGGCCGGCGACTTCGCCGGCGAGCAGGTGCTGCTGGACGTCAACGCGCTGGCCGAGGGCAAGGACTACTACCAGGCCGGCGTCCTGGCGGTCAGCCAGGATAATCGCCTGCTGGCCTGGGCCGAGGACCTCAACGGCCGCCGCCAGTACACCGTGCGCTTCCGCGACCTGGAGAGCGGCGAAACCCTGCCCGACACGATCGCCGGCGTATCCCCGAACCTGGTCTGGGCCGACGACAACAAGACCCTGTTCTACGTCGAGAACGACCCCGACACGCTGCTGACCAAGCGGGTCAAGGCGCACGTGCTCGGCACCCCGGCCGCCAGCGACCGGCTGGTCTACGAGGAGCAGGACGACACCTACTACATGGGCATCGGCCGCACCCGCGACGACAAGTACATCGTGATCGGGCTGGACAGCACGGTGTCCAACGAGTTGCGCTATGCGCCGGCCGCCGATCCGCGCCAGTTCAAGGTGCTCGCCCCGCGCCAGCGCGAGGTCGAGTACGACGCCGACCACCTCGGCGAGCGCTGGGTGATCCGGACCAATGCCGACGGCGCGACCAACTTCAAGCTGGTCGAGGCGCCGAGTGAGGCCACCTCGCGCGCGCAATGGAAGGATCTGGTGGCGCACGACCAGGACGTGTTCATCGAGGGCGTGGAGCTGTTCGACGGTTTCATGGCCGTGGCCGAGCGTTCCGACGCGCTGGAGCGCCTGCGCCTGGTTCGCAACGACGGCAGCGAGGAGTACGTCAAGGCCGACGAGCCGGCCTACTCGATGGGCCTGGCCGCCAACCCCGAGCCGGACAGCGAATGGCTGCGCTACGCCTACACCTCGATGACCACCCCGGCCACCACCTACGAGCTGAACGTGAATACCGGCGAGCGGCGCCAGCTCAAGCAGCAGCCGGTGCCCGGCTACGATCCGTCGCGGTATGTCACCGAGCGGGTCTGGGCGCCGGCGCGCGACGGGGTGACGAAGATCCCGGTCACCCTGGTCCGGCACAAGGACACGCCGAAGGACGGCACCGCACCGCTGCTGCAATACGCGTATGGCAGCTACGGCATCTCCATGGACCCGGGCTTCAGCGCCACCAACGTCAGCCTGCTGGACCGCGGCGTGGTCTACGCCATCGCCCACATCCGCGGTGGGCAGGAGCTGGGCCGCAAGTGGTACGAGGACGGCAAGCTGCTGCACAAGACCAACACCTTCACCGACTTCATCGACGTCACCGACTTCCTGGTCAAGGAAGGCCATGCCGCCCCGGACCGGGTGGCCGCGTTCGGCGGCAGCGCCGGCGGCCTGCTGATGGGCGCGATCTCCAACATGGCGCCGGAGAAGTACAACGTCATCCTCTCGCAGGTGCCGTTCGTGGACGTGGCGACCACCATGCTCGACCCGAGCATCCCGCTGACCACCAACGAATACGACGAGTGGGGCAACCCGGAGGAGAAGGAGTACTACGACTACATCGTCACGTACTCGCCCTACGACAACCTGGAGGCCAAGGCCTATCCGGCGATGTTCGTCGGCACCGGGCTGTGGGACTCGCAGGTGCAGTACTGGGAGCCGGCCAAGTACGTCGCCCGCCTGCGCGACCTGAACACCGGCGACCGGCCGCTGCTGTTCCGCACCAACATGGAAGCCGGACATGGTGGCAAGTCCGGCCGCTTCCGCCGCTTCCGCGAATCGGCCGAGATGTACGCCTTCATGCTCGACCAGCTCGGGGTGCCCGAAGCCCCCTGATCCGCGGCATTGCGGCCGGGCTCCGCCGATAGCGGCGGGGCCCGCGTTGCAGCGACTCCGCGCCGGCTTGGCGAACGCGCCGCGGACGCGATGGGCGACTGTCTGTGGTGCCGACCGTTGGTCGGCACGCTCCCTCGCGCCCTATCATGGCCGCCCATGGAGGACCGCAACCGATTCCGCTGGGCCTGGTGGCTGCTGGCCTACGCGAGCCTGGCACTGGGCATCGTCGGCATCTTCGTCCCGGGGCTGCCGACCACGGTGTTCGTGCTCATTGCCGCGTGGGCCGCGGCACGCGGTTCGGAGCGGTTGGAACGACGGCTGCTGGCCGACCCGCGCTTCGGGCCCATGATCCGCAGCTGGCGCGAGCACCGCGCCGTGCCGCGGCGGGCGAAGTGGGCCGCGACCTGGACCATGCTGGCCAGCGCGCTGATCCTGCTGGCGCTGATGCTGTCCAGCGCCTCGCACGGCGCCTGGATGGTGGCGCTGCCGATCGCGTGCATGGCGGTGGTCGGCACCTGGCTGTGGCTGCGCCCGGAACCGCCCGGCGACCGGTAGCGCTGGCGCCGGGGAACATCCGTCAGTCCGCGGCGCGGGGCGTGTCCGCATCCCCGGCGTCCGCGCTTCGGACCTCGTCGGCATCGAACAGCTGCAGCAGGTCGGCGCGCGCCTGGCGTGCGCTCTGCCTGACCGCCGCGTCGTCGTCGTACACCAGGTACTGCTCGCGCAGCAGCATCTCGTCGTGCTCGCGGAAGCGCCGCACGTGGTCGGCGGCGACGCTGGCCGGGACGCCCAGTTCGCGCAGCACGTGCTCGCCCATTTCCAGGCTGGAGCCGAGCAGTTCGCGGAACGGTTCGGCGCCCAGGTCCATCAGCCGCCAGGCATGCTGGCGGTTGCGCGCGCGGGCCAGGACCTTCGCCTGCGGGTACAGGCGCCGGATCAGGCGCACCGCGCGCAGGTTGCTGTCCGGATCGTCGGTGCAGACCACGAACAAACGCGCGTACTGGGCGCCGGCCGCGCGCAGCAGGTCCGGCCGGGTCGGGTCGCCGTAGAAGATGCGCCCGCCGCTGCGGCGCACGTCCTCGACCTGCTCGATGCTGTTCTCCAGCGCCACGTAGGGGACGCGCTGCGCGGCCAGCAGCCGGGCCACGATCTGGCCGAAGCGCCCGACCCCGGCGATCAGCACCTGCGGCGGCTGTGCCGCCGGATCCGGCGCGTCGTAGCGCGGCGGTTGCGCCGGCGCGTGCAGGGCCTCGGTATCGCGCATGCGCCGGTCCAGCGCCAGCAACAGCAACGGCATCAGTGCCATCGACACGCCGACCACCGCGACCAGCCGGTCGTGGTCGTCCGTCGACAGCAGGCCCACGCGCAGGGTCTCGTGGAACACCACGAACGCGAACTCGCCGCCCAGCCACAGGGTGCCGCCCAGCAGCAGCGCCGAACGCGGGGCCAACCCGGCGACCCGGCCCACGCCGAACAGCACCGCGAACTTCACCGCCAGCAGCAGCGCCACTCCGGCCACCACCAGCCATGGCTCGGCGACGATCCGGTCCAGGTCGATGCCCATGCCCACGGCGATGAAGAACAGCCCCAGCAGCAGGCCCTTGAACGGATTGATCTGCGATTCCAGCTCGTGCCGGTATTCCGAATCGGCCAGCAGCACGCCGGCCATGAACGCGCCCAGGCCCGGGCTGAGTCCGGCCTGCTGCATGATCCAGGCGCTGCCGAGCACCGCCAGCAGCGCGGTGGCGGTGAACACCTCCGGTGCCTGGGTGCCGGCCACCACCCGCAACGCCCGGTGCATCAGCAGGCGGCCGCCGAACCAGACCAGGGCGAGCGCGCCGAGCGCGTGCCCGACCATGGGCCAGGTCAGGGTCTGGTTCTTGATTCCGCCGAGCAGCGGGATCAGCGCCAGCAGCGGGATCGCGACCAGG
>JAFLEA010000099.1 GCA_017302035.1 Lysobacterales bacterium
GGTCTCTGTGAGAAGGCCGAGGATTTCTTCCGGACTATTGTAGTGCAGCACGCCCCAGGCGACGACCGCCGCGAGACTTGCACTGCGAAGCGGCGTGAGAAAGTTCGCGCCGTCCGGGGCCACGACGAAGAGTTCCGCTTCCGCAAAGCGCTCGCGGCATTGCCAGCCATGCCAGACCCGAAAAACGTCAAAGACGCTCCGAGCATCTCACCGGAAGAAGACCTGCTGGGCTTCTTCGGTGACCGCCTCAAGGTTTATCTGCGCGATGCCGGCGCGCGGCGACAGGCCCACGCGCACGCCCGGCTGTTGCCGGCTGCGCGCCAGCAGCGCCTGCACGTAGCCGACCAGGGCTTCGCTGGCGTGGACCCGTTCGGCGGCCTGGCGCAAGGCCTGCACGTCGCCGTCGCCGAGTACCGGGACGGCCTGGGCGATCAGTTCGCGGCGATCGGTGCCGGTGAGCAGGGCGCGTTCGGACTCGGCGTTCGGGTAGCCGAGCGAGAAGCGCAGCAGGAACCGGTCCAGCTGCGAGTCCGGCAGCGGGAAGGTGCCGGACAGGTCGACCGGGTTCTGGGTGGCGATCACGAAGAACGGGTCGGGCAACGGATGGGTGGTGCCGTCGATGGTCACCTGTTGCTCGGCCATCGCCTCCAGCAGCGCGCTCTGGGTGCGCGGCGGGGCGCGGTTGATCTCGTCGGCCAGCAGCACCTGGGCGAACACCGGGCCGGGATGGAAGCGGAACTCGCGCGAGCCGGCCTCGTACACCGACACTCCGAGCACGTCGGCCGGCAGCAGGTCGGAGGTGAACTGGATGCGCTGGAAACCCAGGCCCACGGTTGCGGCCAGCGCATGCGCCAGGGTGGTCTTGCCCAGCCCCGGCAGGTCCTCGATCAGGGCGTGGCCGCCGGCCAGCAGCGCCACCAGCGCCAGCCGCACTTCCTGCGGCTTGCCCAGCACCAGGGCGTTGACCTGGCGCTGCGCCTGCACCAGCGACTCGCGCAGGCGGTCGGTTAGGATGGGTAGCGATGGGTCCGCGGTCGGCGACATCATCTTTCCTGCACCTGGAGATCGAAGGGGAGTGTAGCGGCAGATGGAGGCTGAACACCGCGCACGGCGTTGGTTCATCGCCTGGTGGGCGCTGGCTTGCGCGCTCAAGCTGGTGGTGGCCGCGCGGTTGCCGCTGTTCGTCGACGAGGCCTTCTACTGGCAGGAAGGCCGGCACCTGGCGTTGGCCTATTCCGACCTGCCGGGGATGACCGCCTGGCTGGCGCGGCTGGGCACGGCGCTGGGCGGCGACCACGTGCTGGCGCTGCGGATGCCGTTCCTGCTGGTCGGCGCGCTGCTGCCGTGGTGGGTGGCGCGGATCGGCCGGCGCTGGTTCGGCGCGATCCATGGCTGGCATGCGGGCACCCTGGCGGTGCTGCTGCCCTTGCTGGGCATGCTCGGGATCCTGGCGTTGCCGGACGTGCCGCTGGCGCTGGCCACGGTGCTGTGCCTGCATGCCGGTGCGCGCCTGCTCCAGGCGGCCACACCGCTGGCTTCGCTGGAACTCGCGTCCGGCCTGGCCCTGGGGGCGCTGAGCCATTACCGCTTCGCCGGCGTGTGGGCGGTGGGCATCGCGGTGGTCCTGTGGCTGCCGCAGGGCCGGCGCCTGCTGCGCGACCCGCGGGTGCTGCTGGCCGGTGCGGTCGGCCTGCTGGCATGGCTGCCGTTGCTGCTGTGGAACTTCGAGCACGGCGAGGCCGGATTGCGCTTCCAGTTGCTGGACCGGCATCCGTGGACGCTGCACGCCGGCGGCCTGGCGTTCCTGCCGGTGCAGGCGCTGCTGGCGACGCCATTGCTGGCGCTGGCGATGCTGCAGGCGGGATGGACGACCGGCTGGAGGCAGCGGCCGGCGCGACCGCAATGGCGTTTCCTGGCGCTGTTCGGCACGCTCGTGCTCGGCGGCCTGTTCGTGCTGGGGTTCTTCGCCGATCGCGAACGGGTCAGCTTCCACTGGCCTGTGCCGGCGTACCTGGCGCTGCTGCCGGCGGCGGCGATGGGGATCGATGGTTGGTCCAGGCCGTGGCGGCGGGCGGCGTGGGCGCTGGCGGCGCTGGGATTGCTGGCCGCGCTGGGCTGGTGCCTGGCGGTGGCGGCGCCATCGCTGCGCGCAGCCAGTGCGGCCTCCAAGCACTACCCGCGCAACTTCGCCGGCTGGGAACCCCTGGCCGCGGCGGTGCGCGAGGAGTTGCAGGCGATGCCCGCGGGCACGCGGCTGCTGGCCGAGGACTTCAAGGTCGGCGCCGAACTGGGTTTCGCCCTGGGCGATCCGCGCATCCCGGTGCTGGACCATCCGCTCAACCACGCCCATGGCCGGGCACCGCAGTTGCGGCTGTGGGGACTGCAGGCCGATGCGGCCGCGGCCGACGCGCCCACGCTGCTGGTGCTGGCGCCGGGCGATCTGCCGTTCAAGCACTGGCTGCGGCGCTATCACGAACTGTGCATGCGGCTGGGCCCGCTGCCGCCGGCGCGCACGGTGATGGTGGACCATGGCGCGCAGCGGTTCCTGCTGCTGCGCCTGCCGCCGGCGTCGCCGGCGCCAGCAGCCGCTGCGCGGGCATGCGTTGCCCCGGCCATGGCCTGGATCGAGGCGCCCGGCCCCGACGACGCGGTGCCGTTGCGGTTCGAGGTCGGCGGCTGGGCGTTCAAGGAAGGCGCGGGATTGTCGAAGGTGGAAGTGACCCTGGATGGTGCGGTGGTGGCCCAGGCCGAGTACGGGGCCGAATTCGACGTCGGCGAATACTTCCCGGAGTCGGTCGACCCCCACCAGCCGCGCGTCGGCTTCCGCGCCCGGGTCGAACTGCCGGCCGGCCTGGCCGGCCGCCACTGGCTCGGCCTGCGCCTGCACGGCGCCGACGGCAGTCTGGAGGAGTGGCCGGAACAGCCGCTGCGGATCGTCGCCGGCGCCGGCGGCGGGTAACATGCGTGCCCATTCGACGGGGGTGCCGGGCATGCGGAGCGGGGACATCGGAGGCGGGCAAGGCGACCAGGCCGGCCGGCCGCTGCAGGTGGCGCTGCTGGTGCCGTGCCACAACGAGGAGGCCACGGTCGCCGCGGTGGTCGCCGGGTTCCGCGCCAGCCTGCCGGCGGCGCGCTGCCACGTGTTCGACAACCGTTCCAGCGACGCCACCGCCGCCGTCGCCCGCGCCGCGGGCGCCGAGGTGCATCCGGTGGCGTTGCGCGGCAAGGGCAACGTGGTCCGCCGTGCATTCGCCGACATCGAGGCCGACGTCTACGTGATGGTCGATGGCGACGCCACCTACGATGCGGCCGCCGCGCCGCGCCTGGTGCGGCGCCTGCTCGACGACGGCCTGGACATGGTGGTGGGCGCGCGCGTGGACCAGGATCGGGCCGCGTACCGTGCCGGGCACCGCTTCGGCAACCGCCTGCTGACCGGCTGTGTCGGCCTGCTGTTCGGCGACACCTTCCAGGACATGCTGTCCGGCTACCGGGTGTTCTCGCGCCGTTACGCGAAATCGTTCCCGGCGCACGCGGCCGGCTTCGAGATCGAGACCGAACTGGCGGTCCATGCGTTGCAGTTGCGCATGCCGGTGGCGGAGATGCCCACCGCCTACGGCGCGCGGCCGGAAGGCTCGACCAGCAAGCTCAACACATACCGCGACGGCGCGCGCATCCTCGGCACCATCGCGCGCCTGTTCAAGAGCGAGCGGCCGTTGCTGTTCTTCTCCATCGCCGCGGCGGCGGCGTTGCTGCTGTCGCTGCTGCTGGCCGCGCCGCTGCTGGTCACCTGGCTGGAGACCGGGCTGGTGCCGCGCTTCCCGACCGCGATCCTGTGCGCGGCGTTGGCCCTGCTGTCGGCGCTGGCGCTGGCCTGCGGGTTGATCCTGGACACGGTCACCCGCGGGCGCATCGAAGCCAAGCGCCTGGCCTACCTGGCGATCCCGGCCACCCGCGGGGCGGTGCCGGGGCCGGGGGACGATCGCCGCACAGGCGTGGCGCCGGTGGCGGAGAGGGTTGCCGGTGGCGGCTGAGGCAATGGCGTCGCGCCGCGGGCGCTTGCGCGCACGGCTGGCCCCCGGCCTGGCCGCGCTGCGTGGTTGGTTCGGCTTCGGCACCCGGCGCGGGGTGGTGAACTCGACCGTTGCCGTGGCCCTGCTGTGTGCGCTGCTGTCGCTGCTGCGCGGCCAGGACACCAACTGGGATCTGCGCAACTACCACCTGTACAACGCCTGGGCGCTGCTGCACGGTCGCCTGGGCCTGGACCTGGCCCCGGCGCAATTGCAGAGCTATTTCACGCCGCTGCTGGACGTGCCGTATTTCCTGCTGGTGCAGCATGCGCCCGCGCCCCTGGCCGGCGCGCTGCTGGGGCTGCTGCATGGCCTGGCCTTCCTGCCGGTGGCCTGGATCGCCTGGCGCGCACTGGCCGGCGATCCGGGTCGCGACTGGCTGGCGCCGCTGCTGGGCCTGGCCGGCCTGGCCAGCGCGGCATTCCTGTCCGAACTGGGCAACACCATGGGCGACAACGGCACCGCGCCGCTGGTGCTCGGCGCGCTGGCCTTGATGCTGCCGCAGGCAGGCGGCGGCTGGCGGCCGCGCCGGGTGGTGCTGGCCGGCGCGCTGCTGGGCATGGCGGTGGCGTTCAAGCTGACCAATGCGATCTATGCCGTGGCCCTGGGGCTGGCGGTGCTGGCGCCGCCGCTGTCCTGGCGCCAGCGCCTGGCTGCCGGCGCCGGGCTGGCGCTGGTCGCGCTGGCGCTGTTCGGAGTGCTGGCCGGGCCATGGCTGCATCGGGTCGGGGCGCTGTACGGCAACCCGCTGTTCCCGCAGTTCAACCACTGGTTCCAGGCGCCGCTGGCGGCGCCGGAGGCGGTCGCCGACCTGCGCTGGCGGCCGAAGGGGCTGGGCGAGACCGTGCTGCGGCCGTTGCTGTTCACCTTCGATCCACGGCTGATCAGCGAGATCGCGTTGCTGCAGGCGGTATGGGCGCTGCTGTACGTGACCGCTCCGGTCGCCGCCATCGCCTGGCTGTGGCGCCGCATGCGCGGTGCGGAGCCGGTGCGCACGGGCGATCCGGCGGTCTCGCGCATGCTCGGCGTGTTCTTCGCGACCGGGTTCGTGCTGTGGCTGCTGGTGTTCAGCATCCACCGCTATTTGGTCGTGCTGGAATTGCTCGCGCCGCTGGTGCTGTGGCTGCTGCTGCGCGGGACGGTGCGTGGTCGCGCCGGCCGTCGGCTTGCCGGAGTGGCGGTGGCGTTCTGCGCGCTGGTCGCGCTGGCGGGTTGGAGCGACTGGGGCCATGCGCGCTGGAGTGCGACCGCGGTGCGGGTCGAGGCCCCCCCGGCGCCCGCGCCTGGCGTGGTCCTGCTGGCCGGCGACGAGCCGCAGTCCTGGCGCATCCCGTGGCTGGCGCCCGAGTCGGTCTATGTCGGCGTGGCGAACAATTTCCCCGAGTCCGCCGCCTATGCCGCGAGCGTGCGCCGGCGGGTGGCCGGGCAGGGCAGTGCGATGGCGATGCTGCCGGCGGAAACCGACGCCTGGGACGAGCGGGTGCGCTTGAAGCGCGAGCGCATCGAGCGGCACAACCGCTGGGCGGCGCGGCTCTGGCTGGATCGCGGGGATTGCAGGCTGCTGCGCTGGATCGCCGACCGCAGTCGCAGCCGCGGACTGACGGAGCCGGCCGATTCGCCCACCGGCCGCTGCCGGTTGTCGCTGGGTGCGGAAGGCATGGAACGTCAAGACGGGGACCGGGCCGCGCTCGACGCGCGTCGGCACGCCGAGCGCGAGCGCATGGAGCGGCTGGCCGCGGTGCTGGAGCAACGCTACGGAGTGCGGATCGACCTGGACGCGTGCAGCGTGCATCGCAGTTGGATCGGCGAGGAAGCGTTCCCGTACCGGATGTGCCCGGTGACGCTGCTGGGGCCGGCCGGGGGCTGAACCCGGCCGGTGGCATGCGGCTCAGGGCAGCGGATGGCCCGCTTCGCGCAGCAGGCCGGCCAGGGCGATCAGCGGCAGGCCGACCAGGGCAGTGGGGTCGCGGGTCTCGATCGCCTCGAACAGGGCGATGCCCAGGCCTTCGCACTTGAAGCTGCCGGCGCAGTCGAACGGTTGCTCGGCGTCGACGTAGCGCTCGATCTCGGCGGCCGCCAGGGCGCGCAAGCGCACCCGGGTGAGGTCGGCGGCGGCCAGTTCGCGCTCGCCGCGGCGCAGGCATACGGCGGTGTGGAAGCACACGGAGTTCCCCGACATCGCCGCCAGCTGCGCGATCGCCGCCGCGCGCCCCCCGGGCTTGCCGAGGACGCGGCCGTCCAGGTCGGCGGCCTGGTCCGAGCCGATCACCCAGGCCTGCGGGTGGCGGGCGGCGA